>CP073759.1:1350384-1687980 GCA_018398995.1 Methylophilaceae bacterium | reverse complement strand
AGACCCAGCTGGCTAATTTCTTTAAACAGCGCTTGTGTCTCTAGTGGGGTGTAGTAGTAGAAAGCACCTAAATCACGCTCGTCACGTACCGCTGAGTTTAGCGCATCGTTACGATCTAACGCCAAACGATTTTGCGAAGACTGCAAGTTTTCGAAACCATACGGTACTTTAGATTGACCCACACGAACACGGTGTACTTTATCTTTTGTAAGGTAGACATCACCATAGGCATCACGTAGCTGCACAATATTACCAGTACCTCCTGCAGAGCTGGCAAAATCAGGTTGAAGATAGTAATACAAACGCTCGCCAATATCACCGAATAAAATCACACGTGCTCGACGAATTAAAAAGTTTTTATCATTTCCTATGGAGCGGTCATCCCCTACTGAACGATCAGACCATAAATTAATACCTTCGTCACCGCCAAGCATTGTTGTATTACGTACTTGCAAATAACCACGGATATTGACTTTTCCGCCAACCTTCTTTTTAGCCAACGCTAATGCTGGATCATCTTTTGTATAAGGACGGCTAATCAATAAAGGTTTTGCTTCCTCTTCTGTTAATACGCCTTTTTCTACAAGCGCGTTAACCAAATCAGACGTAGTATCAGCCATCGCATTAGCGCCATAGCCAAATAATGCTGTACTTGTTAATGCCGCCAGGACAGCCTGTTTTAATTTTGTATTCATTATCATCCCTTAAGTTAATGTGTGAATCAGTTATTTCCAACGGGATGAATTTTGATGCATTAATATTTCATATTTATGACAAATGCTTATATAAATATCAATATAATTAAGTTTTTTAATATTTAATGTAAAAAATTATAATAAAAATAGTTATTTATGTTTAATTAATGACAAAGAACTATTTTTAAAAAAAGCTAACTTTCATAAATAAGGTTAGCGAAATAAAGGGAATCTCACCAATCGAGCGCTCGATTCCCGCAAAAAGAAAATGAATAATCTATTTGTTGATTTATTTTTAAACGGAAAAATTATTAATAAAAAGATTGTGCGGAAATATAGAGTATCTATTAGAAGTTTGCGGTGTGGCAAGCCCCTAGTTGTTAAATTGCATCGAATATTGACCCACCTAGCATAGAAATATGCATCTAATTTTGACCCACGAGACGATACTAAACTGCTCACAACTTGAGCAGGAGAATAGGAGTGATCGACGTGGCGATATTAAGTGTAATCAGGCGTTGGCATTTGCGCGATCAAATGCCCATCAGAGAAATAGCCAGACGTACAGGCTTATCCAGAAACACCGTTAAGAAGTATCTTGCAGGTAATATAGTTGAGCCGCATTACCCAAGACGGCGAAGTCCTAGCGCACTAGATGCCTATGCACTCAAGCTCACTCAATGGCTACAACTAGAAGCGAGTCGCAATCGCAAACAACGCCGCAGCCTCAAACAACTCCATGTGGATTTGGTTTCACTTGGCTACACAGGTTCATATGACCGAATCACTGCCTTTGCCAGACGCTGGCGGCAAGCCCAACAAGAATTAGCACGCATTGCAGGTCGAGGCACTTTCGTACCACTGGTGTTTGCTGCTGGCGAAGCCTTCCAGTTTGACTGGAGTGAAGACTGGGCCGTGATTAATAATGAACGTGTGAAGTTACAAATCGCGCACTTCAAACTCTCCCATAGTCGCGCTTTTTACCTAAGAGCCTATCTATTACAAACCCATGAAATGCTATTTGATGCACACAACCATGCCTTTGAAGTATTAGGTGGTGTACCAAAGCGGGGCATTTACGACAACATGCGTACCGCTGTAGATAAAGTACGGCCTGGTAAGCAACGTGACATTAATGCACGCTTCCAAGCGATGGTCAGTCACTTTCTATTTGAAGCCGAATTTTGCAATCCTGCCTCAGGTTGGGAGAAAGGCCAGATTGAGAAGAATGTGCGAGACTCAAGACATCGGCTGTGGCACCAAGCACCGCGCTTTGAGAGTCTTACCGCCGTGAATGATTGGCTACAAACCCGTTGTGTCGATTTATGGCATGACATTCGACATCCCGAATTGACCCAGCTCACAGTAGCTGAAGTGTGGGCGCTAGAGCAATCGCAACTCATGCCAACCCCACGTCGCTTTGACGGCTTTGTGGAACATAGCAAACCCGTATCACCTACTTGCTTAGTGAACTTCGAACGCTGCCGTTATAGCGTGCCTGCGGCTTTTGCTAATCGACGTATTAGTTTACGTGTCTATGCCCATCATTTGGTGTTCGTTGCAGAAGGTCAAATCATTGCAGAACACACACGCATCATTAATCGTAGACATAGTGCATGCCAAACTATCTATGACTGGCGACATTACTTAGCCGTATTGCAACGTAAGCCAGGCGCTTTGAGAAACGGTGCACCTTTCGCCACTCTACCTGCCGCCTTCTTACAACTACAAGCCATCTTAAGTAAGCGCAGTCAAGGCGAACGTGAAATGGTGGAGATACTAGCGTTGGTGCTCTATCACGATCAAGCGCTTATCTTACAGGCGGTTGAACAAGCCATAGCCGCAGGTGTCCCTTCAAAGCAACATATCTTGTATTTGTTAAGCTGTTTAATTAGCCAAATCAATCCAGCCCCGCCACCCTTAACGGATGTGCAGTTAGCCAATGTGCAGCAGGCGCTTGCGTTAGTTGAAGAACCCCAAGCCAATGCCACACGTTATGATAGCTTAAGGAGAATTAGCCATGCAGCATGAGGTGATGATCACTACCTTAAAAGCACTTAAGTTATTTGGCATGGCAAGAGCGGTAGATGAGCTAGCAGGCCAAAGCGCACCCGCTTACTTAGCCGCACAACCCGTGCTCAATGACTTGCTTAAAGCAGAAACGGCTGAGCGTGAGGTGCGTGCGATTCAATATCAGATTAGGCTGGCACGATGTCCTACTTATCGTGATTTGACTGGTTTCGACTTTAGTCAAAGCAGTGTCAATGAAGCTTTGATTCGCCAGTTGCATCGTTGCGAGTTTGTGCATGATGCGCATAATGTAGTGCTGATTGGTGGGCCAGGTACGGGTAAAACCCATTTAGCCACTGCCTTGAGTATGCAGGGCATTGAACACCATGGACTGCGTGTACGCTTCTTCTCTACTATTGATTTGGTGAATGCGCTCGAAATCGAGAAAGCTGCGGGCAAACATGGGCAAATCGCTAATCGTTTGTTGCATGCTGATATTGTGGTGTTGGACGAGCTCGGTTATTTGCCTTTTAGCCAAGCTGGGGGTGCCTTACTGTTTCATTTGCTAAGTAAGTTGTATGAGCAAACCAGTGTGGTGATTACCACTAACTTAAGCTTTGCTGAATGGACGGGTGTATTTGGTGATCAGAAACTTACCACAGCACTACTTGACCGACTGACGCATCGTTGCCATATTGCAGAAACAGGCAATGATAGTTATCGCTTTAGACACAGTTCAATAGATTCAAGAAAGGAGCGTAAAACAAAAGACTAAAACCCAACTTTAGCGATAGAATAAGCAATTAAGGGTGGGTCAATATTCGATGCATTTGGTGGGTCAAATTTAGATGCAATTTAACACCCTAGTTTTCTATACAATTAATAGCTTCTCATAATACTGCTTTTCATAGTTTACTGGCGAAATGCCATTGTTGTTGCCATGTCGTCTTTTTGGATTGTAAAACATTTCAATATAATCAAATATATCAGATCGTGCTGCCTGCCTTGTTGGATAAACACGGCCTCTAATACGCTCACCTTTTAGCAGTGAGAAGAAACTTTCAGCCACAGCATTGTCCCAACAATTACCACGTCGACTCATGCTGGCTTCCAGTTGGTTCGCTTTCAAGAAACTGCGCCAGTCAGAACAAGTATACTGTATGCCCTGATCAGAATGCACCAAGACTTTGTTTGTTGGCTTTCTGCGCCAGACAGCCATCAACAATGCATCAACCACCAAGTCAGCTTTGGGGCTATTCTTCATACTCCATCCAACCACTTGTCTTGAGAATAAATCCAATACAATCGTGACATACAGCCATCCTTCATGCGTTCGAATGTAAGTAAAGTCGGTCACCCAAGCTTGGTTCGGTTGCGTTACACTAAACTGTCGATCCAATACATTATTGGCAGCATGATGTTGATTGCCTCCCCTAAAACCTTGATGTTGTTTGTAACGACGCTTTGATTGTGTGCCAGCTTGACGCATGATGCGGTTCACTCTATTTTTACCGCATGATTCACCTAAGTCTTTAAGGTCTTTGGTGATATTGCGATATCCGTAAGCAAAGCCACTTTAAAGCCAGCATTGCTTAATCTTAACCAGTAACCGCTCATCTTCACGGTGACGATTGCTTTTAGGTTGCAACAGCCAAGCATAAAAACCACTGCGGTTAATTTGCATCACGCGACACATTGCCGATACACGAAATCGATGGAGCCTTGACTTTATGAACGTGTACTTTTCTTTGACTCCACGGCAAAGTACACGGCGGCCTCCTTTAAAATGTCTCTTTCCTCTGTCACACGTCGGAGCTGAGCTTTTAGCTGCCGTATTTCATCTAGTTGCGTATCAATAGCTTGTCGCTGGTTGCCTGAATTATCATATCTAGCAACCCAAGCATGTAGGCTTTTGGTTGTAACGCCTAAGCGATCTGCAACATCGCTTAACTTGTAGTTACGTTCTCTGACCTGTTTGACTGCTTCAATCTTGAATTCATCTGTATAGCGCTTACCACTCATTTTAAACACCTCTTTTATGTTGCGTTAATTGTAACGCTACTAAGTGTCTAGAATACTAGGGGCTTGCCAGTGCAACAACTCACTCAGGGTATGCAGTGTTGTTGGCTTCAATGTGTACCTGCATAGACCTGATGCATTCTGGTCGCGAGAAATTAAATCAATAAGTTGACTTAAAATAGTAACCTAATAGGTATTAATAGTTTTAGTTTAAACTTTAAATTGAGACTTTACTGATACTAGGATTGTGGTGCTTGGTTAAGCACTACGTTGGCATCATCTAACTGATCTAATTTATCTTGTAATATATTTTCAAGTTCAACACGTTTGAGCTGGAAAAATTTTTCCTTTCGCATGAACTCCTCATACAAACTTGGCGTTTCGTATATTTTAATCAGTGATTTTCCATGCGCATATAATAATTGGTTTTTTTCAGTGCACGCATTCAGTTGCTTAGTAGCTTGCGCAACATGATCAACTTGTGTTTTACGTTGTTGTTCATTAAATTCTAAATCAGCGAGCGCCTGTTGATACTGTTGTTTTAATTCTTCTAGTTCATTTTTGATTTCCAATAGCTCAGATTCTCTTTCAGCCAAGATGGATTTGGTTTTTTGTAAGCTTCTATTTGAGTTTGTTAATTGCGTATTCACTTTTTTAAGACTACCACTTGCTTCAGCGGCATTTTGACTCGCTTCTTCAAGCGCCTTCTGCTTCTCTGCCAACTCGGCATCTTTGGCTTGTTTTTCTGCTTCCAATTGCGCCTGTTGCTGACGCATTTGTCTCATCATTTGGGCATTACGCTTACTATCTTTATCAGCCGCTTCGACTATATCAGTCGATGCCAGCCCAACAATTAAAGTGCTTATTAAACAAACCTGATACCCATATTTAAAAACAAACATAATAACTCCGCTCCTAACTAGCATTAAAAGCGTCCATTGAAATCTACCAAGAACACATCTACCGAAAATGGTAAGCCACTAATCGAATCTGAGGTTAGGTAACGGGCACCTAGCCATGCATTTTTATCTAAACCATAATTACCAACTAATGCCCAACCCCTAATATTGGTAGAACCTAAACCAAAGTTAGAGTCTGTAAAGGTATCTAGCACCGAATCAGCTTCGACATGCTTATAGCCTAATGAAACCATCCAATCATGCGCCTTTACGTCTTTAACAGGACCATCTCTATTGAATGCATTAAAACTATCATGCCCCAGATCAAGTCTCATTTGATAGGCTACATCTTGTTTCTTGTAAACGTTACCTGTTCTACTGAAGATTTCGTTTCTATCAAAACCAATGTTTTTGACGTAATCGCCAGTCAATGTAATGTGTACAGGGTCAAAATTCATCAGATCCACTTGTCCCGTTAAGTTTATCTGTTCAAACTTAGAGGCCGTTCCGATGATAGGCTGCGCGCCATTAATGCCTGTATTATTCGCATTAATATCAAATGTACTATTACCACGCTGCCTAAACAGCGGTGCTGTAGCACTGTTATCATTTAGGCCCACTGAATTCAATTTACCCTCTACGTTTTTATAGTCGTGGTATGCAGCTGCAAGCTTAAAAGTGCTTTTATTAGGCGCTTGCCATTTGATACCCGTTTGCACTGAATATAGCCATTTGTCTTTTGCTTTATTCACTTCAGATGTTTGCACCTCTTCTATTGGGAATGCACCCAAAGTAACAAACGATGACCAAGCATCATTAAATCTTGGCGTAAACTTTGCAACCGCTCCGTCAAATGCTAAGTCAGGGTCCCATAATATATCAGTATGTAAAAATGGGTTGCCGAAACGTCCACCCGCAAGCGTCAGCCATGGACTAACTTCTGCCTTTAAAAACGCACGATCAAGACCAAAAATATACTTACCCTGTGCCATACCTTCGGTTTGATTTGGCGTCAACGGCGTATCAAGCAAACCCGTTACAAATTGCACACCACCCGTTAGCCAATCGTTAACTTGCACATCCGTTCCAAACCTTGCACGAACACGTAGCCTTCTTCTATCTTCACTTGCATTTTGTAGGTTCATATCGCTTAGTGGGTTATTTAATTCTGCTAGCGAGGCATTGTTGTCGGAAAATCTATCCAACTGAGCACGTAAACGCATATCCCCATGAAAAGAAAAGCGATCTATCCAACCAGGCAAAGCTAAACGCTCCTCGCCTTTATAATTTAGCTTCGCCATCACTTCTTTTTCGATATCTTGCCGCAATTCCGCCTTAACGTACTCAGGAACGTATTGCACTCTTACTGATTTGTCTTCTTTTTTGTAAGGCGCATTAGCGCTGTCATTTAATTCTGCAGACTGTTTAGCTTGATGTTCTGCTTGGGCAGTAGCTTGCTTAACAATAGCATCCGCTTTGTTTTTAGGCAGCACGCCTTCTTGCACCAACAAATCAATCAAGTTAATCGTTGTTGCCCTTAATTCCTCTAAAGTTTCACGCTCATCTGCATACGCGTTCGCATTGATCATACTCATACTTAATAATGTGAGCACACCATATAAAGTGCTGGTGATTTTTTTAGATTTAATAAACATAGTCATCTTTCAATTTTTACAACTTACGTTGTTTGCCTTTATCAAATAATATTATTCGGTGAATACTTTACATATACGATGCGCTCTGTATCCAAAGCACAATCATGCGCTCGTTAACCTAATTTCCTTGCAGTGATCCTTAACTTCACCGGTTGTGGCATTCCCTCTGGTGGCGCTTTTTTAATCGATTGCAAGCTATTTAGTGCCGCCTTTAATGCTTGTTCAATATCTGGACTTGCATCAGACTGCAACACAGTTAGTTTTTCTATATCTCCATTCGGTTTAAGCCATACTGATACCACCATTTTGTATTGGCCTTCTTTTAGCAGCTGATTACGTTGCAGTGCTTTCTCAATCTCACTTTTAATCAATCCTGCATACCAGCTAAACTTCAAACCAGCATCCGAGCCAATTTTGATATCCCCACCCTTGTACTCGTTGGTCACGTTACCTGCTTGAAAGTTACTCGGCTCATCACCCGCAGCGCCCTCCATTTTTAATGTTTCAGGAGGCGGCGTTTCTACTGGTTTTGGCTCAGGAGCTTTTGGTGCCTCTTTGGGTTGCTCCTTAGGCTGCTCCTTAGGCGGCGGCGGCGGCGGCGGTGGCGGGATATCTGGCACCAGTTTTATTGTCGTTATTTGTCGTTTCGGTTGACTGTGCCCTTTTAGCAAGTCCTTTAAGCCTAAGCCCAATAAGAACAAAAAAGCTAAAATTCCCAGCAAAAATAAGCCGCGTCTAAGCCAACCTTTTTTATCGTTATTTTCCTTTTCCATCACAGCATCTTTTTAGTTATCACCATTAGGTTCCTATGCGGCCAGTGACTAAGCCGACACTCTGTATTTCTAACTTGTTCACTAAATCAATGACACTAATAATGCCGGCATAAGGTGCCTTAGCATCTCCTTTAATCATGACGTTAAATTTAGGATCTTGTGATTGAGCAGTAAGCAATTGACTCTCTAATTCCACCATGCTGACACCAACACCGTTGATAGTGACACTGCCACTTTCTTGAACCTGTACAATTTTTATATCGTGCTTTTCTGTACTTGGCTTATTTGATGGCTTAGGCAAGTTCATGGTTAGCCCTTGCACACCAGCAGTGGTCATCAGAATAAAGATCACCAACAATACATAAGCTAAATCCAACATCGGCGTAATATTGATGGTGTCATAAGGTTGCGCGTCGTTTTGTACTTGCACTGTGCTACTCCACCATTCTCTTTGTTACTAGACCAACTTCTGTAATGTCTAGCTTTTTACAAATTTCCAACACCTCGGATACCTTTTCATAATGCGCAGCCGCATCGCCTTTTAATACAACGGGCAAGTTGGGATTGGCACTTTTAAATTCAGCTAATCGTTGCTCTAGCATTGCCATATCGACCGGGTATGCATCTAAATAAGTCGTGCCGTCACTTGTTATCGTAATAGCCCGCATTTGCGGTTTAGCCAAAGCAGTCGAGTTCACTGTTTCTGGAGAATCCACTTTTACACCCTGCATTGAAGCGGTAGTCATGATGATAAATATCACTAACAATACATAAGCAAGATCGAGCATTGGCGTGATATTAATCTCGTCATACAGCTGATTCTCTTCTTTGACGCCTTCAGACACAAATATCCTTAATCTTTACCAAAAAGCTCTGCGGTACGAGTCACAAACTCATCCACAAAAATTTGCATTGAGATGGTAATATTTTTAATGCGGCTAGCTAGATAGTTATATCCAAATAAAGCAGGAATCGCCACTGCCAGACCTGCTACAGTAGCTAACAACGCTGCTGCAATACCTGGTGCAATAGCGTTTACGTTCACATCGCCTGCTGCTGCAATCGCCGCAAAAGTGATCATCACACCAACAACAGTACCCAACAGCCCCAAGAAAGGCCCACCAGAAATTGCAATGGTTAGTAAAACCATCATGCTATTTAAACGCTGGGTTTCTCTTACCAAGTCAGCGTCTACAGCAGCCTTAATAGCATCCATGGAAGTGCCACTTAATACTAATTGCTCACCTGATCGTTCACGTTTACGAATTTCGCGTATACCCGCTTTGTACAATCCAAGTAGCGTTGAACTTGGTAAGCTTATTCCGGCATCTAAATTGAGTAAATCTTTATTATTTGCACTTTGAAAACGTTTCAAAAACACTGCATTATCTTTATCAGTTCGCACCACAATCACTGCTTTAGCGTACATGACCCACAAACTAATAAAAAACATAATCGCTAAGATTCCAATTACAATTTCAGCATCTAGCGTTAAGCTGGTAATTAAGATACCCAGATAACTAGCCTCACCACCCTCTTCTTCGCTCTCCTCAGCAGTGATCGTAAGAAGTGTGCCGGCAACACCAAGGCTATTATTGACTAACTTCATCCATGAGGCGCTTTTCGCAACACTCAGCGTTTCAAGTTCGTCAAACTCACCGACAAAATTTTCGCCGATTTGAATATCGCCACTTAATACAGGCAGACTTATTTGGCCAGTTGCGACTTCATTGCCATTAAAATATAAGCTCGCTTTACCACCAGCTGTAGTAATACCAACGTGATGCCACACAGCAGGGTTAAACTGTCCACCTTTAATTTCCACATCACCAATTGTCAGATTTAATGTATCAGCATCCAACTTTAAAGACAGCTGTCCTTGGTTCATTAAAGAAGCGGTTTGGGGCAGCGTAGTAGGCTTAATCCAAGCAGACCATGTGTAACCCTGAATAATGTCGATATCTGACTTAGCCGCAACCAAGAGCGGTGTTTCATTGATACGTGCACTATCACCTACCAACCCTGCTTTCTCTAAAGTAGCATCTCCAGTAACAACGAGTTGTTGAGAAGAACGATCGGTAAGGAATGTATTTTCGCTAAAAGAAAGCTTAAGCATTATACTGTTATCAGCAAAAATTGAGGCATTGCCAGCTGCAGGCGCATCAAGGTTACCAGAGTAAATCCAAAAACTGGCGTCCTTATTAGATGATATTAATTGAGGCACTTGCACCCAAATCACTGCCAGCTCATTGATGGCATCAAATTTTTCAACAAAAAATTTTAGCTCTGTTTTATCGTCTGCAGCAATAATCCTGATATCAGAACCGTCGAAATTTGCACTGGTGAAATCAAAATTACCTGAATGTAAGCGTACTGGTATCAAAGCATTGGTTACCGCCTCAGTCACTTCAGTCGTATTAATTGCAACCTTAGTACGTGTTTCCCAAGCTTCATTCCAAGCAGCGCCTGCGGATAGTGAAATAAATAAAAAAAAGCTCGCTACAATTAGCGGCGAATAAGACATTAAACGTTTTAACTGTGTGATATATAGCATATGAATAATCAATTTGTTTTAATTGATCAGATTATAACGAACTAATGTTTCAGTTAAATTAATTACGGACTAGATTTAATTGGATCAGCAAAAATACGATTTGCACAAAAGAAGTTATGTAGGAACCTTCATATAAAAAACACACCCAGATGGGTGTGTTTTTTAATTATTTTATTGACTAATTATTATTAGTCAAGAAATTGCATAGGTGCTGCACAGTTACTACCATAATTAGTAGCCTTAGCTATTTGTACACCAACCGTACATGAAGAACCATTTGATGGGTTTAACGTTAAACCACGTGGAAATGTAAGGCATGTATTAGCAGGTGGGTTCCTTAATTGCGCTGTTATTTCGTCCAGAACCGCAGCCTCAAAAGGTGTTTTAGGACCATTTCTTACAAACTGTTTCATTTCCATGTGAAACTTATAATCGCCATTAGCAGCAGTTTTGCGTGCTCGATCAGTATCATCTAATTCAGGATGAACTCCATCAATTTTTAAATAACGATATCCACCTCTAGAGCCAGCAGTACGCCAATTATTTTCTAATGATAAAACGCCTATAGCAAATTGATCTGCTTCATTTAGTGAGTTTGAAGCACTGGTTAAAGCTGTTTGCACATCACCTGACCCAGAATGAAGAACTACTTGATATAAATCATCAACACTATCAACAGCGTAAGACAATGGAAGTGTTTGGTTTACTCCGATTGCACAAGGGTTTCTGAGAAAGAAAGCATTAGAACTTGACTGCGTTCCAGACGTATCCACTCGACGTTCTAATTTAACCTTTTTTTGATTACCTGGCAATATTATATTCCAACCCGAGAAGGCTGCGTCTCCAGCAGGTGAAATTAAAGAGGCATATTGTGAACTAGTAATATTAGGTGCATTAGCTGGATCATCATCTTGTGTTAAGATGCCTTGCTGAGTTTGTAATGCACGATAAAGCGGAATACTGACAGCCACCCCAAATACTTGTCCAACACCAACGTCTGTTTCTGTACCTTTTGAAGAGACATTACCACCACCGATGCTTGGACTAAAAAGTGCAGCTTCTACATCTGAATAACCGCCTACGGGAAAAGAGGGACCATTAGGATCTGTTAATAACGCTGCCGCATTAAATTCATTATCTGCTGAAGTGGCACCTGTAGAAGTTAAGCCTCTGCCGATTTGGTCACAGCCTTTGTATACGTTAGCGTTGTTATTAGGGTTTATTTCATCTTCATAAACTACAGGAGAAGCATTACAACCGCTTCCTTCTCCTGGATACTTTACTCGACCTAAAACCGAGCCTATGGTGTGAGGTGTATAAGCATTCAGTGATCCACCATCTAATGTATGATATAAAACAGATACAGTACCGGAACGTAAGCATGCATAAGCGCTGAAGTTACCTAGTGTTCCTGGTCTTAAAGCTGAACCGCTATTTGTTGTACTAAAAATTGAATTTGTACCTACATCACAACCTCTAACCCAGCCCTCATAAACTGTTTGAGTTGGAGCACTTGCACCAGTAATCCATGCTTGTTGAAGCGTGCCGCCAGTTCTTGCTTGATCGATATCTTGCGGAGTAACTGCAGCAGCAAATGTAAATGCAGATGCACTTAAACTTGCAATCAATATCGCGATTTGATTAATTTTCATCTTTTCTATCCTCTTTAGTTTAAAATTTTCAAAATCTCAGAAAATGATGCTTTATAAAGCATAATTTTACTATTAGGTGCGTTGTGATTTTTCTCAATATTTTGTTATCGTAATATTAAAAATTCGATATGAAGTGAGTAAATTTTTAAACACCACAGTCATCATACAATTGCATTATTAATAAACGCAGGAACTTTATAGTCTTAATGGATTAGATAGATACTTTAATTAATGAATAATCCATATATTTTCACTATCCTGTAATAACAGCAGTAGAACCTATCTCTTCATTAAACGCAGCAATACTATCAAAGGTAATTTGAGAAACACTCAGTGTAACGTCTATAAAACCTCCCAAATCAGTTCCCGCAAACTGAAGCTTCGTCGGTGCTGTACCAAAATCAATCACTGCTGTAAGCCCTAAGTCGTTCAATGCATCAGAGTTATTGGTTTGATCATCAATATAAATCAGATCACCCGCTCCAAATCCATTTGCTGCCACATTTAAATTATTGAGGCTTATTCCATCATAGCCAATATCGTCATCACTACCTTCTGTATCATAGTCCTTAGCCACTAGAGCATAGTTACCTGTTGAAAGATCTAACGATACTGGATTATCAGATGATGGCGAACCGATACCCTCTATATCAAGCCATTCGTAACTTGATACCATATCCCCATTGGCATCCATCTCAACAGAAGCTGCTGCATTGGATAGTGAAGTCGTGCCAGGTGTTACTGTACTAAAATTAAGGGTGTCAGTGCCATCATAGGCATTACTTGCTACGCCAGTCGCAACTGATACAAAAGCTCCTGCATCAATTTCAATGTGGTAGTCATTAGCTAAATCAAGGTCAAATCGTGGATTAATGGTGATCGTGCCGTTAACAATACTGACCTGACTTTCGTCTGTGACTTCGATCAACTGAGTATGCGTCGCAGACTCACCGCGGAAACCATCACCACCATCATTAATAATACGTAAATACTTGCCTGACGCCGCCGTAACTGCTTCACTATAGGTCAATACAATCGACGATGTAACATCAAAGTTTGTCACATCATCAAGATTACTTTCCAACAGCATCGGAGCTAACCCAGGGGTGGTTACAGTATCCACTGCCATCGTCACAGTATTATCTAGATCACTACCGTCAGCATTAAAGTTTCCTGCTGCATTACTAAACTTATCACTTGCTACACTCACCACACCATCAGTCGTGCTGTCAGCCGTCGGAGTAAAAGTCGCTGTGTAAGTTGTGCCTGAGCCACTAAAGTTGCTCAACAAACCACCACTAACAACCACGTCTTCCACTGTAAAGTCTGTTGAAGCTTCACTTAACGTGAATGTGATCGTAGCCGTTTCAGCAGCCGTTAAACTTTCGTCATCTGTGCTAATACTAATCGTCGGCGCAGTCGTGTCAATCACAATCGCCTGACTGGCAGCTGTACCAACATTTCCAGCCGCATCCGTCACGCGCATTTGAATCGTTGCAGAACTCGTTAAGCTACTATCAGCATAAGAAACTGTCGTTCCAGTCGCTGATGATGTAATGTCTGTCCAATTCGTTCCGTTAGTGCTGTACTCAAGTTTCTCATCATCGGCTAACGCAGTGCTTAGTGTTGCTGCGATAGTCAAACCGTCAGCATCGTTAGTAATAAAGTCCGTTGAGGATGTGCCACTGTCTATCGTAATACTGTCAATCGTTACCGTCGTCGTCGGCGCAGTCGTGTCAATCACAATCGCCTGACTGGCAGCTGTACCAACATTTCCAGCCGCATCCGTCACGCGCATTTGAATCGTTGCAGAACTCGTTAAGCTACTATCAGCATAAGAAACTGTCGTTCCAGTCGCTGATGATGTAATGTCTGCCCAATTCGTTCCGTTAGTGCTGTACTCAAGTTTCTCACCATCGGCTAACGCAGTGCTTAGTGTTGCTGCGATTGTCAAACCGTCAGCATCGTTAGTAATAAAGTCCGTTGAGGATGTGCCACTGTCTATCGTAATACTGTCAATCGCTACCGTCGTCGTCGGCGCAGTCGTGTCAATAGTCAAATCAACAACAGTAGATAATAGACTATCATTTTCAGCTTTGTCAGATAGCTTTGCGTCGATTGAATAAATTTGATCAGATAATTCCGGAAGTGAAATCTTGGCATATCCATTAACAATATCTTCTGCAGACAACAAAGTTGAAGACACAACATTTGAATTAACTCTCACCACAAGAGTATCACCTACAACTGCAGCAGTACCGTCAACAGAAATATTATTTATAAAAATTTTAAGGTCAGGTGTAGAAATATTGGTTAGCCAATCTCCTTTAGTACCACTATCACTACCTTCCTCAAGTTGAATGAGAGTTGGCTGAGCTGGTGAAATGCGATCTAGCGCAATCGCTTGTATATTACTAATAGCATTAATATCTACAGCCGCTGCAATATTGCTATTTGCTGAAGCAATTGTTGTAGTATTTTGTAAAATAGCTTCTTCATCAAAACCGGCATCAAAGAGTAATGATCCAATAAATTCATTATCTGCAAGGTCAAATATCACATTAGATACTGGGTCTGAAATCTGCGTTGCGATACTTCTAATTACGATATCAGAACCATCATCAGCATTACTTTGCGCAACTGAGATAACTATTGCCAGTTGTGCAGCTACTTTTTGCACAATAACATCACCCTCAGAAATCGGATCATAATTGGTAAGATCTAGTGATGGTTCAAGCCCAAAACTTGTAAGAACAACATTTGTGGCATCTTCGACTGAAAGGGTTGGATTTTGATCAATCACACCTTGCAAAATTGTTGTGAGTGGATTGATCGTTATTGAATTAGCGGGAGCTTTTAAAGGAATATTGTTAACTACCCCTGTATCAATATTGATACCTCCAATCGCAATGAAATTGCCAGAAGGCGCATTTTCTGGCAGAAAGAAATTACCATTAGCATCAGTAGGTCCAACATAATAGTCGAGACCTTCCTCAGCTATACCATTATTGTTTGTATCAACATAGACCCTTGCACCACGAATATAACCATCAGCAAGTAAACCACTAGAAAAGCCAATCGCATCGTTTCCAGCTATATCTTGAATTGCATTATTAGCATCAATAGTAATAGTATTATAAGCAACATTAACTAATCCAGGTCCAAAAGCATTTTCAAGGGTTAAAGTTACTACGGACTCAGAGATAGCAATAAAAGAAACGGGATTGATTGACCCTCCGGTCGTCACTACAAAGTCTTGCGGACTAGGCAAATTTGATGAATCAAGATTTTCATCATAAGTCAGCGTAATAGTCGGTGGGGTGGAATCTCTATCTACGGTTAGTGATAGGATAGATGGCGCGGTCGTGTCAATGGCACCACCACCACCGCCGCCACCGCCGCCACTACTGCTACCGCCGCCGCCGCCAGCAGCTGCCGCAATAACGCCCAAACCTAACAATCCACCAAATAATAACTTAGATGTTCCACCATCAAAGTCTGGAATTAAATTAGCAGCCTTATTTGTATCGGACGTATCCGTTGTAGACGTTTGCGTGGCAGAAGAGTCTGTAGTTACTGGAGTCGAACCAGTTTGATCAACTGCAACTGAAGCATTGTTTGATGAATCAAGAAAAACTGTCTCTTCTTCCTCATCTTCTTCAATAGAAAGTTTTCGGTCTAATCTTATTGAGACAGATTTGCCAGACTCTTGAGAAGCTGCTTTTTGCGTTGATGGCACATTTTCAGCTAACAAATTTTGGTTAGAGAGGTCTTTAGAAGCATTCTTCGAAAGGACTAAACCATCAGACTCTTTATCAATTGGCCGTATTTCACTACTTATAACGACTGCCGATCCATCCGTATCCAAAATACGAATAAGATTGCTAGGTGAATTCAAATCTGAATCTGACATAAAAACCTTTCGATAAACCTTATTAATTTCATAAAAAAATAACAAATAATTATATTTTGGCAAACCAAACAAAATACTTTATTTCATTTACTGTGCTCAGTTGTAACTAATATTCTGTTCCTATTGGCACAACTAACTTTCTCAAAAAAATTCACTTCTAAACATTATGAAAAGATGCAGTTCATCTGCAACCTAAATAGTTTAAATACACTGGTAATTTAATTACGTTTTACTTAACTTTACCCTGTAATAACAGCAGTAGAACCTATCTCTTCATTAAACGCAGCAATGCTATCAAAGCTAATTTGAGAAACACTCAGTGTAACGTCTATAAAACCTCCCAAATCAGTTCCCGCAAACTGAAGCTTCGTCGGTGCTGTACCAAAATGAATCATTGCTGTAAGCCCTAAGTCGTTCAATGCATCAGAGTTATTGGTTTGATCATCAATATAAATCAGATCACCCGCTCCAAATCCAATTGCTGCCACATTTAAATTATTGAGCTTTATTCCATCATAGCCACTCATCTCATCATTACCAGCTGGATCATAGTCCTTGGCCACTAAAGCATAGTTACCTGTTGAAAGATCTAGTGATACTGGATTATCAGATGATGGCGAACCGATACCCTCTATATCAAGCCATTCGTAACTTGACACCATATCCCCATTGGCATCCATCTCAACAGAAGCTGCTGCATTTTCAATTGATGTCGTTCCAGGTGTTACTGTACTGAAATTAAGGGTGTCAGTGCCATCATAGGCATTACTTGCTACGCCAGTCGCAACTGATACAAAAGCTCCTGCATCAATTTCAATGTGGTAGTCATTAGCTAAATCAAGATCAAATCGTGGATTGATGGTGATCGTGCCGTTAACAATACTAACCTGACTTTCGTCAGTCACTTCAATCAACTGAGTATGCGTCTCAGACTCACCGCGGAAACCATCACCACCATCATTAATAATACGTAAATACTTGCCTGACGCTGCCGTAACTGCTTCACTATAGGTCAATACAATCGACGATGTAACATCAAGGTTTGTCACATCATCAAGATTACTTTCCAACAGCATCGGAGCTAACCCAGGAGTGGTAGTACTAGCGTCGTATCCTGTAACAGTGTCAATTGTTGCATTGATACTGCTTTGCAGAGCCAACTTTGCATTATTAGACAAAACAGCACCATCAGCGAAGATCAGATGGTCATTCAAAGCACCATTGCCTCCAACGACTCTGACCGTCTCTATTTGGTTATTAATCGTGCGTTCAAAGGTTATAACGCTACCTGAAAGGGTCTTACTGTAGTCTGACCATTGACCGCGGAAATAAATTTTATCAGCACCAGCTCCTAGCAATGTGGCGTCAACAGAACTACCGTCACCTACATAGACAGTATCGATTCCTGTACTACCAACTGCAGTAAGGTGCATGCCATGACTCATCGGAACGAAGACCTCACCATTACTGTTAAGTGAGAAGGCTTTAACACTAGCAGACAGAACACTACCATCTGCTGCAGGCTCTAAAGGATTCAATGAAGTCTCGGCACCAAGTACAGGTAGATCCAATCCATTCTTAAGGTGATTAAATAAATCCCAACTGCTTAGTGCGCCATCCGCAAAGATGAACACATCACTTGTTAGGAGATTAGCGCCCCTGGTTACGCGCACCATTTCTTGCGTCGCATCACTGCCTCTTATCAATGTTATGGTAGTACCTGATAGATAGGCTGCATAATCGCTAAAATTACCATCCAGATAGATTTTATCGGATCCTTCATCAGACAAGGTGAAATCAACTGCAGCGCCAGGTCGAATGCGAATGGAATCAACACCAGTGGTTCCAGCCTGTACGGTATATTGCCCCTGTAAATTTAGTGGGAATGCATTCAGTTGGTAATCAATGTAATTAGCTCCCGAACCAGCCATCACAAAATATTTAGCAGTGATTGCAGGCAATGGCGGTTCTACATCGTTCGTTGTATCCACTGCCATCGTCACAGTATTATCTGAATCACTGCCGTCAGTATTAAAGTTTCCTGTAACATCACTAAACTTACCACTTGCTACACTCACCACACCATCAGTCGTGCTGTCAGCCGTTGGTGTAAAAGTCGCTGTGTAAGTTTTGCCTGAGCCACTAAAGTTGCTCAGTAAACCACCGCTAACAACCACGTCTTCCACTGTAAAGTCTGTTGAAACTTCACTTAACGTAAATGTGATCGTAGCCGTTTCAGCAACCGTTAAACTGTCGTCATTTGTGCTAATGCTAATCGTCGGGTTAATAGGGCCATATGACAACACACCTTCTGCAGTCAGCAACAGATCAGCGCCAGGCAGAAATGCAAACGTTGAATTCGCTAGCGGAGCTGCTGCAGTCAAACGCTCATAAAGCGATAAATCTTCGCCATAAGATGCAACAGCAATACCGCCTTGAGCATTAACACCATCTTGACCTAACAAATTCAGAATGTTAGAAGTTCCAATAGAGTCAATATCCGCAACAGAAGCGCCATCATTAGAATTTCCGTGTGTAGAAATAACTTTATCGACCGCATATTCTGCGCCACCAATATATTCATTAGCCGTATTAATCTGTGCAATGAGTACTGAAGTCGTAAAGCTAGGAGGCATTGCGCCTCCATCTGCGTTAAACGACTGAATGATACCCCTTGTACCAGCACCCGAACCAACAGTGTCAAGTGCGAATACACCCCATACTACGTTTTCAGGACTTGTTGCTAACGAAAATGCATTCCATGCAGACTCATAATCACCAGTCGTTAAATCCCATGTTTGGGTCGTGATCCTATCACCAG
Organism: Methylophilaceae bacterium; assembly: GCA_018398995.1. Taxonomy (NCBI): domain Bacteria; kingdom Pseudomonadati; phylum Pseudomonadota; class Betaproteobacteria; order Nitrosomonadales; family Methylophilaceae; species Methylophilaceae bacterium. Next base: position 1,668,989 of record CP073759.1, on the reverse strand, counting down.
AAAATGAGCTGTTGTTTAAACTAAGGTCTTTATAAGAAATACCCAAATCGAATAAAGCTGAAGTGTTTGCTGCACGATCATATGCAAATAAAATTAGCGATGATCCGTTTGCATCAGCGCCATCCATAAGCCGCGTTGTATCCACTGCCATCGTCACAGTATTATCTAGATCACTACCGTCAGCATTAAAGTTTCCTGCTGCATTACTAAACTTATCACTTGCTACACTCACCACACCATCAGTCGTGCTGTCAGCCGTCGGAGTAAAAGTCGCTGTGTAAGTTGTGCCTGAGCCACTAAAGTTGCTCAACAAACCACCACTAACAACCACGTCTTCCACTGTAAAGTCTGTTGAAGCTTCACTTAACGTGAATGTGATCGTAGCCGTTTCACCAACCCTTAAACTGCCGTCATCTGTACTGATAGTAATCGTTGGTAGTATCGTATCAACCAACGTTGTATCCACTGCCATCGTCACAGTATTATCTGAATCACTGCCGTCAGTATTAAAGTTTCCTGTAACATCACTAAACTTACCACTTGCTACACTCACCACACCATCAGTCGTGCTGTCAGCCGTTGGTGTAAAAGTCGCTGTGTAAGTTTTGCCTGAGCCACTAAAGTTGCTCAGTAAACCACCGCTAACAACCACGTCTTCCACTGTAAAGTCTGTTGAAACTTCACTTAACGTAAATGTGATCGTAGCCGTTTCAGCAACCGTTAAACTGTCGTCATTTGTGCTAATGCTAATCGTCGGGTTAATAGGGCCATATGACAACACACCTTCTGCAGTCAGCAACAGATCAGCGCCAGGCAGAAATGCAAACGTTGAATTCGCTAGCGGAGCTGCTGCAGTCAAACGCTCATAAAGCGATAAATCTTCGCCATAAGATGCAACAGCAATACCGCCTTGAGCATTAACACCATCTTGACCTAACAAATTCAGAATGTTAGAAGTTCCAATAGAGTCAATATCCGCAACAGAAGCGCCATCATTAGAATTTCCGTGTGTAGAAATAACTTTATCGACCGCATATTCTGCGCCACCAATATATTCATTAGCCGTATTAATCTGTGCAATGAGTACTGAAGTCGTAAAGCTAGGAGGCATTGCGCCTCCATCTGCGTTAAACGACTGAATGATACCCCTTGTACCAGCACCCGAACCAACAGTGTCAAGTGCGAATACACCCCATACTACGTTTTCAGGACTTGTTGCTAACGAAAATGCATTCCATGCAGACTCATAATCACCAGTCGTTAAATCCCATGTTTGGGTCGTGATCCTATCACCAGAAAATGAGCTGTTGTTTAAACTAAGGTCTTTATAAGAAATACCCAAATCGAATAAAGCTGAAGTGTTTGCTGCACGATCATATGCAAATAAAATTAGCGATGATCCGTTTGCATCAGCGCCATCCATAAGCCGCGTTGTATCCACTGCCATCGTCACAGTATTATCTAGATCACTACCGTCAGCATTAAAGTTTCCTGCTGCATTACTAAACTTATCACTTGCTACACTCACCACACCATCAGTCGTGCTGTCAGCCGTCGGAGTAAAAGTCGCTGTGTAAGTTGTGCCTGAGCCACTAAAGTTGCTCAACAAACCACCACTAACAACCACGTCTTCCACTGTAAAGTCTGTTGAAGCTTCACTTAACGTGAATGTGATCGTAGCCGTTTCACCAACCCTTAAACTGCCGTCATCTGTACTGATAGTAATCGTTGGTAGTATCGTATCAACCAACGTTGTATCCACTGCCATCGTCACAGTATTATCTGAATCACTGCCGTCAGTATTAAAGTTTCCTGTAACATCACTAAACTTACCACTTGCTACACTCACCACACCATCAGTCGTGCTGTCAGCCGTTGGTGTAAAAGTCGCTGTGTAAGTTTTGCCTGAGCCACTAAAGTTGCTCAGTAAACCACCGCTAACAACCACGTCTTCCACTGTAAAGTCTGTTGAAACTTCACTTAACGTAAATGTGATCGTAGCCGTTTCAGCAACCGTTAAACTGTCGTCATTTGTGCTAATGCTAATCGTCGGGTTAATAGGGCCATATGACAACACACCTTCTGCAGTCAGCAACAGATCAGCGCCAGGCAGAAATGCAAACGTTGAATTCGCTAGCGGAGCTGCTGCAGTCAAACGCTCATAAAGCGATAAATCTTCGCCATAAGATGCAACAGCAATACCGCCTTGAGCATTAACACCATCTTGACCTAACAAATTCAGAATGTTAGAAGTTCCAATAGAGTCAATATCCGCAACAGAAGCGCCATCATTAGAATTTCCGTGTGTAGAAATAACTTTATCGACCGCATATTCTGCGCCACCAATATATTCATTAGCCGTATTAATCTGTGCAATGAGTACTGAAGTCGTAAAGCTAGGAGGCATTGCGCCTCCATCTGCGTTAAACGACTGAATGATACCCCTTGTACCAGCACCCGAACCAACAGTGTCAAGTGCGAATACACCCCATACTACGTTTTCAGGACTTGTTGCTAACGAAAATGCATTCCATGCAGACTCATAATCACCAGTCGTTAAATCCCATGTTTGGGTCGTGATCCTATCACCAGAAAATGAGCTGTTGTTTAAACTAAGGTCTTTATAAGAAATACCCAAATCGAATAAAGCTGAAGTGTTTGCTGCACGATCATATGCAAATAAAATTAGCGATGATCCGTTTGCATCAGCGCCATCCATAAGCCGCGTTGTATCCACTGCCATCGTCACAGTATTATCTAGATCACTACCGTCAGCATTAAAGTTTCCTGCTGCATTACTAAACTTATCACTTGCTACACTCACCACACCATCAGTCGTGCTGTCAGCCGTCGGAGTAAAAGTCGCTGTGTAAGTTGTGCCTGAGCCACTAAAGTTGCTCAACAAACCACCACTAACAACCACGTCTTCCACTGTAAAGTCTGTTGAAGCTTCACTTAACGTGAATGTGATCGTAGCCGTTTCACCAACCCTTAAACTGCCGTCATCTGTACTGATAGTAATCGTTGGTAGTATCGTATCAACCAACGTTGTATCCACTGCCATCGTCACAGTATTATCTGAATCACTGCCGTCAGTATTAAAGTTTCCTGTAACATCACTAAACTTACCACTTGCTACACTCACCACACCATCAGTCGTGCTGTCAGCCGTTGGTGTAAAAGTCGCTGTGTAAGTTTTGCCTGAGCCACTAAAGTTGCTCAGTAAACCACCGCTAACAACCACGTCTTCCACTGTAAAGTCTGTTGAAACTTCACTTAACGTAAATGTGATCGTAGCCGTTTCAGCAACCGTTAAACTGTCGTCATTTGTGCTAATGCTAATCGTCGGGTTAATAGGGCCATATGACAACACACCTTCTGCAGTCAGCAACAGATCAGCGCCAGGCAGAAATGCAAACGTTGAATTCGCTAGCGGAGCTGCTGCAGTCAAACGCTCATAAAGCGATAAATCTTCGCCATAAGATGCAACAGCAATACCGCCTTGAGCATTAACACCATCTTGACCTAACAAATTCAGAATGTTAGAAGTTCCAATAGAGTCAATATCCGCAACAGAAGCGCCATCATTAGAATTTCCGTGTGTAGAAATAACTTTATCGACCGCATATTCTGCGCCACCAATATATTCATTAGCCGTATTAATCTGTGCAATGAGTACTGAAGTCGTAAAGCTAGGAGGCATTGCGCCTCCATCTGCGTTAAACGACTGAATGATACCCCTTGTACCAGCACCCGAACCAACAGTGTCAAGTGCGAATACACCCCATACTACGTTTTCAGGACTTGTTGCTAACGAAAATGCATTCCATGCAGACTCATAATCACCAGTCGTTAAATCCCATGTTTGGGTCGTGATCCTATCACCAGAAAATGAGCTGTTGTTTAAACTAAGGTCTTTATAAGAAATACCCAAATCGAATAAAGCTGAAGTGTTTGCTGCACGATCATATGCAAATAAAATTAGCGATGATCCGTTTGCATCAGCGCCATCCATAAGCCGCGTTGTATCCACTGCCATCGTCACAGTATTATCTAGATCACTACCGTCAGCATTAAAGTTTCCTGCTGCATTACTAAACTTATCACTTGCTACACTCACCACACCATCAGTCGTGCTGTCAGCCGTCGGAGTAAAAGTCGCTGTGTAAGTTGTGCCTGAGCCACTAAAGTTGCTCAACAAACCACCACTAACAACCACGTCTTCCACTGTAAAGTCTGTTGAAGCTTCACTTAACGTGAATGTGATCGTAGCCGTTTCACCAACCCTTAAACTGCCGTCATCTGTACTGATAGTAATCGTTGGTAGTATCGTATCAACCAACGTTGTATCCACTGCCATCGTCACAGTATTATCTGAATCACTGCCGTCAGTATTAAAGTTTCCTGTAACATCACTAAACTTACCACTTGCTACACTCACCACACCATCAGTCGTGCTGTCAGCCGTTGGTGTAAAAGTCGCTGTGTAAGTTTTGCCTGAGCCACTAAAGTTGCTCAGTAAACCACCGCTAACAACCACGTCTTCCACTGTAAAGTCTGTTGAAACTTCACTTAACGTAAATGTGATCGTAGCCGTTTCAGCAACCGTTAAACTGTCGTCATTTGTGCTAATGCTAATCGTCGGGTTAATAGGGCCATATGACAACACACCTTCTGCAGTCAGCAACAGATCAGCGCCAGGCAGAAATGCAAACGTTGAATTCGCTAGCGGAGCTGCTGCAGTCAAACGCTCATAAAGCGATAAATCTTCGCCATAAGATGCAACAGCAATACCGCCTTGAGCATTAACACCATCTTGACCTAACAAATTCAGAATGTTAGAAGTTCCAATAGAGTCAATATCCGCAACAGAAGCGCCATCATTAGAATTTCCGTGTGTAGAAATAACTTTATCGACCGCATATTCTGCGCCACCAATATATTCATTAGCCGTATTAATCTGTGCAATGAGTACTGAAGTCGTAAAGCTAGGAGGCATTGCGCCTCCATCTGCGTTAAACGACTGAATGATACCCCTTGTACCAGCACCCGAACCAACAGTGTCAAGTGCGAATACACCCCATACTACGTTTTCAGGACTTGTTGCTAACGAAAATGCATTCCATGCAGACTCATAATCACCAGTCGTTAAATCCCATGTTTGGGTCGTGATCCTATCACCAGAAAATGAGCTGTTGTTTAAACTAAGGTCTTTATAAGAAATACCCAAATCGAATAAAGCTGAAGTGTTTGCTGCACGATCATATGCAAATAAAATTAGCGATGATCCGTTTGCTTGATCAGTGCCTAATGATAAACTCATGTGTACTTACTCCAAAAATAAATAATAAGAAATACCATGTCCAAAAAAGTTAATATCAATCCAATAATTTAGAATTATCAAAAAATTAAAAGTTATACTTATTTTTCAATGTATACACATTGAAAAAGGTTCATTAAAATAATATTGTGATATTAAACTTAAGTTGTTATAGCAAAAAAGCTTTTTTAAGGTCTCAAGTTAAAAAAATATAAAGACACCTAATTAATATTGTCATAATAGACAATCAATATGAATAGGCTTATTTTTAAAATAGTCCTAGCAGACTATAAATTTGGGGGCTTCATAAGATAAGGTAATCTCCCCCCCCCCACAAAAAAATTGCATTTATTAAGTGTCAATTTCCCATAAACTGAGACACAACTAATTAGAGTTTTCTGAGAAGATATCAAGACTTACCGACAGTCAGATTATGCAAACTTTGATGCAAGCCGTTTATGGTATACGTTTTTAACCGAGCAAAAGGTTCAACAGCATATACTTGAGTGTGTTATTATAATTGTATACGGAGACACTAAACAAACGGCTGGATTAGCCCAGTGGATTCTGAGGCAGCGTATTACAATAAAATCGAGGGGATGCGTGCTCATTTAATTGACTAGGTCTAAACAGGCTAATGCCTTTTAATTATGCAATCCGTTTTATTGAGGAAAGCCCAAATCAATTCAACAGTGAGGATGTAAATAATTTTGTGTAAACGTCATTTTGCAGGAAACTGCGTTTTTCAGAAATGGAATAAAAATGACGGCACACAAAGCTCTACCCAATGATTTAATCGATAGCCTGCTATCAAATTATCAAAAGCCTGAAGACCTCATAGGCGAGAATGGTCTTCTCAAACGGTAACCCCCCCATTTTTAGCATCGTCAAAAAGTAGAGTTAAGCGGCCATAGCCAACTGGCAAGCCCCTAGTTTTCTATACAATTAATAGCTTCTCATAATACTGCTTTTCATAGTTTACTGGCGAAATGCCATTGTTGTTGCCATGTCGTCTTTTTGGATTGTAAAACATTTCAATATAATCAAATATATCAGATCGTGCTGCCTGCCTTGTTGGATAAACACGGCCTCTAATACGCTCACCTTTTAGCAGTGAGAAGAAACTTTCAGCCACAGCATTGTCCCAACAATTACCACGTCGACTCATGCTGGCTTCCAGTTGGTTCGCTTTCAAGAAACTGCGCCAGTCAGAACAAGTATACTGTATGCCCTGATCAGAATGCACCAAGACTTTGTTTGTTGGCTTTCTGCGCCAGACAGCCATCAACAATGCATCAATCACCAAGTCAGCTTTGGGGCTATTCTTCATACTCCATCCAACCACTTGTCTTGAGAATAAATCCAATACAATCGTGACATACAGCCACCCTTCATGCGTTCGAATGTAAGTAAAGTCGGTCACCCAAGCTTGGTTCGGTTGCGTTACACTAAACTGTCGATCCAATACATTATTGGCAGCATGATGTTGATTGCCTCCGCTAAAACCTTGATGTTGTTTGTAACGACGCTTTGACTGTATGCCAGCTTGACGCATGATGCGGTTCACTCTATTTTTACCGCATGATTCACCTAAGTCTTTAAGGTCTTTGGTGATATTGCGATATCCGTAAGCAAAGCCACTTTAAAGCCAGCATTGCTTAATCTTAACCAGTAACCGCTCATCTTCACGGTGACGATTGCTTTTAGGTTGCAACAGCCAAGCATAAAAACCACTGCGGTTAATTTGCATCACGCGACACATTGCCGATACACGAAATCGATGGAGCCTTGACTTTATGAACGTGTACTTTTCTTTGACTCCACGGCAAAGTACACGGCGGCCTCCTTTAAAATGTCTCTTTCCTCTGTCACACGTCGGAGCTGAGCTTTTAGCTACCGTATTTCATCTAGTTGCGTATCAATAGCTTGTCGCTGGTTGCCTGAATTATCATATCTAGCAACCCAAGCATGTAGGCTTTTGGTTGTAACGCCTAAGCGATCTGCAACATCGCTTAACTTGTAGTTACGTTCTGTGACCTGTTTGACTGCTTCAATCTTGAATTCATCTGTATAGCGCTTACCACTCATTTTAAACACCTCTTTTATGTTGCGTTAATTATAACGCTACTAAGTGTCTAGAATACTAGGGGCTTGCCACCGAGATACGCAGCATCATTTACACCATCAATGCGATTGAGTCTGTGAATATGAGTTTACGCAAGGTCACTAAGAGTCGAGGCTCATTTCCGAATGAAGAAGCGTTAATTAAATTGTTCTATTTAGCGTTGATGAATATCAGCAAGAAATGGACGATGCCACTGCGGGATTGGAAACCTGCATTAAATAGGTTTACTATTCAATTTGAGGAGCGGATGCCTCGGCAGTAATCAACCGACATTTACACAAAATCTAGAACACCCTCTCAACAGTTGCTAGATATTACTATTGATTTTGGTCTGCAGTATTATTCGATCTAAAGTTTTCTATTATTTCTCTTGATCGCTTAATCACTTCTGAACTATCTTTAATTATAGAACCTCCTGAAGTAGATGCCGCATTATTAGCAGCTGTATCTGGAAAATTGATATTGGGTTGCATATTACCAGGTGATACCTCTTCAGGTGAATTATTGTCTGCATTTCTATTAATCTGAACCGAATCATTTCCGCTAACACCAGGCACTTGTGAAATAGATGAATTTAAATCAATAGATGACGGTGCCGAATCTGTTTGATCACCAACTAATGTTGAAGAAGATGGACTTATTGATAATTTAGTTCTGGAACCACTTGCGGGCATTCTAATTTTGGGTTGATCTAAAATTAAATTTTCTGTACCAGACCAATATTCAGCAATATCTGCCTTGGGTAACTGGATATTGCTAAGAATACGCGGGGTAATTGCCAATACGATCTCAGTTTTACTTTTTCGATCTTCTTGGTTAGAAAATAAACGTCCTAATAAAGGAATGTCTCCCAAACCTGGTAGCCGTGCGGTAGACTTGCGCTCGTCATCAAGAATCAAGCCAGCAAGAATTTGGGTTTCACCATGTTTGAGCCTAAGCACTGTGTTTGCATTCCTTGTACCGATGGTGAACACCTCCGCACCGTTCCTGGTAATGGTTTTATCCCCCAAAGAACTCACCTCTAGCCCAACTTTAATATTCACAAAATTATCTAAATTAATTCTGGGTTCAACATCGAGTTTCAGTCCAACATCCACATAGGTAACATTTTCTGCAACACCTACGTTAGCGGTTGAAGTGGTAGTAATAATAGGTACTTTATCACCAACTAATACTTGCGCTTTTTCATTATTTTTAACTCGTATTCTTGGATTTGATAGTAAATTAACATCGCCTGTCGTTTTATTAAAATTGACTGCAGGATTTGGCCTTACACCTACATTTGCAGAGGTCACATTTCTGAGTGCCTCTAGCGTTAATCCTGTGTTAGCTCCGATAACTGCTAGCTGATTGGGATAGATAATGCCTAGCTCTTGCAAACGGGTACGACTGACTTCTAGCACTTCGATATCCAGCATCACCTCTGGATCTGCCATATCATTTGCCTGTACCAATTTTTCAGCGATTTTAATAATATCTGGTGTATCCCGCATTACTACCATATTCAATCGCTCATCGATAAAAATATCTTTGGTTTTAAGCATGGTTTTCAACATCGCTGAAACTTGCTTGGCTGTTGTGTTCGTAAGAAAAAAACTGCGTATGATCAAATCTTGATAATCTTTTAACTTTTGCGGTGTATTTGGAAATACCAAAAGGCTATTTGATGAAAGGGCTTTTTCTCCAAGCCATTACTGGCAAGTACCATATCGATTGCATCCTCTATCAGCATCTTTTTGATAAAAATGGTGACCTTGGTATCTGGTTTAATATCTTTGTCTAGAACAAAATTAATACCTGTTGCGCGAGATAATGCTTCGAATACCACTTTGATATTGGCATCTCTAAGCTCAAGCGTAATTGGTTTGTCTGAGCTAGGCTTTAATTGTGGTGCTTTCACCTTGGTTTGTTGTGAGTCTGCATTGATCTTTGTTTGTAAACTCAACGCCTCGGTCATATCAGGTGCCTCGATAAGGATTTCGCGTACCAATTCATTTGCCTTGGTATATTGTTTTTCTTGATACATGATTTGCGCCTGTTTGAGTTTGTATAAACGCTCTGTTTCCTGCATGACCGCTAATTTAAGTTGCCTCGCTTGACCGTGAGCTGGGTCTAATACCAGTAATCGATCATAATAAACAATCGCTTGATCATGGTTTCCAGATAGCCGGGCTTGCTCCGCCAGTGTCAGCAACTCCTCAATAGCTGACTCTTTTTCTAGTCGTAGTGTTTTCCGATAATCTGTATTATCCGTATCTTTATTCCACTGCGCTTGGGCTTTTTGAACACGTTGCTCTGGAGAACCTGATTTTTGTCTTACAAGCCAAGGGTAGTTGGTGCATCCAGTTAGGTAAGTCAAGGTGATCAACAATGCCGCCTGTGATTTTAAACCAAGCAATAAAAATGGGTATTGTTTAAATTTCATCAGCTTTCCTATTTTCTTGCTATGATATTAATTTGTTTATAATACTTCAAAATTGATTGGTTTTTTTGAGTGATATATGAGTGAGGTTCATATTTTCAATTGCATGAATAATTGATCTGTCATCGTTACTAATTTAGCAAAAATTTATTAGTTTGGTACCTTTTTGCTTCTCAAGTTTTGACTTCTTGAAGCACTTTGTTTGACAGCAACATCGAGTAGATGCCTCTTGATTAAATTAACTTTGTCCAAAGTTAATAATACCACCTTGTATTAAGTGCCCTAAATTAGTTCGTAACTATACATTTTTATAATAATCGAATATTTAAATTTTAAAAAAATATATAGAACTATATTACTTTATTATTCAAACACTAATGGTTGAATGTTAAAGTTATATTAATATAACTTTATTTTCCAAAAAAAATCTGCCTGACCAAACTTTTTTAGTACTACAAAATTACTCTTTATCATCACCCATACTAATCACATCAACAGTGATCAATGAGGGTAATTTTGGTTTTTGTAGACTACTATCTGCCGATGGTGTAACCGAGTCCGCTACTGCTTTTGTAGCGGAGTTTACTGCATCAGGAGATAAGCCAGCGGACACCCCAGCAATACTTGAGCTGGCGGCCATCGGAACACCTGCTGCCACACCTTGCACTTGAATATTAGCGGCATTAAGTACTACTGGTGCCACAATCAATAAGTCGCCAGCCTCAATGCCAGCTTCTCCTGCATCAACCACTGGAGCAATCAATGATATATTGCCTTTTAACGGCTCTTCTAATGGTCCATTAGGGCCATCAGGATCATAGCTTTGCGCACGAATACCACTACCAGCAGCTACGCCACGCACCTCAACAATCGTATTACCAAATGCATCAGTTTGTACAATGCGCTCAGGAATTGAAGTAGCAGTTTTCGAACCACGCCCAGCGTCAATTGTGCCACCTGATGACCATATCGCAATATCACTACCAAATTGCGTAATGACTTTAGATTGATTAACGAGAAAGTCACCTTCAGCAATTCCACGAATAGCGCCACCTTTTTCAGTTATAACTCCAATATCTCCACCTTGACCAGGCACTCCAACGTTAATTAAACCGCTAGGCGCAATTAGATCAATACTGCTACCACTATTAGTAGATACTTTACTGTTAAATAATAGGACACTACCGTCTGTTGCATTAGGGAATAGCGCCTCGATAGCACTGCTACCACGCTCATGATTACCTGTCTTAGCAAAATCTCGACCTGAGGCAATCAATTCGGAGGTTAGATGTCGATTTGCAAAAATGGTTTGCGTTTCTAGGCTTTGTTGAGTGAATAAATTTAAGGCTTGCGTCTGATCTAAAGTTTGATCATCTAAAAAATGACGCATAAAACCAGTCAGGTCTTCTGCGGTTTTTTGACGATATTGCGCTAATCGCTCTGCATCATTTGCTATGATGGCTGGCCCTGTGCCTGTTGGTAATATGTATTGATTAATAAAACTAGTGACATTCGTCCCATCACCCAAGCCTGCCTGTAATGTAATAGAAGCACCACTGGCAGGCAAAGCAGAATTAGCAAACTCGGCAAACGTATTTCTAAATCTTGGATTACGCGTCCCTCCGTTACCCGTACTATTAACAGTTGTAATTTCTGGATAAATTAAGTCGATGTTTCTACCCGCTTGCACCAACAACTCACCTGGCCCACCTATCGCAATGTTTCGGGTATTAACATCGCGACCTGCTTTGATGAGAGAAACATCGCTGGAACGATTATTTTGAAACCCCAAACTAATATCAGTAATATCCTTACCGGCAATCACACGGGTGGATTTAGGTATTGTTACCAGGTGATTATTAGACTGAATGTTGCCTTTATCAGCAATTATCAGGGCAGGTGTGTTGTCTTCTTTATGTAATAAATTTAAGCTGTGGGTGTTTATTAAACTATTAAATGCGTTGACAAACTCTAAATTAAGTGGTGTATTGATACTTGGCAATATGCTAGGTGCAGCATCTGACATTTTGATATTACCAAGTGTCAAATTATTAGCAGCTAACAAACTTAACTGTCCATCATTAGTAGGAAGCATTACTAAATTATTCAAACTATCAGCATTGCCAAACGTAATATCACCTGAGAAACTAGTTAAATCAATTTTACTTGGGTTATAGCCAAAAAACAAAGCAAGCCCATTATTTGTATATAAAGTATTTCTGCTAATTCTACTAAATACATCATCCCCAGTGCCATACCCAAGATTCCCACTTTTGCTTAAAACTGATACCGCAGCCCGATTTCCATAAGAATTAAAATTACTATTTAATCCTGAAGTGTCAAATTGATTGGTGTTGGTTCTGGACTGATTTACCAAGGTCGGATTAAAAGTCGTTGATATATAAACATTGTCGTTTGCAGAAACATCAAAACGACCATCCTGAAGCGCTAGGACTGTTCCTAATCCACCACTACCTGGCTCAATAGCACCACCAGCCTCAAGTCTGCCTTCACCTTGCGCTACAAAGAAGGTTCCGTTGACGATATTACCAGCGGCTTGGATACTGAGATCACCGCCACCCGTGACCATCTGACTACCGGTTGCTAGAGCATTGCCAGTATCAAAGTTATCAAATCTAGCAGTAGTTGGTGTTGATGCGGAAAAATTACGCACATCTCTGCCAGCTTTGACGTTAATATTACCCCCGCCCAGAGTAGCTACTCCTTGTTTAAACTGGTCTGGACGAACCCACCATGAAGTATCACGATTTGCAGTTCCACCACCTTGTCTAAACAACCACTGATTCACCATGTTACGATCACTATTTGCTTCTGCACCAACTATGCTTCCTTGGCTCTTTATACTGATATTGCCACCATCTGAGAGGTATAGTGGGTTTTGAACTACGGGCAATGAAAATTCAGGTAATATATCAGATCGGCGTCCTGTTGTATAAATTACAGATCCAAGATTACTTAATCTAAGATCGCCGCCAGTTGCAATATCAATAAACCCTGTTCCAGTTCTTATTACCTTATCATTACCTACAATCAAATTGCCTGTGATGGTGCTACCATTAACTACGTCACTAGTAACAGTGTTTAATACATTAGCAGATAAGACATCAGAACCAGCGACTAATCGGTAAGACCATGTATGATCGGTTAATAAACCAGATGTCTCATTAGAAATTAAGTTTCGGTTAGCGGTAGTAAATCCATCACTCAAGCTACCATTGAAAAGCATGTTACCTTTTGCGCGTAAAGTAAGCACACCAACATCAGCAGGCGTTCGATTAGTAACCGTAGGAAAGAAATTCCAATCCACTGTATTAGTACCAATGACTAAATTATTATTAGCACGAATTTCAGTGCCTGCTCGCAGTAAAAAACTTGGATCACCTAATTTACCAAGATCTGTTTCAATCAGGTTGCGATTAGCCATAAAGCTAGCCACATCATTTGCCACAGTATCAAAGCCAAGCCCTGGACCAGTGCCAATGCCTGCTGTAACACTGCTAACATTATCAAACACTCTAAAAGCTTCTATTACAGTTTGTTCTGAGCCTACGATATTAGATGACAATTGATTGACTGCAACACCATTGCCTGAGCCAAGACCTGTTCTAGGTGTACGTAAGTGTAGCACACCTCCACGTCCGCCTTCACCACCACTGACATTAATCTCGGCGTTAGGTTGTAGCTCAAGCGTTCCACTAGCGGTATGCAAATCGATGCGGCCTCCTTTGCTACCTTTTGATGAATTGCTGGCATCTAATCTCGCCGTTTCTTCGAGTGTCAAACCGTTTTGAGCAAACAAGCCAATACTACCGTTTTTTGTACCGTTGGTCTTTAATTCACCTGAAACATTAATCTGTCCCATATCAGCAGTGACTCGAATCTGTTGTGCCGATAACGCCTCCTCAGCGACTCCACTAATAGTAATGTCGCCTTGGCGTATACGATACTCACGAGCGGCATTAAAACCTATGCCTTTTGCATTTGCAGCACTAAAGTCTGGCAAAGCTGCTACATCCACACTCAAACTCGCTCCTTGACCTGAGCCGGCGGTTAAACCTTCCAAACGACCTGCTAAATTTAATGTACCATTTCTTGCATTTATATTTACCTGTCCAGCATTCGCATCGCTTAAGCCATTCACAGACACCTTTGCGCCTTGGTCAACGGTAATATCACCATTCTCAGACAACAAATTGACTTGCCCAGCAGGCATCGCACGAGCCACATCTGCAAATGTAATAGCTTGTGAGCTAGCGGAGACATTCGCTCCATCTGCCAATGTCAAATCGTTATTTGCACGAAGTGTCAATGTTCCCGATGCTGACTCAACGCGACTGCCTATCACCAAATTGTCGGCGTTCATTGTTAAACGGCCAGCTAAAACATCATTTGCTAGCGCGATAGTTGTAATGGCTTGCGTGGTCTGCAATCGCCCAGCACTGCGTATGGTAAAATCTGTACCTGCTTCAGCGCCAATCCTACCGACAGTCATGTTCACATCTTGCACATTAAAGTTGGCTTCACCATTTAGGGAAGTGCGAATATCATCTGCATTGAGATTAAGTTGACTGTACCCTTGAATATTAAATTTATCTGTGTCGGCTAAATTTCCCGCAACCAAATTTGGATTAGCTTTACCTTCAAGCTGAATAGTATTTGCGTTTATGGTTAAGTTTGCAGCAGCATTATCAGGATTTTCTAATATCGCATTTTGCGTATTTCTAAGTGTTAATTGATTTGCAGTAATCACAACACTATTTTCGTCACCACTTGCAACACCCGCATTACCTACAATACCGGCAGCGTTAATTGTCAAGTTTAAATTCTGATCGCCTAAATTAACAGTTCCGTAAGTATCTAAATTACTGTAACTATTTAACGTTAATGATGATAAATTACCAAATGTTGCAATCGTTTCGTTATTGACGTTTAAGCCTCTTACATCGCTGGGCGCATCACCCACTAAAATACGATTTGCCCCTAACGTTACACTCCCTTGTTCTTGCGCATTGAGTCGTCCATTCAAACTAACATTATTGGTAGCATCTAAAATTGCACTAACGCCAACAAATAAACTACTCTGATTTCCGATGAACAACTCACCACTCACCGAATTTGGCGATGCATTTTCACGGTTGTAACTTATTTTTTGCGTTGAAGAAAGTGCTAGTAGAGCACCATCTCCGCTAGCTAATAAGTTAGAAGTTGGGGCATTTGCAAGTACTTCTCCAGTATTGATAACTGCGCCATCTGCCACGGTAATTCGATCACTAGCCGTTGCAATCAACTCTGGGTTGTTAATCACTTGATCAGCGTCATTTTCTATGCTGACAGTGTTGGCCACTGTATTAATTTGTACTTGACCCTGTTGATTAGTACTGCGTGTGCCGCCAAGCAATATGCTTTGTGCCCCTAATTGATTAAGTTCGGATGTTTGTATTTGCAGGGATTGACTATCCGTATTATCTTTATTGTTAACAACACGAATATTATTTGCGCCAATATCTACCAATAAACCCCGACCACCTTGTGTGGTATTGGCAATAACATTAGCTTCTAGGCTAAGTTGAGATGCGTTTAGACTTAGTTTAGCCACATCTTTTGGTGTAAAGAACGCGCTAACCTCTGTTTTTGCAGGATCTGTAAAGAACGTGCTTGCACTAGTTAGCGCATATTGAGACGGCGCTTTTAGTATCTCACCCGCAGCTGGACGGAATAATGCCCCACTAAATACGCTAAACGTGGAGAATTGTGCATCTCTAGCACCCGCAGAAAAGTCACCAAAAACACCCGTAGTCAATATACTGCCATCTGGTTGCGACAGCGTTTGGCCTGGTAATAAGGTATTCGTTGGTTTTAATTGCACCACAAAAGCCCCCGGTACTAGCGCGTAGCGGGCTGGTAAAAGTGTGTACTCACCAGAAGCCAAACCATTGCCACCGGATAAAAATACTGTTTTTCCGACCATTGTGGGTGCGGAGCTCTGCGACATATTTAAATCTCTTGGTGCGAAAACTTGATTAAAGTTCGGAATCACAGCAAACGTATTGGGTTGCGCTAAGATGTCTGTACTGCCACCTAAGCCTGGAATCCATTCAAATGCAAACATGTCTCCACCAGCGGATAAATCAAGTGAAGCACCCGCCTGCAAATCAATATTTTTTGCTTGTAGATTAATCTCACTCGCAATTAAGGGCCGCGTACGCCCTTGTGAGGGATTAAAAACTTCTCCAGCAGTTGTGGTGACACCAAACGGAATAATGGCGTTATTCGCAGATACAGAAGTAACACTATTAGAACCTAAACTGACTTCATCGCCAATGAAGTTAATCACGCCGAAGGGCGCACTAAGCACGCCATTTTGTTGAATAGTACTTGCTTGTAAATTCAGCACACCCCCTGCCGATAATATTGGCTGGGCGGCTTGCTGGCTTGCATTGACATTAATTTGGCTACTTGTACCTAACGCACGAAAGTTTAGACGGCCGCCAGATTCAGGATAAATTTGTCTCGCAGTTAAATTAATTTCCCCATGACTCAATAAGCCGCCATCTGTGGCAATGTTACCTAACTGCACAGCACTTCGTACGCCTTGGCCGCTAATATCAAATTGGCTATTTATATTAGCTTGATTAATGCGCCCTAGCGTAGTAACGCCATCAAGATAAATTTGGTTTGCATTTAAGGTGAGCGTGCCGCTACCAGCCAAATCGTTTGCATTGTTGAGTGATGATTGATTGATGGATTGATTAGGGCTGCGTAACGTTATGTGACCAGCGGTAAGGCTTACGTTTCCTTGATTACTTACCTGTGTCACTGGACTATCAATATGTAAATTACCACCAATATTTAACGAAACATCTTCTGATAATACCAATCGACTTGATGGACCTGGTATATCTAAATAATTACCTACAGCTACATTCGCGAATCCAGCATCTTCGATTTGATCAACGGATATTTGCGCTTTTAATCTTTGCGTCGCTTCAACAGTAATAGGGAGTAGATTATTTTTTAGTACATCACCAACATTCAAGTTTTCTGCACTTAGTTGTTTTTGTTGCGTAACCAAAAATTGGCCGCTATTGTTAGGAAAAGCTTGCTGGTCTGAAAACGGAAATGGGTTGAATAGTAAATTTAAACTACCATCATGCCCAGTTCCTGCTGCATTTGCCGCAAATGATCCATCAAGCAACAAACTACCCGTACCATTTATATTGATCGTCCCCGCATCACCAAACAGTGTTTCTCTGACAATCCCACGGCTCGTTCTCGTATCGTTTGCGATACTTACCCCAGAAACATCTAATACTGCACCTTCTTTCATCACCACAGCGCCTTTAAGCAAAGATGCTTGACGTGCATTGATTGATATAGTCCCTGCAGATAAGACTCTATTATTTAAAATGTTGGGTCGTGAATCAGGGAGCGTGACAGTAGCACCTCTTGCACTTAGATTTGCATTTTCTCCGATAAAGACCATCTGGTTTGGTAATTCGTCAATATCTGAATTTCTATCATTAATACTTAAATCAATCTGCCCACTGGGCGCGCTAATGTCACCCAATACATTCACTTGCTTGCCGGCGCGCATCGTCACACTACCCCCAAAATCGGTGCGTAATGTTGTATTTTCTGCAAGGTTTACAGTGCCTAAATTTGCAACACTTCCTTCAGTTGGATCAGTAGGAGACTCAAACCAAAACGAGCTTGCTTGACGGCTAAAACTAGGCAATGTTAAAGGTGTTGCGACATCACGCATTGACAGACTGCCTGATAAATTCAAAAAGCCAGAATTCATGCGCCAGTTTTTCATGCTTGTATACAAAGTTTGATCTGGCGCTTGATTATCTCCAATCGTGACATTAAAGGCTTTCAATTGATATTTAGAAAAGCCACCGTCACGGAAAAAATCACTCTGCAAATCAATGCCACCTGATTCTTGCGCAAGATTTGACCCAACAAATAAATTACGTTTGAAGGCATTATCACCAAACGTAATAGAAAGTTCACCGCCTCTATTAAAACCGAAGGAGCGAAGATTTAGATTATCTGGCAGTGTGTCATAAGTGCTGAACGTAATGTTGCCCGCTAAGCCTGTTTGTAAATTACCCAAAAAATTAACTGCCGCACCCGCTGAGGCATCTAAGCTGACGTTATCTCCAAAAGTGGTATTACCCAATAATATATTGCCACCATTTTTTGCTACCGTAGTTGAAAGCGCACCTCTGACTCCTGGTCTATCGTTTGTAAACCGCCCTGCCGTACTGATCGTGACATTGTCAGCAACTTCCGTTGCAAATGATTGTAAACTTACGTTCGAATTTGGTGCGATGATATTGGCATTAAGATGCGTAATGGTATTAACCGTTGGATTCCCAATATTTAGGGTCCCATGACTCGCCAAAATTAACTGTTGATTAATCGTGATTTGGTCAACTTTGCTTAAATCAATACGATTAAATCCATTCGACAAAAAATCCACGTTTACTGTCGATAGGAAGTTATTTGCGTTTAGTAAAGCATCTGTAAAATCAAATTGACTTGACAAACTCATCACCGCACTATCAATCGTTAAATTACGCGAACTAGCGATTAATTGGCCACCAAGTGGTTTTGTTTGATTAATGAGTTGCTCTTTACTTGTACGTGTCGTAGCAATTAGGTTTCCAGACAAGACCAATGCATTAGTTCGCTCAACCTCAATAGGAGTGGTTAAATTCACAGTACCTGCATTTGCCCCCTCAAAGTAACCAGGTACGAATGAAGACGAGCCACCAATAACAATATTGGTTGTAGTGCCCCAGCGTGGGTCAGTTCTGGTAAAGTTATCAGCTATCTTGGTATATGGGATACCAGCTAATGCTTCAGAAATTGGCACTAACTGACCATTAAAGCTTAATTGCGACTCTCGAACTGTTCCCGCTGTATACGTTGTTGTACCGCCCGACACGTTAATCGTGGAGCCTTGACCAATGATTAATTCTTGATTAGTCGCTAAATTTACACTGCCTGCGTTAGTCATTCTTTCTGCAATAGTCGCTGGTCTCAAATCTAAAAAAGGTTGAATGTCAAATAAGCTTGTGCTTTTTCTGGCATCAACAAATACCGTACTTCTAAATAAATCACTATCTCTTAAAATTGGCGCATCTTTAAGCTGATCTGAGAACAATTGCACTTCAAGTTCGTTTCTTGACATAGGTGCAACCGCATCAACTCCCGATACATCAATGCTCGCATTACTACCCAGCATAATTCTACGTGTAGCGCCGTTATTAAATGCGCTTTCACCCCGTGTCGCCACTAATGGAGAAACATCAAACTCAGCTTTAGCAGTGACATTGCCCGCCTTCGCGTTAATAGCGCCATCAATATTGATCATACTCGCCTCAATCAATACTTCGGATGTTTTAAATGGTTGCGAAACGATGGTTTCTTCTTTATCGTTAAGTTCTGGTTTTACCTCGGTGACACTGTCCTTGCCTAACGTAACTACTCCATTACGCGAGCCTGTGACATTCACACCAACCACATTCACTCGGTCTTGCGCTACTAAACGAATAGAGCCATTGGCTCTGACAGAGGTGCTAGCAGAGACTGTACCTAGCTGATTAACAGCCAACCCCATCATACTGACATTACCTCGTTCTGCAATTAATTGGCCTAGATTCGTGGCAGTACCACCAGCATCCACCTCAACTAAAAAACCAGCTGGATCTGCAGAACCTCTGAGCCAAACTCTTTCCCCAGCTGCCAAGATAGTTTGACCTTCAGGCGTATTAATAATCGCATTTTCTTCCACCTTCACATTAGGCGCAAACAGCATCACCTTTCCGCTGTTAGCGGCATCAATACGCGCACCACTCTGTACCAATACTTCCGCGTTTTCCACTTGGTGGCGCGCTTCTGGCGTCAAGTCTATTGTGCCTACCAGCGAAAATGGGTTTGTGAAAGTCTGTTCATTAATAAACCCATCTTGAAACAGTTGATTGGTAATATTCAGTGTGCCAGCATACAACGAGCCCACGTTAAACTGTGCGTCACGACCGATAATAATGCCGTTAGAATTGATAAAATATAAATTGCCTGCTGCGTTCACAAGCCCATTAATGATACTGGGGTTTACATCATGAATACGATTTAACATGGACCAATTGGCCTGCATATTCACGTTAAATTGCTGACCTGTAGTAAGGTTAAGTCGATTAAAATCTACTATCGCACGTGGCGCAAGCTGCTCAAAATGAATTTTATTGTTATCGGAAGCGATAACACGGGTAGAGTCACCCACTATACTGCGAATACTTATCCCGGCAGGCAATGGGGTGTCGCCCCACGCTGCATTCACAATGCTCATTCCAATTAATAATTTAAATACAGCCCAAGTAGCACCACGCACTCGACGCTGACTCTTGGCCGCAACACCACTCGCCGCTTCAGAGACGGGCACCAGCATATTCAAAAGCTTACTGAACACCAATTTATAACGATTTTTGTTCATTACATCATTCTTTCTACAAAAATTGAGTTACTAGAGCTGAACATTGAACAGTTTCATTATTCCGCTTCACTTACCACTCATAACCTAATCTAAAGTGTAAGCGTTCATCACCAGCATCCACTTGAATAGAGTCTTTGAATGCATAAGCATAATCAAGATAAGCAAATAAACCACTGGTTGCTTTTAACTTAAAGCCCAAACCTGTTGAAGTGACATGCTCACTAGATTGATCATTAGGGGAGTTATAGATCTTGACCACCCCTGCATCATAAAAACCAAACAAGTAAAAATCTTTTACATAATCCGCAAAGCGATATTCTTTTAAATATTTCTTCAGGGGAGGTGTGCGCAGTTCAAAAGCAAGCTGCATGCCGTTGTCACCAAGACTAGAAGATTCCAAGTAGCCTCGCACACTATCCACACCACCCACAGCAAATTGTTCTGGTGCAATCAGCTCAGTGTTGGATAGTTGTCCCAAGAATCTGGTTTGGAGGGTCCAGTCATAGGGCAGGCGTTGCAAATGTTTTACTTCGGAACGCAAATAAGCAAAATTAGGCGTTGCATTCTGCCGCCGGTTATTGAATTCTTTTTCAGTATTGCCCAAACCTCTTGGTGCCGCTGTCATCGTGATATTCATCTGCGTTTGGTAACCCGGAGTCTGGATGGTACCGTCATAACCCAATGAAAAACCCAAATACGACACTGGAGAATTAATTGTGGTATCAGCACCCAGTAAAATGACACTTTCTTTAAAGTCTTTATAGTCAGCACCCAGAGTCACGCTATGATAATAATGCTCAGAACCTTTTAGTGGATGGATATAACGCACACCAGAAATACGTCCATTACCAATCACATTAACATCGCCTACCGCAGCAATATCACTCTCAGACATCACAGCATACATAGCAAAATAATCTCCATTTTTTCGTGGAATTACATAAGTCCCAGAAAATACTTTAACTTCATTGAAGTCTTCTGGTGAAGCCTGAAATGACAAGCCGAGGCTATGATCCTTTTGCCACAAATTCTCATAGCGCATGGATCCATTTAAACGCGTTTTGGTAGTGCTTGGTGCAAATCGATCGTTTAACTCTAGGCTACCATGCAGCGGAAACTTATCCTGCACTTGCAAATCAACTTCCACTTTACCGGGGGATTTACCAGGCCTTAAAATTGGTGCAACTTGACGGTTTTGATTTCGGTTTGCTGTATCTAGCTGCGCCTGTGCCGTTGGAAAATGTGGCACTTTACCTTCCTCAAACTCTTTTACGCGAGATTTTAAAAGTGCATGGGTGGTATATTTTGCATCCTTTATTCGCAAACGCTCTACCACACCTTCAGTGACCAGCAGTCGAACCAAGCCATCATCCACATCTTGTTCAGGAATACTCACACTCACTGTGAGATACCCCATATTCTGATAGGCCTGCTCCAAAGCAGACCGTGCCTGCTCAACATCTTGTATAGTTTTGGCTTCCCCCAAAAATGGATACACCGCTTTTTCAATATGGATATTCTCTAATACGGTATTCCCATCAATCAAATATTCAAACACATCAAAACTAAAGGCAGCTTCTGGTGGCGCTTCATCGCCTGGCGAGGTGGCGTCTTTCACCATTTCTTCAGTAACTAAATCACCTGACGTTGAATCAGTTTCTGCTGTTGTTATATCAAGTAACGGAGTATCTGGCTGGGCAGCGGCATAACCAGCAAATACAACCATACATAGAATGACTAGATAAAAACGTAACACGCTTTGGTATTGGTTTATAAAAAACAACATTAAATTTATCTAATAGTATAAAGATTTTTTATTATCTGAAAAAATTATGACATCCATATGAAGTACACTAGTCCGTTTTGTTTTTTTACGTTGTGGGCCTAGTCAAAAAATTAAAGAAGCAATCCATCTAAAGATTTAATATAACTTTAGATGAAATGTTATATTGACCCTGTACAAATAGCCGAGATATTCTTAAATAGAAATTTGTGCCTTAATAGCATGAGCATTTTAGGAAGACTCCTAATATTTTTGAGCCTACTCATAAGGTGTCATTCAATCCAATGATGAATGGGGAAGACTCTCGTTTAATCCCTTCGCCATGCTTCAATTTTGAATTTTGCATCATCTAGCGATAAAATCCAATGGATATTTATCAATGGCTATTTAAAGACTCTTGCCTCAGGCGACGCATTAGATGATTCGATAAACGCATTCTCAGTTGGCTTACCTGGTATTGATAAGTCTATGGTCACTTGGCTTTCACAAGCCCATTCATCTAAAACTTAGGAGATAAACTCTGATCCGTTGTCAGTTTTAATATAGTGCTGATAACCATGCTTGAATGCCACATGTTACCGGTACGGCCTGAGAACAGTAGACACTTTTTATGTTACAAATTACTCTAGACATAAAAAGGAAGAATCAAGGCAAAAGGCATTCGTTACACAGACGAATTTAAACAAGAAGCAGTCAATCAAATTATCAAACACAGCTATGACATAGCTGAAGTTTCCAATAGGCTGGGCGTCAGCACCAAGAGCCTCTATAAATGGAAGCAAGCGTTTTCCAAGCCACCCAAAGACCGCGAATCGGAACCAGATCTGCAGGTGGAAGTAGCTCGATTAAAACGTGAGCTCAAGCGAGTTCAACAAGAAAGGGATATATTAAAGGAGGCCGCAGTGTTCTTTGCAAACGAGTCAAAGAACGCTACGCGTTCATAAAAGCTCGTAGCAATGCCTATCCTGTTAGGTTGCTGTGTTCTGCATTAGACATTCATCCTAGTGGTTACTATGCCTGGTTAAAATCCCCTTTAAGTTTACGAACAAAAGAAGACCAGCATTTATTACGTCACATCAAACAGTTTTGGCTTGAGAGCGGTGGTCACTATGGTTATCGTAATATCCATCTGGATTTACAACAAGCAAAGATTACCTGCGGCCGAGACCGAGTATTACGTTTAATGCAACAAGAAAGGCTTAAAGCACAACGTGGATATCGTAAGCCACGAGGGTATTACAGCGGCTCAATGATCACTGCGGCTGCTAATCACTTAAACCGCGCTTTTATCGTGGACGAGCCTAACCAATGGTGGGTGAGTGATATCACTTACATCCATACACAAGAGGGCTTTTTGTTTCTAGCAGTGGTAATGGACTTATATGCGCGTAATATTGTTGGGTGGTCAATGAATCATCGCATGAGAGACGACTTGGTATTAGATGCATTGACAATGGCGTATTGGCGACGCAGACCAAAGACTCTGGTGAAGCTACATTCTGACCAAGGTTCACAATACAACAGTCGCAGCTTTGCGAGGCTACTAAAACAACTCAACATAGAACCAAGCATGAGTCGTCGAGGGAACTGCTGGGAATTCGCCTTTAGCAGGCATTTGCACGAAGTGCAAAGCTCGCATAATGCTGTTGCAGAGAGCTTTTTTAGTAATCTTAAAAAGGAAAAAATTAGACGTAAATGCTATAAAGATAGGGATGCAGCGAAAGCTGACATCTATAATTACATCGAAATGTTTTATGATCCAAAACGTCGGCATACTCACACATGGCAAACCAGAGGATTTGATGGTACATTCAGATCAAGAGGTTATATATGCGTCGAAAGATTACCGCGCACTTATCAAACAACCAGCTAACACAAAGCATGGGTCGTCGCGGTAATTGTTGGGATAACGAAATAGCAAAAAGCTTCTTTGCAACCTTGAATATGCAGGCCGTTTTTGGGAATCGTTTTTTAACTAGGCAGGGGCGCAATAAACAATATTTGAATACATTAAGTGTTGTATGATCTTTACCGTAGAGAGTGAACCAAAAACTTGCTTAGCCCAGCAGATTATAATACTTCATATTACAATAAAACGACAGATGTCTGTTCATTTAATTGACTAGGTCCAGATAAAAGTTAAGCTTTTTATAGGCATCAATTAGTTATATTCCCTAAATTGATTAGGTGTGATTAAGCCCAATCGCACAGCTTTAGTGGCGGCTTGACCTCTGTTCTCAACGCCGAGTTTACGAATGATATTTTGCACATGGTTTTTAACAGTCGTGGGGCTAATATCTAAAATTGTTGAAATTTCCCAATTGGTTTTGCCCATATGTAACCACTGCAACACTTCTGCCTCACGTTTAGTAATGGCTTTTAATATGGCGTCTTTATTCACAAACGATTGCATGACAGCGCGGTTGGCATGCACTTTAACCAATGCACAATGCACATGCGGCATAAGAAGCTCAAGCAGGTATGCTGTTAACTCATTGATTGGTGCATTCATGCGCCCTAGCATCACCATGGTGCTGATACGAGTACGCATATCGCCAAAACCATGTACAACAAACTGATTAAGCTCTGTGGGTTGCATATCACTTAGACTGATATTGAGTACATTGTAATTAGCATGTTGTTTGCTCGGCAAATCTGTGCTGACGAACACAGGTAAATTATTGGTTTGCCAGTGTTTAAAAGCCTGATGGATAAGGCCAGTGTCTTTTTGAGTTATAGCTTGAAACTGCTGATCTGAAAAGTGGAGAGTAGTAGTGAGATACTCAAACTCGAATTGCTCACTTTCAAGTGAGCACACGCCATAGAAAAAAACATCATGGGCAATCAGGTATTGAAAACCATGTTGCAACCAATTGAATAAATCTTTTTTGTAAGTAACACGTAACGAGTCAGTAATAACCTCCATAAAGATAATACGTTGCTCTTCGCTTAAATCAGACTCTATTAAAATAGTCATAAAGTACCAAAACTCTCAAAAAGTTCTCAAAACGATGACTTAGCATCGCCAATAACTCAAACGCTGTGAATAAAGAATTAATGTTTTTAACGATTATTTCATTACTACAATATATGAATTTTTGATTGTGTATGATCTCCATGACATTGTTGTGAAAATGACTGATTATTTTGGCTTATGATTTACTCAAGAATAGTACGTTTAATTTTACTAAGCCCTGACTTAAATAAGAATACTATTCATATTAAATCAATTGGTTATATATATAATTGATTGATATTAATTCTGTAATAAATTGGAAAATTTTGCTGTCTTATGCTTGTCACAATAATATGTCACCATGGCGTTACAATGAAATCGTTCGCTTTTTTGTTATTCTTTCTCTTAGTCCAATCACCTGTTTGCAAGGCTGCACAGTCACAACTTGCCTTAGTGAAGGAAGAAGCAGACGAAATCATTATTCAAAATGGTTATGATGAAGATGCTGACGGCCTAGCGATTTACGCAGATAATAACAATGCGGCAACCTTGATTAAAGCATCAACTAAGAAGCGTATGCAGGATTTGCCATTTCAGCATGAAGTTGTAGCTGCAGCGCGCCAAACAGCGCTCACCCCAGCTTTATTACATGCGGTCATTGCTACAGAATCTGGACACAAACTGAATGCTGTTTCCCCGAAAGGTGCATTTGGTTTAATGCAGTTAATGCCTGCCACAGGGCGTGCGTTAAATGTGGGACCTCTCGACGCTGCAGATAGACAAATCCTCGCTGGTGCGACTTATTTAAAAAGGTTACTCAACGATTTTGACGGGAATTTAACATTAGCGCTTGCGGCTTATAATGCTGGACCCAGTGCTGTTAAAAAATACCAAAATCGTGTCCCACCTTATGAAGAAACTCAGCGGTATGTACGGAGGGTGTACTACCATTTCAAGGCTTATACTGTGTATGATTAATCAACTAGCACTTCATGTTGTTCGTTAAGCAAAAAAGCTTATTCTATTCCAGGAATATAAACAAACTTCCAATCTTGGTAGGTTTTAGCATTACTGAAATCTTCGTAGACTGCGGGAAAGCCAGACACTTTAATCGGCGCGAGTGTAGATTGAGAGTAAACACCAATCACCCTATCATTTTGCATTATTAGCGCCCATTCTTGCTGTTTACCCATTGGATCTAGATAAAGCTGACGAAGATGGCGTTTAAGGGAGAGTTGCCTTTTATCTAATAATAACGCTTTTAATGAGGACGGATATTCTCCCAATCCTGTTGGGTTAGCGGCATAATAACTTCCAATCGCTTTGCGAATAGCATTGCCTGTAAATAATAATTGTTGTTCTTTTGCACGTTGCAGCTGAATATGCCACATTAAGCCAGCGCCAGCCATACTAATGCCTGCAATGACCATCAGCACTAATATGCCCATATAACTAAAGCCAAATTGTCGATGAGTACCAGGATTGTAATCTTTGATAAGCATAAGTCTATTTTTCTGCGGCAATTGATCGGACGAAACCGCCTGCTAAATGTAACTACCAACTGTTATAAATCGTTCCATCTTTTGCAAAGCCTTCGGACCCACTGTTTACATCATAAACTTCACCTTCCAGGGGCGGTTCGGGTGGCGTAATTATCCAAGTTTCTGCACTTTCTGTGATCGGATCTACTGGTACTTTATCGAGATAAGCGAGTTCTACAAGCTTTTCTAAACTCTCAGGATAGATGCCATGATCGCCAAAATATTGGTCGATGGCAACACGCATAAAATGGAGATCTTGCTTTAAAGCTGTTTCTTTGGCTCGATCAATATGATTAAAATATTTGGGACTGACCAACGATAACAAAAGAGCCACTATGGTGAGCACTACCAATAGTTCAATTAAAGTAAACCCTTTAAAAAGACAGGAAAAATTACCACTGCGCATAAGGCACTCCATTAATTCCTGTGAGCGGGCTCAATGAATATACATCATAAACATCATCGTCATATTGCGGGTTATCTGCTTCACTGTGATAACTACGTAATCCCCAGTCATGCTCGAATGGTCTTTGTTCATCTTGATTGCGCATTGGATCTTTCGGAATGCGTCTTAAAAATTTAATAATCCGTTTTTTTGGGTCTTTAATATCTTCGACTCCTGTCACTAAAACCGCTAAATTTGGCGGGTAGCCAGATTGGTCTAACTCTTTTTTTATACGTCCATCATCTGCAGCTTGCTTATAATCATCAATCGCGTCTCGTAATTGCATCAGATTTTGCGTTAGTGTTACCTCTTTGTTACGTTGCAAGGTAAGTTTTAATAGTGGCATGGTCACACTGGCTAATATAGCTAAAATAGTCAATGTCACCATTAGCTCGATGATGGTAAACCCTCGCTGAGACGGCTTCAGTAAAGCATTACTAAGAATAGACGTTTGCCGCATCTCTTTACCTTGCTTCTATTTCCTGCTTGATAGCCTCTAATACTCTCGCTCGCCTTTCATCAATAGACATAGTTGACGAGGTGGCACTGGAGGAAGTCTCTTGATTGTTGACAACAGGCTTCTCATTTCCTAAAGTTGATGCAGCAGAGAGATCCTTGGCTGTATTATTATCGCTCTGGGGTGCGTTATTAGTGTCGTTTGCAAACGGTTGTGACGTAGGTAGCACTGTCTTGCCATCTGGAGTCGGCATGTCGATTTGGTCGTCTTGTGTTCTGAGTAAGCGATCAATAGTTAATCGAGGTGCTATATTAGTGATTGGAATGCTAATTTTAGGACGATCTAAAATTAAATTTTCTGTACCAGACCAATATTCAGCAATATCTGCCTTGGGTAACTGGATATTGCTAAGAATACGCGGGGTAATTGCCAATACGATCTCAGTTTTACTTTTTCGATCTTCTTGGTTAGAAAATAAACGTCCTAATAAAGGAATGTCTCCCAAACCTGGTAGCCGTGCGGTAGACTTGCGCTCGTCATCAAGAATCAAGCCAGCAAGAATTTGGGTTTCACCATGTTTGAGCCTAAGCACTGTGTTTGCATTCCTTGTACCGATGGTGAACACCTCCGCACCGTTCCTGGTAATGGTTTTATCCCCCAAAGAACTCACCTCTAGCCCAACTTTAATATTCACAAAATTATCTAAATTAATTCTGGGTTCAACATCGAGTTTCAGTCCAACATCCACATAGGTAACATTTTCTGCAACACCTACGTTAGCGGTTGAAGTGGTAGTAATAATAGGTACTTTATCACCAACTAATACTTGCGCTTTTTCATTATTTTTAACTCGTATTCTTGGATTTGATAGTAAATTAACATCGCCTGTCGTTTTATTAAAATTGACTGCAGGATTTGGCCTTACACCTACATTTGCAGAGGTCACATTTCTGAGTGCCTCTAGCGTTAATCCTGTGTTAGCTCCGATAACTGCTAGCTGATTGGGATAGATAATGCCTAGCTCTTGCAAACGGGTACGACTGACTTCTAGCACTTCGATATCCAGCATCACCTCTGGATCTGCCATATCATTTGCCTGTACCAATTTTTCAGCGATTTTAATAATATCTGGTGTATCCCGCATTACTACCATATTCAATCGCTCATCGATAAAAATATCTTTGGTTTTAAGCATGGTTTTCAACATCGCTGAAACTTGCTTGGCTGTTGTGTTCGTAAGAAAAAAACTGCGTATGATCAAATCTTGATAATCTTTTAACTTTTGCGGTGTATTTGGAAATACCAAAAGGCTATTTGATGAAAGGGCTTTTTTCTCCAAGCCATTACTGGCAAGTACCATATCGATTGCATCCTCTATCAGCATCTTTTTGATAAAAATGGTGACCTTGGTATCTGGTTTAATATCTTTGTCTAGAACAAAATTAATACCTGTTGCGCGAGATAATGCTTCGAATACCACTTTGATATTGGCATCTCTAAGCTCAAGCGTAATTGGTTTGTCTGAGCTAGGCTTTAATTGTGGTGCTTTCACCTTGGTTTGTTGTGAGTCTGCATTGATCTTTGTTTGTAAACTCAACGCCTCGGTCATATCAGGTGCCTCGATAAGGATTTCGCGTACCAATTCATTTGCCTTGGTATATTGTTTTTCTTGATACATGATTTGCGCCTGTTTGAGTTTGTATAAACGCTCTGTTTCCTGCATGACCGCTAATTTAAGTTGCCTCGCTTGACCGTGAGCTGGGTCTAATACCAGTAATCGATCATAATAAACAATCGCTTGATCATGGTTTCCAGATAGCCGGGCTTGCTCCGCCAGTGTCAGCAACTCCTCAATAGCTGACTCTTTTTCTAGTCGTAGTGTTTTCCGATAATCTGTATTATCCGTATCTTTATTCCACTGCGCTTGGGCTTTTTGAACACGTTGCTCTGGAGAACCTGATTGCTTTTTACTTGGCCAAGGAAAAGTTGCGCATCCGGTCATATAAGTCATCATAACTAGCCATACCGTGTATGATCTTAGACGCAGTAAAAGTGATGTGTGTTGTTTAAATTGCATGTGATTTCTTATTCTTGAAATGTCGCAAAAACATCTCTTGATCTATTGTTCTGTTTGGGCAATGTCTGCGGTAAATCCATTGGAACAAATGTCCAATTAAGATATTGCGTATCTTCACTGTCCAGCCGCCATTGTCCTTGTAGTAATTGTCCCATCTTAAGATTGATTAATTTATTTTGCTGCAACACAAAATATTCTATTTCACCCTCTTCTTCGACTTTTCCCACGTAGGTATAGGGTACTGGTGGCGCTAAAGGCGGGCTTGGGGCAAGCCGCGCTTTATAGTCGGCTTTTGTTAATAAAGGCTGCCAAGTTTGCGCACTAAATAGATTGTGAGTAATAGGCAAATGGCTACGCGAGCCTATTTGTGTTGTCAGGTTGCGATCGACAGTGCTGTTAGAAGCAGTTGCAGCATGATTGAGCTGAATTGTTGAAGCGACTGTCTGATTCAGCCTAATCCTGCTGGATGTCTGGCGAACTACTGTAGCATTTTGCTGTGTGATCAAAACCTCTTCAGAGGAGGTGGATTCATTTTTGACAGCAGTCCAGATCGTTGCCAATACCGTCAGTAACAATAATCCAAATAACCAGTGACGTTGTTTGGGTATCAATTCAGATGGGCCGCGTATGAATTTAGCTTGCTTCATTCACTTTTACCAATCAAAAAAACCACAAAAGTCACCCTGGCTTCAGCAAATACATTAGTCACAGTCTCTCTATTGAGTTCCAGTTTATACAATGCCAGCGTAGGTATTTGTGCTAACACCTTATTGAGCATATTCCTGATTGCGGTATAACTACCTTTAACTGGGAAAGTAATTTCATACTGAACCAAGGCGCCATCAGCAAATGGCGTACTTTTTTTGAGTTTTCGCCACTTATAGTCTGCACTTACAATAGAAAGCCGCGTGCGTTTTGCCTCTTCATGCATTTGATTAAGAATACTGGGTAATCGGCGTTCTTCTGGCAATAGACGCATGACAGCTAGTAACGTATTTAATCTTAGATCTGCATCTGACTCTGGCTGGACGAGCAGCCGATGATCAGAAGTTGTAAGCACTGCTAAATCTGTGGATGACTGCTGCTCATCAGGCGGCAAAGGAGGCATGGTTATGTCAGTGAAGTAAACAAATAACAATGTGCCTATCATGATTACGCTGCCAAGTAGACCCCATAATCCTAATGCTTTTAAGCATCTGCGACGATACCATAACGCTTGACTAAGTAATGTTGCCATTAACGCCACCTTGCCACAATTGCAAACTCAACTGGTTGATAGGGGTGTGTTTCATTCACTTGATGCTTTTGCAATGTCACATGATCAAGCATCTCTAAGGCCTCAAGAGATTCTATATAGCGTAACATCGCTGGGATATTTCTCGCTTCCCCTATCAAATCTAACTGCTGTTTTTGATGATTCGGTAAAATATTGATTAAGGCTATATCTGGATTTTGCATGGTCTCTAATGCAGTTAATAAAACATCCCAAGGCGCATTCAGCTCTTTAATCATCGCATTCAATATTTGTGTTTGTGTATGATTGAGCGCCGGCTCCTTGGCTTTAGCTTCTAGCGCAACTGGCGCCGGCGGCTGTAAAGACGCCGCTAATTTACGCATGTTTGACTGCTCTCTTTGCTCTAGCACACTGCTAAAAGTGCCAATGAACAATATAATGCTTAAGCACATCAAGCTCGCACCGAGTGGGGTTACCCGTTTAATTGAATACCAAGCGGGTTTTACAAAATCAATTTCAATACGCAAACTCATATACACCCTCTTAACATTTGGTAATGGTTAGAACGTTCCAATTGCGATGGCACTGGTTGTTGAAGGGCAACCTTCCATTGAGGAAAGCGAGTAGTATCAAGCTCAGCTTCCATGGGCGCATATATCAGGAGATTTCTTGTACTTGGGCCGTTTCGTAATATGGCTTTGGTAAGCAATATCTCTAGTGGGGATACCCAGTCATCTTCCCATTTCTCATGCACAAGACTTTGCAGAGCGGTATCAAAATGTATAAGCACTAAACGTGTTGGCTCAACAAGTGCTAAATATCCACTGTACCTTTCTAAACGAAACTGATTAACCAGCCACGTAGCATAAGAAACGACAGCTGACAGATTAAACCGATAGTGATTTGCCATCGTTTTTAATTGATCTAAAAACACCTGATCGATAGCAGCGCACAAAGTGGGTTGATGAGGTACAGCATCATTTGACTCTATCAACCATGCATCACTTAGCTGTCCGTAAACCTCATGATACAACGCACTTGCAAACGCCAATTGATCAGATTCAGTCAGGAGGGTTGTTTGTGCCGGTAGCACCATAAATCTTACAAAATCAGTTGATAATATTACCTGCAGTTGCTGTGATTTTTGTCTACTGTGTTCCGCCAAAACCTGATTTAACAAAGGACAGAGGATATTGGCGCTCTTAGTAATTTGCTCTTCAACAGGGTAAAACTGTTTGTGATAGTTACGACGACCTAACACGGGTACTCGCAGAAAAGCGACACCTTTGGTGCTAATGGAAATATAGCATCGGTCAGTCAACAAAGGTAACACGATTGATCTCCTGCAAGGTTGTAAAACCATGACTCACATGTTCCAATGCGGCTTCACGAATGGATCGCAAGCCGTTTCGTCTTGCTGCTTCCTTGAGCTTACGAATAGGCTCACGCGCAACAATCATCTCTCGAAGTTCATCATTAAGCACTAATAACTCTGCAATCGCTTTTCTGCCTTTATAGCCGCTTCCTCGGCAATGACCGCATCCTTTAGCATATTTGAATCGCATGTTAATTAGCATGTCGTGGGGAATTTTAGAGGCTTCTATCAAACTATCAGGAGGCGTGTAATCCTCTGCACAGTGCACACAAAGCTCACGAACCAAACGTTGCGCCATAATGCCATTCACGGCAGACACAAAGTTGTAAAGATCGACACCCATATGCATAAAACGTCCTATCACATCCAAGACGCTGTTAGCATGTACTGTTGTAAAAACTAAATGGCCAGTTAGCGCGGCTTGGACAGCAATCTGCGCAGTATCAGTGTCACGAATCTCCCCAACCATAATTTTATCGGGATCGTGTCTGAGTACAGACCTTAGTCCTCTTGCAAACGTTAAGCCTTTTTTTTCATTTACAGGAATTTGTAAAACACCGGATAGCTGGTACTCAACTGGATCTTCAATAGTAATAATTTTGTCATAGCCAGTATTCACCTCAGAAATCGCAGCATATAATGATGTTGTTTTGCCACTACCCGTAGGACCAGTGACTAGTACCATGCCATAAGGCTCAGTTGCTAATTTTCTGAACTGCTGAATAATCTCAGGATTAAATCCTAACGCTTGTAGACTAAGTCCATTTACCTCTTCGGTAATGGACTTTCTATCTAAAATTCTAAGTACTGCATCTTCACCGAATACACTAGGCATGATAGATACACGAAAGTCTACTTCTCGTCCAAATACCGATACTTTAAACCTACCATCTTGCGGTATACGTCGCTCTGCAATATCTAGCTGAGCCATGACTTTAATTCTCGAAATTGCTTGATCAGCGTTATCACGGCCTTGCATTCCACTCATACTCGTCATTACACCATCGATACGATATTTGATTTTTAGCCCACGGCTTTCAGATTCTAAGTGAATATCACTTGCACCTACTTTCAATCCATCATATAGGGTTGAGTTAATTAGCTTGATAATAGGGTTTACGTCTTCATTAATTGACTGAATAGAAATGGTGGTGATTAATGCAGAACCGTCTTCTTCTAAATCCTTGTTATCTGGTGCTAACTGATCGAGTGCGCGCATGCTCTCTTCATGTCTTGTTTGGTAAGCTGTAAGATCAGTGTGGTGTGCTAAACGTAATTCAAACGGTTTTTCAATTACTTCACCAAGCCAAGCTTGCAACGCATCATCGATTGGATTTGCAATTACAACTATTAATCGAGAGTCTGCATCATGAAAAGCGATACAGGCTTTGCGTTGCCCCTCATTAAACGAAAGAATCTCATAAGCAGGCGCGAGCTGATGCATCTCTTTCATTGAAATGACTGGAATATGAAACGCTTCACTCATAAGCGCTACAAAAGATTCGGGCTCTAATGCGAGTAACTCCTCTAAAATCTGGAGCACAGATCTTTGTTGTGCATAGGCATCAGTCCTTGCCTGCTGAATGCATTCGGATAGCCGAGAGAGTTTTGAGGAATAATCTAGCATGATACTCATTGTATATTCCCCGCCAACTCAAATATCGGCATGTACAGTAACAGTACAACTACGCCTATCACAAGGCCAATGATCAACATCAAAATAGGCTCAAATAATCGAGTAAACCAATCTATCCAACGTGAAAGGTCATCATCATAAAAGCCTGCTATTCGTGCCATCATTTCATCAATGTTGCCGCCTCGCTCTCCAACTGCCAACATTCTGCTTGCGACCGCTGTTGTAAGACCGGCCTGAGTCATTGCTTCAGAGGCTGGTTTACCTTCACTGATCGCCAACTCTGCTTTTTTGATATTGTGATGAAGTGACTTATCCAAGAGGCTAGTTGCTGACTTTAATGCGCTGATAATAGGCGTGCCGCCCTTCAGTAGCATACCTACTGTTCGGTAAAAGCGTGCTAATTGATAGATTTTTAATTGACGTCCTATCGCTGGCATTTGCCATAGTTTTGATAAAAAATAGGCCCTAACTGACGCTTGTGAAAAAGCAAATATACCTGTTGAAAGTATCACAAATACTATCAAGGCAACCAACTCTCCATGTTGCGATAACAACTGTCCCCACATTAAAAGGAGTTGGGATAAATAGGGCAACTCTTTGGATGTACCTTGATAAATTAGACTAAACTTTGGCACCACAAATACCAACAGAAATAAAATCACAAGGCTCCCGACTATCATTAATAACAACGGATAAATAGATGCACTGATCACTTTCTTTTTTAACTGGTCTATTTGTTGCTGATATGCAATGTATCGGCGTAATGCCTCTTGCAAATCGCCTGTTTTTTCGCTTGATTTGATGGTGGCAATTAACAACATGGGAAAGGTTTCTGATTGGCGCTCTAGTGCAACTGACAAGGTCTGACCTTCATACATAACATTGAGTAGTTGCGTTAAGACAGGCTGTTGCTGATGCTCTTTAGTTGCAAGTGTTTCAATTACCTCTACTAAATTGAGTCCTGCTTCTAATAATGCTAATAGTTCTACACTAAAAAGTGAAACGGAAAGCTGTTTGGTATTGGTCCGATAAAATCGTGGCTTTTTAGATTTAAGGGAGATTGGTATCAGGCCTTGAGCCTTGACTTGGTCACGAGCTTCACTTTCACTGTTTGCAGTAATATCGATTAATACCATTTCCTTTCCACTGATCGCTTTTACCTGAAATAACACGATACGTTCGCCCTACCAGCTCACAATGTCTTGAGCATCTTTAGTACCACCTACTTGACCGTCTTTACCCAAGCTGTATAGATCATACTCCCCATTATCTCCAGGTGACTTATAGAGATAAGGTCTTCCCCAGGGATCAACAGGGACCTTTTTAAGTAGGTAAGGCCCTGCCCATTTTGGCTCATCTGTAGGCAACTGCGTCAATGCGCTCAAGCCTTGTTCGGAAGTTGGGTAGCGCCCCGTATCAATACGATATTGATCCAGCGCTTTACCCAATGCATTTATTTGCGCCCAAGCGGTTTTAGTCTCAGACTTACCTATTTGATCGAAATACTTAGGACCAACGTATCCTGCCAACAGCCCTATAATCACCATAACCACCAGCAGCTCTAGGAGGGTAAACCCTTGAAATTTAATAGATTTAGGTTGCATGTTTGCTTAATTAATCAATTAAAAAATCAGATTATAGCAATGGCAGTTTTCAATTAAGTTTCATTTTTGTGACATTAATATTTTTTAGGACTATGCTTGTTACTTATTATCTTGGTCTCTTGGCTATTTTTTGGAAGATGAATGATTAAAAAATTTTACTTTTAAATAGTAAAATCAACAGACTAGATAAAGAGTTCATGATAAAAATATTTGTCTACAATTGTATAAAAAACATGAATTTTTTATTTCAATTTTCTTTAGAAAAATTGACAATAAAACGACATTAAACTGTTGAAATGTGTAATTTTTGATAGTCTTTGTACTGCAGACTTTACGCTAAACACTCAATTTGCTGAGCCAGAATGTTCAAAAGAACAGGCGCTGATTGAGAGTATGACTACATAAAATAAAGCAGTTAAACATAATCAAATTGTCAATCTGTCTTTATCTGTTTTAACCTAGAAAGTTTGTTACTCTTTATTTCCTGATACTCGCATTGCATTTAGGTCATAGTGAGACTGCAAGAGTGCTTTAATTAAGGTGAATACCGCTCATTCAATGCCATAAATGGTTGGGTCGTTGAACTCGCAAAGACGGTGAGTAGGCGAAAAAAATGGTTAAATTAGCTCTCTGCGCGCATATGCGGAAACAAAATCACATCGCGAATGCTAGGGCTATCGGTAATGAGCATGACTAAACGATCCAAGCCAATTCCACAACCACCAGTTGGTGGCATGCCATATTCTAGCGCTCTGATAAAGTCCGCATCGTAATACATGGCTTCTTGATCACCCGCTTCTTTGGCTTTCATTTGTGCATGAAAGCGCGCCGCTTGGTCTTCGGCATCGTTAAGCTCACTAAAGCCATTTGCCATTTCGCGTCCTGTGATAAATAACTCAAATCGTTCTGTGATGTCTGGATTATTGTCAGAAGCACGCGCCAATGGAGAGACTTCAACTGGATAGTCAATAATGTAAGTTGGGTTCCACAGCTGGCTTTCTGCCGTTTCTTCAAAGAGTGTGAGTTGCAGCGCACCCAAACCAGCATGATCAAATGGTTTGACGCCGTGCTTTAATATTTCAGCACGTAAGAATGTTGCATCATTTAATTGTTCAAGTGTGTATTGCGGTGCATATTTTTGAATCGCACCTACGATGGTTAAGCGCTCAAATGGTTTGCTTAAATCGACTGCTTTACCATCATAACTAATCACCGCCGTGCCATGTGCAGCCATCACTGCGGCACGAATGCATTGCTCGGTATAATCCATTAGCCACTCATAATCGGTGTAAGCGGCATAAAACTCCATCATGGTAAATTCGGGATTATGGCGCACGCTTAAGCCTTCGTTGCGGAAGCTGCGATTAATCTCAAACACACGGTCAAAACCACCCACAATCAGGCGTTTTAAATAAAGCTCTGGTGCAATACGCATATACATTTGCATATTAAGCGCATTATGATGCGTGACAAACGGTTTAGCAGAAGCTCCGCCAGGAATCGGGTGCAGCATTGGCGTTTCGACTTCTAAAAATTCGTTTTCTGTCATAAATTGACGCACTGCCGACATGACTTTTGACCGCGTTTTAAAGGTTTCGCGTGTTTCTTCTGAAGTGATTAAATCGACATAACGTTGACGGTATTTAATTTCTTGATCTTGTAATCCATGGTATTTTTCAGGTAGCGGGCGTAATGATTTTGTTAACAACCGCAATTCGCTCACTTTGATGGATAGCTCATCAGTTTTTGTTTTGAACAAAGCACCTTTAGCACTGACAATATCGCCTAAATCCCAATGCTTAAAAGCCTCATAAATCGCTTCACTGTTTTCATCAGCTAAGTTTTCTTTATTAATAAAGAGTTGAATACGGGCTGTTGCATCTTGCACTGTAGCAAAGCTGGCTTTACCCATTACCCGTTTTAGCACCATACGGCCAGCAACAGCAACAGGAATATGCTGCGGGTCTAACGTCTCTTTATCTAGCGCGTCATATTCAGCATGTAAAGAGGCTGCTTTGTGGGTGGGCTTAAAATCATTTGGAAACACGGCGCTGTTATTTGCATGCGCTTGTTCACGCATGGCTTTTAATTTATCACGTCGCTCTGCGATAACATGATTTTCATCAACGCGTGTTTCATGCGCTACGGGCACTTCTGGCTTAACCTGTTCTGTCATTTGATACTCGAATATGTAAATTGGTTAGTCAATATTGATTGAATAGAGCGCATTTTAGCATTATATGCCGCTGCATCATATGGCTCTCAATCTAATGATTTTAAATAGGTTCATGTGGCTAATAACTACAGACAGCTCAGTAAAAAAACGTTCACATTAGGTGCGAATATCACGCATAAAGCCTTATTATAGTGCGGATTTGATTGGCAACTTAATGCAGCGATTGTCAGTAACTATCATTTACATCAATATCATTTACACTGGTGCAGTTGTTGCTTATCTGTATATATCTCAACCATAGTAGAGTCATCACATGCGCGAAACAGAAAAATCCTTAGCCAAAGACTTACATGAAAATATCCGTTATTTAGGTAGAGTGCTAGGTGAGGCGATTCTTAATAAAGAGGGACAAGAAACCTTTGATGCGATAGAGCAGATTCGTCAAACGGCCGTTAAATTTCGTCGAAACAACGATCAACAAGCCGCTGTTTCACTTGAAAATACATTAAAAAATCTAAGCCCTGAGCAGGCCGTACCCATTATTCGTGCGTTTAGTCATTTTAAGCATTTGGTTAATATCGCTGAAGATTTATATGCGCATCAACGCACCAGAATTAACGAGGACAAACTCGGGGTGGGCATGTTGGCGCATACCGTCAATCAATTTAATAAGCCTGAAGTCGATTATCAGACGATCGTTCAGTTTTTTAATGAGGCGCTGGTTTCTCCTGTACTCACTGCGCATCCAACCGAGGTGCAACGTAAAAGTATTCTAGAATTACAAGATGCGCTGGCACATTACTTGGCGGAGCGCGATACGCTCATTTCAGAAAAGGAAATTGAACGTAATCGATTATTAATAGAAGGAACCATTTGTGCAATTTGGCAAACTCGGGTAGTTCGTCTATCCAAAATTTCGGTTATCAATGAAATTGAAAATGCCATTAGTTATTACGAAACAACTTTTTTGCATGCGATTCCTGAAATTCTGCAAGATTTAGAGCGCGACATTAATCGTATTTTTAGTAAAGAATTTGATGGTCTTTATCAATTACCCAGCTTTTTACACATGGGTAGCTGGATTGGTGGCGACCGCGATGGTAATCCATTTGTGAACGGGGATACGCTAGCGCAGGCAGCCCGGTTGCAATCTGCAGCCGCTTTTCAATTCTATTTGGGTGAGGTAGAAGCGTTACAGCGAGAGTTGGCTGTTTCCACTCGGTTGGCGAAAGTAACGCCTGAAGTACAAGCATTAGCTGATCGCTCGCGCAATCAATCACCACATCGCATTGATGAAGCTTATCGGTTAGCATTGAATGGCATTCATGACCGTTTAATGATAACCGCTAGCTTGCTGTCAGCTATTGCTGATGGCAGTCCGGTTACATTTGAGGCCGAACCCTACCAAAATGCAGCGACTTTTCTAGCAGAAATCACCATGCTGATTCATTCGTTGATGGTGAATAAAGGTGAGCACTTGGTGTATCCGCGCTTGGGCAAGTTAGCCAAAGCAATTGAAACCTTTGGCTTTCATTTAGCCACGATTGATATTCGCCAATCATCCGATATCCATGAGGCAGTGATTACTGAGCTATTGAACAAAGCAGGTTATGCGTTTGAATACAATCAGTTACATGAATCAGAAAAGATCAAAACGCTATTAGCAGAATTGCAACAACCGCGTTTATTATTTTCCCCTTTTCATCAATATTCTGAGCTGCTACATAAAGAAATAGGTGTATTGACCAAGGTGCGCGAAATTCGTCAACTGTTTGGCCCGTGCGCGGTGCGTCAGTACATCATTTCGCATACTGAAACGCTCTCTGATTTACTTGAATTGGCATTATTGCAAAAAGAAACTGGCTTACTTCGCGGTGTTTGGGGATCTCCCAATATCCAGCTTGATTTGAATATTGTGCCTTTATTTGAAACCATTGCCGACTTACGCAATGCGCCCATGATTATGACTCATTGGTTAGGATTATTAGGTACTAAAGATGTGCTGCGTTATCAAGGTGATGAGCAAGAAATCATGTTGGGTTATTCTGACAGTAATAAAGATGGCGGCTTTTTAACTTCGAGCTGGGAGTTATATAAAGCAGAGGTTGAACTGCTGACTTTGTTCAAGCAAGCCAATATAAGATTACGATTATTTCATGGCCGTGGCGGTGCAGTCGGCCGTGGTGGTGGGCCAACTTATGACGCCATCGTGGCACAACCGCTTGGTACTGTGAATGGTCAAATACGATTAACCGAGCAAGGTGAGACGATTGCATTTAAATATTCA
Source organism: Methylophilaceae bacterium (assembly GCA_018398995.1). Lineage (NCBI taxonomy): Bacteria > Pseudomonadati > Pseudomonadota > Betaproteobacteria > Nitrosomonadales > Methylophilaceae > Methylophilaceae bacterium. The sequence continues at coordinate 1,629,029 of CP073759.1, read as the reverse complement.
GATGCAAAAGTAGGCAAACAAAGTCTAGAGACTTTAATTGCTGCCACCTTGGATGCTAGTTTGTTTCCTCAAACCGATCTAAGTCACCAACAAGAACGCGCTTTTGAAAGTGTAATGGAAACACTATCTAGCACAGCGATGACAGCTTATCGAAGCTTAATTTATGAAACACCTGGATTTGAAGAGTACTTTTTTAATACCACACCCATTGCTGAAATTGCGGAATTAAATATTGGTAGCCGCCCTGCTGCGCGCAAAACCAATCGAAAAATCGAAGATTTACGTGCCATTCCTTGGGGGTTTTCGTGGGCACAATGCCGTTTATTATTACCGGGTTGGTATGGTTTAGGTAGCGCTATTCATCATTATTTGCATGCGGATGAGAAAAAAACAACAATGCGCACTCAACAATTAAAGCAGATGCTTCAGTCGTGGCCGCTATTTAAAACGCTCATTGCGAATGTTGATATGGTGATTGCAAAAACAGATTTAACAGTGGCAAAACGCTATTCACAAATGCTATCAGATGTCGCATTAAGAGAACATATTTTTGCCCGTATAGAGGCAGAATACAAGTTAACGGTTGCTGCATTGAATTTATTGCAAGACACGGATGAGCGGCTAAGTAGCAATCCAATCTTGGCAGATTCAATCAAAAATCGACTACCGTATTTAGACCCGATGAATTATTTACAAGTTGAGATGATTCAACGTTATCGTGCAGGAGACACCAACGATAAGCTCAAGCTAGCCATTTTACTCACCATTAACGGCGTTGCCGCAGGCTTGCGGAACACGGGTTAGTCTTACACGTATCAATCATGACTAATCTTTTGCGTCATGCCTGTCTGCTGATCTGCCAATGTTGCATAAAGCGGCTTACTAAATACCTTTGAAATCATAGAAGCGATAAACGTAATTGCCATGAGACTAATGACCATTTCGTGGCCATCAATCATTTCCATCACGATAATAAAAGAGGTGAGCGGTGCTTGTGTAACAGCAGCAAGAAAGCCTGCCATACATAAAGCAATAATGGCACTTTGATAGGGTTCGTAACCAAATAGCGGTACCAAATCATGGCCAATACCAGCACCAATAGAAAGCGACGGGGCAAAAATGCCGCCAGGAACACCACTTAAATAAGTAAAAATAGTTGCTAAATACTTAACAGGGGCATAAAACCAGGCACTATGTACATTGCCTGACAAAATATCTTGAGTAGTCGCATAACCAGAGCCATGTGCGGCACCATGACTGACAACACCCAGTAGCGCCACCAGCAAACCACAAAAGCCCGCCCACCATAAAGGATGCAATCGTCTTAGCGCACCTAGCCGTCCTTTCATTTGCCCTGAAGCGCTTATCAATGTGCGGCTAAATATGCCACCTGATATGCCGCAAATGAGTCCGCAAAATAAAATAGGCAGAATAATTTTACTGTCCACAACACCCACAGAAAGCTGTCCAAAGTAGGTATAGTTACCTTGTAAAGAAATGGCAACTAAGCCTGACAGCACAATGGCAGTGATAATCACGCCATTGGTTTTTTGCTCAAAACGACGCCCTAACTCTTCTATTGCAAACACAATGCCAGCTAGCGGCGTATTAAAAGCAGCAGAAATGCCGGCAGCGCCACCAGCAAGAATTAAATGTTTGGGTTGCACTGAGAAACCATCAGGCAAAAAGTGGCGGAAAGTATGCATGATACTAGCGGCAACTTGCACCGAAGGACCTTCTCGTCCTGCAGAAAATCCTGCTAATAGGGTACCAATACCTAAAAAAACCTTACCTATCGCCAATTTTAAACTCACTAACGCAGGATATTGATTATCTGTATTGGTTTGATGCAGAGCCGCCATCACTTGTGGAATACCACTACCAGCTGCGCCTTTAAACCATTTACGCGTTACCCAAACGATGAATATACCGCCTAAAGGCGTTACAATTAATGGCGCCCACCAATGTAAACGCTGCAGCTGAAAAAACAACGCTATTGTATGTTCTGTCCCTTTAGCGAATAACACCACGACCAAACCAGCTGTTGCGGCAGCCAACCAAACAACTAGGCGACCATGCCAAGCATCAAAGTCAGTTAGCTTTGCCGATTTAATAGACGATAAAATTTCTTTTAGCGGTTGCATATGGTTGATTTGTTAACAATAGTGAGCATTTGTTATGTGCGATTGTATGGGCGATGCCTGTATTTGTATATATTTGTATTGTCATTATGATGTTGATATTGCAGATTTAAGACACTTTTATTGCTTTGTTCTTCACACTGTTTTTGTTTATTAGGCTTAAGCTGATGCTACCCAAGGAGAGTCTTGAATGAACAATGAGATTAACGATGCTGTTACGTGGTTAAAAAGCTTACGTAAAATTAATATACCTGTACTAAGGCAAACAGCAAGAGAGTTGGCAAAACTAAAACAGGATGAAGAACATCTCAGCGCACGCGCTATTTCGGCTGTTGTATTAAATGATCCTTTTATGGTGTTTAAAGTGCTCAGCTATACCAACAGCCATCCGGGTAAGCATCAGCTTCAAGATATTATCGAAGTTGAACAGGCTGTTATGATGTTGGGAACGACCAACTTTTTTGGTCATTTAACGCCAGACTTATTAGTTGATGACAGGCTTAGATCGAATATGCCAGCATTGACGCACCTACTCAAGCTCATTAAAAGAGCACACCGAGCTGCCTATTTCGCAGCAGATTGGGCGGCCTTAAGAAAAGATTTACACTCAGAAGAAATATGGATTGCGGCTTTACTACATGATTTTGCAGAAATGTTGATGTGGTGCTTTGCGCCAGAAAAGATGAATATTATCTTTGATATGCAGCAACAGGATAAAACATTACGCACTAAAGATGCACAACAACGTGTACTAGGCTTTCACACCAGCGATTTACAAAATGAGTTAGTCAAAGTGTATCCAATGCCGCCGTTACTCACAAAACTCATGAATGATGATGGTGAAACCGAGTTAGATAACCGCGTGAATAATGTTTCTTTGGCCGTAAACCTTGCAAGGCACTCGGCTAATGGCTGGGATGATGCGGCATTACCCGATGATTATGATGCAATTGCTGCATTTTTACACGTAGACGTAGCGCGTGTACTTTATCTAATTAAGCACCCTGATGCAGAATCAATTAATCAGTCAAACTAGACCCCTTGCTTTAGACTAACCTGAATAAATTGGTCTAAATCACCGTCTAATACACCTTGTGTATTGCCCACTTCAACATTGGTTCTCAAATCTTTAATACGTCCTTGATCCAATACATAGCTACGAATTTGATGCCCCCAACCTATATCTGTTTTGGCATCTTCTAACGCTTGCTTTTCTTCATTCCGCTTGTTCAATTCCAAATTATATAAAGCACCTTTCAACATATTCATCGCTTCTTCTTTATTACGATGTTGAGATCGGTCGTTTTGACATTGCACCACAACACCCGTTGGCAGATGAGTTAAACGCACAGCTGAATCGGTTTTGTTAATATGCTGCCCACCTGCACCGCTGGCGCGATAGGTATCAATGCGAATATCGGCAGGATTAATATCAATTTCAATTGAATCATCCACTTCTGGGAAAATTTGCACACTGGCAAAGCTGGTATGGCGCTTGGCATTGCTATCAAAGGGTGATTTTCTAACCAATCGATGCACACCACTTTCGGTCCGTAAAGTACCAAAGGCATAATCACCGGTGACTTTAAGCGATGCCCCTTTAATGCCAGCCACATCACCATCTGACATTTCTAACACTTCTACCTTAAAACCTTTGCGTTCGCAATAGCGTAAATACATACGTAATAGCATGTTCGCCCAATCTTGCGCCTCAGTACCCCCACTACCCGATTGAAATTCAACAAAGCAATTATTTTCATCCATTGGTTGTGAGAACATGCGTCTAAACTCTAATTCCTCAACAACTTTTTCTAATGCTTCAGAATCTGTTGCAATACTCATTAAAGAGGCGTCATCGCCCTCTTCTCGCGCCATTTCAAACAACTCTTGGCTATCTTTAATCCCTTGTTCCAAACTGTTGAGCGTATGCACAACACCTGCTAGCATGCGCTTTTCTTTACCTAATTTTTGCGCATTTTCTGGGTCATTCCAAACATCTGGATCCTCCAATAAACCATCTACTTCCGCTAGACGCTGCGCTTTACCTTCATAGTCAAAGATACCCCCGAAGGTCTTCATTGCGGACAGTTAAATTGCTAAGCCGATTGGCAATAAGATTGAGTTGTTCTGCTTCCATAACGTATGTCTTTAAGGGTATTTGATTGAAAAAACGAAAAGTGATTATACAACAAAGCACTGCATATCCAATGAAACAAAGACTTAGTCAACGGGCTAACCCAGATGGTTGATTGGTTGTGCGATTGACATATTTCTATATATATGGAAATATAGAAATATGAATGCTATATCCGCAGTGACGCTACTTTCTTCTATCGCTAACGAGGCGAGACTAGAGATTTTCAGATTATTAGTACAGACAGGGATAAACGGATTAGCAGCAGGTGCTATTTCCGAAGCACTTCATATGCCTAACAGCACATTATCATTTCACCTAAAGGCGTTAAGTCATGCTGGTTTAATTAATGCAAAACAAGAGAGCAGATTTATTTATTACTCTGCTAATTATGATGCCATGAATGATTTACTCACATACTTAACTGATAATTGTTGTGCAGGCACGCAAACTTGCTGTTCAGATATCGCCTGTGAGACTCAACAAAAGGCAACGACCTAGTGAAAAGAATGCATCTACACATTTCTGTCAACGACTTAGCAAACAGCATCACTTTTTATAATACGCTGTTTGGTGCGCAACCAACTGTGCAAAAAACTGACTATGCAAAATGGATGTTAGATGACCCTTTAGTCAATTTTGCAATTAGCGCCCGAGGTGCAAAAACAGGGCTGGATCATATTGGCATTCAAGTAGAAAAAAGCCATGAGCTAGCTGAAATTAAAACAAGATTAGAAAAAGCAGATATGACCATGCTTTCGCAAGAAAGCACCACTTGTTGCTATGCAACATCCAACAAACATTGGGTGCAAGACCCAACTGGTATTGCATGGGAAACCTACCATACACTGGCGGATGCGCCAATGTTTAACCATGCCGACAGTGCATCCAAAAACACTGTTTGTTGTGCACCAACGCAAACGATTCAATTGATAACAAAAAAAGGAAAAAACAACAATGACAAGCAATCAAGCGGTTGTTAACGCACCGCCTACAATCAGCAGCTTCGAACGTAACCTCACTTGGTGGGTATTAGGTTGTATTGCGGTAGGCATTAGCCTTGGTAAGTTGGCGCCTAACCTATTTCAAACACTTGCAACATTCAAAGTGGCAGAGGTGAATCTCCCTATTGCTGTATTAATCTGGTTAATGATTATTCCAATGCTACTTAAAATTGATTTTACAGCCATGAGCGAAGTGCTCGCACATGTCAAAGGCATTGGCGTGACACTGTTTATCAACTGGATGGTTAAACCATTTTCAATGGCTTTATTGGCCTGGATTTTTATTCGACACTTGTTTGCAGACATGTTGCCAGCAGATCAAATTGATAGTTATATTGCAGGATTGATTTTATTAGCCGCAGCGCCATGTACAGCAATGGTATTTGTATGGAGTAACTTGTGCAATGGGGACGCGAAGTTTACTTTATCGCAAGTTGCTATTAATGATGTAATTTTGCTATTTGCATTTGCACCCATCGTTGCACTGCTATTGGGCTTATCTAGCATTGTGGCGCCTTGGGATACGCTATTAATTTCCGTTCTGCTGTTTATTGTGGTGCCAGTTGCAATTAGTCAAGTATTCAGAACAATATTATTACGCAAAGGCAACGATAATGCACTCAACACAATGCTTAAAACGCTACAACCAATCTCGCTTTCGGCATTACTGATTACGCTTGTTTTATTGTTTGCATTACAAGGAGAGCAAATTCTTAACCAGCCATTCATCATTCTGTTGCTGGCTGTACCAATATTGATTCAGGTGTATTTCAATTCCCTGCTTGCTTATTGGCTGAATAAAAAATATAAAGTCGCCCATTGCGTTGCTGGACCATCGGCTCTCATTGGGGCATCTAACTTCTTCGAACTTGCGGTAGCAACAGCTATTGCGTTATTTGGATTTAACTCGGGCGCGGCATTAGCAACGGTGGTTGGCGTACTCATTGAGGTGCCAGTCATGCTTTCTATTGTGGCAATCGTTAATCGCAGCAAGCACTGGTATGAGCATTCATGAAATAAGGAAATGCGCCATCAAATGAATATTTTATTTTTATGCACGGGCAACTCCTGTCGCTCCATTTTAGCTGAGGCTATATTGAATAATTTGGCACCTGAAGGCATGTATGCAATGAGCGCAGGTAGCCATCCAACTGGCGAGGTACATCCGCGTTCAATTGCATTGTTAACACAAAAAGGCATTCCTACAGCGGGTTATTACAGCAAATCATGGCAAGATTTACCTAGCGTCCCTGATATTGTTATTACGGTGTGCGACCATGCAGCCGGCGAAACCTGCCCAGCTTATTTAGGCAAAGTCATTCGTGCACACTGGGGCGTCGATGATCCAGCCAAAGCCACAGGCAGTGAGGCTGAAATTTGCGCCAGCTTTGAAAATGCTTATTCGATTCTGAGAAAGCGTATTGAGGCTTTTTTAGCCATTGAATTTGGCAGCATAAACGATGATGCTACATTAGCTAATCAATTAACAAATATCGGACAATTACAATAAGCCCTAACGCTTCCATCCGTAAAACCCCATTTGATTGATTTGGCCATTCACAGTTCAGCCACACAAAAAAAGTACACCGCTATCTTGATAAGCTGGCTATATAAGAAGACTATATGATAAGACTATGCACTAACTCGAACATTGTCATGTTAATGTCACAAAGAATTTCTAAACTGTCGGTAATACAAATATTAATTTTGTTCAATCAAAAGTAATCATGTGTATTTTTAAATATTGATACGGAGTTTACAATGCAAACAGAGTTTATTAAATCGCTAGCTTCAACCGTTTTTATCGCGGCAACACTTGGCACAACAACGGTAAATGCTGCTGATAATATCGTCAAAATTGACGGTTCAAGCACGGTGTTTCCAATCTCGGAAGCGGTTGCGGAAGAGTTTCAAATTAAAACAAAAACCAAAGTGACTGTTGGGGTATCTGGCACCGGAGGTGGTTTTAAGAAGTTTTGCCGCGGAGAAACAGACATTTCTAACGCCTCACGCCCTATCCTGCAAAAAGAAATTGATGACTGCAAAGCTAACGGTATAAAGTTTATCGAAATTCCAGTTGCCTTTGATGCATTAACCGTCATCATCAACCCCAATAATGCGTTTGCTAAAACCATGACAGTAGCTGAACTGAACAAAATGTGGAGTCCAGATGCACAAGAAAAGATTAAAACTTGGAATCAAGTTAATCCCGCTTGGCCAAACAAGCCATTAAAGTTATTTGGGGCTGGCGCCGACTCTGGTACATTTGATTATTTTACTGAAGCGATCGTTGGTAAGGCTAAATCACAGCGCGGGGACTATACAGCAACGGAGGATGACAATATTACAATTAAGGGCGTTGTTGGTGATGATAATGCGATTGGTTATTTGGGATATGCATATTACGCTGAAAACGCTGACCAACTGAGAGCGGTGGCTATTGTTGAAAAGCCAGGTAAAAAAGCAGTATTACCTTCTAAGAAAGCAATTGAAGACGGTACTTATCAACCACTCGGTCGCCCAATTTTCATTTATGTTAACGCCACTACTGGCGCTTCAAAACCACACGTAAAAGCGTTTGTTGACTTCTTTCTCGCCAATGGTCGCCCATTGATTGAGGAAGTCAAATATGTACCATTACCTGTTAAAGATCAAAAGGCGGTTATTGCCCACTGGAATGCAAAAAAAATAGGTTCTGGTTTTGGTGGAAAGTCTGAAGTGGGTGTCAAGATTGAGGACTTACTTAACCGTATTCAATAATTAAACTCAAGCAATATTTATATTATGGGGCAATAAAATTGCCCCATAATCATTTCTATTTAAACCAACGCATTAACTTCATATCCATTTTCACTCAAAAAAGCATGCGTTAATGACTGCTTTTTATAGTGAAACCTACACAGCTTATCTATCAAGCGTTAGAATATCGAAAATAGATTGTCACTAAATTGTCACAATTTAATAATGCTATTTTTTTGAGAAATATAAACAAGGACTTACATGCAATTACTATTCGCTTTTAAACCTTTGCAGCAACTCATGATGATTGTTAACGTCGTGGTGTTGTCATTTATCCTGATTGGCTGTTCAAAGTCAGATTCAACTGGGACTGGCGCTTCTGAAGAAGCATCTGACCATAATGCAATTGTGAGAATTGACGGCTCTAGTACTGTATTTCCTGTTACCGAAGCCGTTGCAGAAGAGTTTCAAATTAAAACAAAAACAAAAGTAACCGTTGGCGTTTCAGGCACTGGCGGTGGCTTTAAAAAATTCTGCCGTGGTGAAACTGATATTTCTAACGCTTCTCGCCCGATTCTCCATCAAGAAATTGAAGATTGTAAAGCTGCCGGGATTGCATTCATTGAGCTTCCCGTTGCTTATGATGCGCTCACAGTTGTGATTAACCCTAAAAACACGTTTGCTAAAACAATGACGGTGGCAGAACTAAAAAAAATGTGGGAGCCCTCAGCACAAGAGAGTATCAAGAATTGGAATCAAATCAATCCGTCTTGGCCCGATGCGCCACTTAAACTGTTTGGCCCCGGAGCTGACTCTGGCACTTTTGATTATTTTACTGAAGTGGTTGTTGGCAAATCAAAATCAAGTCGCGGTGATTTTACTGCTTCAGAAGACGACAATGTTTTAGTCCAAGGCATTGCTGGTGATATGAATGGCATGGGTTACTTTGGCTACGCGTATTATGAGGAAAACAAGGACAAACTCACGGCTGTCGCGATTAAAGCAGCGGCTGATAAGCCAGCAGTACTTCCTTCTGCACAAACGATTGAAGATGGCACCTACCAGCCATTAGCTCGCCCTATTTTTATTTACGTTAATGCAAACTCCGCCTCTACTAAACCCTATGTTAAAGAATTTGTGGATTTTTATTTAGCGGAAAGTCGCATGCTGATCGAAGAAGTTAAATACGTTCCATTTCCAGAAGCAGATCAAGCAGCAATCTTAACGCACTGGGAAAACCGTATAACAGGCACTGCCTTTAATGAACACGCTGGAGCAGGTTTAAAAATCGGCGAACGATTGAAAAAAGTAAACTAGAGAAGTTAGATTAACACAACCAAAAGCAATCATGACAAGGGGTATTAATCACAACTTAATCGTCATGAAACGTAACCATAATGATTTAACATTTCTAAGCAACACAAGGGGGGACTGTCATGAAACTGTCACAATTTAACATTATGATTGATTCTGATGAAAAATAAGACTAGAAACTCGTTTCGCAACTATTGACTAACAAGCGCCAACATCAAGGTAACTATGGTAGTTTTACCCAATTTATTATTGAATACTAAGCATTCTGCTAACATGGAACAGTGAACGTGAATACAACAACACAAGTATTAGACAATACGAGCAGTACTCATATCAGTACCAGACTTGCGAAAAACTTCAGACGCAACATAAAAGAACGTGTGATTGAACTGATATTAATGCTATGCGCATTATCGGCTGTATTTACAACACTGGCTATTGTTACCATTCTTCTTTATGAGTCTTTTTCTTTTTTTGATCATGTGTCAATTATTGATTTTTTAACGGACCGCCAATGGACACCGTTATTTGAGGATGCGCATTACGGAATACTGCCCCTTATTTCCGGCACCATTACCACTTCATTTATTGCCCTTGCTTTTGCAATTCCTGTTGGTACGATAGCTGCCATCTTTCTCTCTGAATTTGCTTCACATAAAACAAGGGAAACGGTTAAACCAATATTAGAATTACTGGCGGGTGTACCAACCATTGCATTTGGTTATTTTGCATTATTGTTTGTAACCCCTCTACTGCAAAAAATATTTCCTACTTTACCCACCTTCAATATGCTGGGACCTGGCATTGTCATCGGCATTATGGTTGTTCCCTATATTGCATCCATCTCAGAAGACGCCATGCGCTCGGTACCGATGAGTATGAGAGAAGGCTCATATGCCATGGGTGCCACGCGCTTTCAAACAGCAATGCGCGTCGTAACCCCAGCAGCAATTTCGGGCATTGTTGCCGCTTATATTTTAGCAATATCGCGGGCAGTAGGCGAAACCATGGTAGTGGCAATTGCTGCGGGTCAACAACCTAACTTAACCTTCAATCCAATGGATTCTGCAGCCACCATTACTGCTTATATTGTTCAAGTGGCAATGGGTGATTTACCTCACGGCAGCATTGGTTACCAAAGTATTTTTGCCGCTGGCTTAGTTTTAATGTTAATGACACTGTTTTTTAATATTATTGGCCACTTCACACGTAAAAAATTCCGCGAGGCTTATTAATGCACGATTCGCAAGCATCTACACTTAAAAACATTGACGCCGTTAGGTCAATGATTAAGCGCCACAAACGCAATGACACTTTATTTGGTAGTTTGGGCTTACTCTGTATCGTCTTTATTCTCATTACATTACTGATTTTATTCATCGACTTGGTCATTGACGGCTACCCGCAATTAACATCTTTAGATTTTTTTAGCAATTTCCCATCAAGGAAAGCTGCTAGAGCTGGCATGTTGTCTGCGCTGGTGGGTTCAGGCTTGGTTATGTTAGTCACCTTTTTTTCTGCGGTTCCGCTTGGTGTGGGCGCAGCAATTTATTTAGAAGAATACGCGCCTAAAAATTGGTTTTCTGAAATTATCGAGGTTAATGTGACTAATTTAGCTGCTGTGCCATCTATTATTTACGGCTTGCTAGCTCTTGGTCTATTTGTTTATACATTTGATTTTGGTACCAGCATTTTAACGGCTGGATTGACCTTAGGTTTACTCATTTTGCCTATTGTCATTGTAGCAACCAGAGAAGCTATTCGTGCGATCCCGATTGCTATTCGAGAAGCGGCTTATGCTGTTGGCGCCACAAAAGGGCAAGTAGTTGGTCATCATGTGGTACGTTACTCAGCTGGGGGCATATTAACTGGGGTTATCATTGGTATGGCACGTGCGCTTGGCGAAACAGCACCGGTTATTACGATTGGCGCTTTAACATTTATTGCCTTTTTACCGACATCTCCTGTAAGCACAACACCCCCTTTTATCAATTTTGAGTGGTTATTTTCTGGCTTTACAGTATTACCTATTCAGATGTTTAGCTGGCTCTCCAGACCTGGCGCAGATTTTCATGTTAATGCGGCTGCTGCTGGTGCAGTGATTATTCTTGTGACACTGTTAATGAATGGCATTGCGATTAAGATGCGTTATAACATTCGTAAGAAAATTAAATGGTAATCGTTATTTTAAATAGTAATCATTGATTACTGAACTTTCAATATTAGGAAATTTAAGATATGGCAAATGCCAACCCAACAATAAAAGCAGAAGCGCGCAATTTTAACTTTTTTTATAGTGATGGCCATCAAGCATTAAAAAACATCTCACTGCCATTGTATGATAAAAAAATAACAGCACTCATTGGTCCTTCAGGCTGTGGTAAATCCACTCTTTTGCGTTCTTTTAATCGTATGCATGACCTTTATCCAGGTAACAAATATGAGGGTCAAATTATCATGTATCCTGATAATACAAATATTTTAGATCCGCAGGTTGACCCTATCGAAGTTCGCATGCGTATTAGCATGGTATTTCAAAAACCTAACCCGTTTCCAAAATCTATTTTTGAAAATGTGGCTTATGGATTGAGGGTGCGTGGAGAAAAAAATAAAAGATTAATTAATGACAAAGTGGAAGAAGCGCTAAAAGGTGCCGCATTGTGGAATGAAGTTAAAGACCGCTTGCAGGATTTAGCATTCAATTTATCGGGCGGTCAACAACAACGCTTATGCATTGCTAGGGCACTTGCAACAGAACCAGAAATCATGCTGTTCGATGAACCAACATCCGCTCTGGATCCAATGGCAACAGCTAGTATTGAAGAGCTGATGAATAACTTACGTAGCAAGTTGACGATTCTTGTAGTCACACACAATATGCAACAAGCTGCTCGCGTTTCAGATTACACTGCGTATATGTATCTTGGCGACTTAATTGAGTTTAACAATACTGATGATATGTTTATCAAACCAAAAGACAAACGTACAGAAGACTATATTACTGGCAGAATTAGTTAAACTAAACAACATTACCTCATGTTAGGAAAAAAAATGAACGTAAACGAATCTACTCACCTTTCTACTCAGTTTGATAAAGACTTAGAGCGTCTGCGCAGTAGAGTACTTGAGATGGGCGGTTTAGTAGAGTCTCAACTTGACATGACAACCAAAGCATACTCGGATAACAATAATGTTGCGATTTTAGAGGTGCTTGAGAACGATCGCAATGTCAATGAGTTAGAAAAAGTGATTGATGGCGATTGTATCCATATCATTGCTAAGCGCCAACCAACTGCTTCTGATTTACGCTTAATTATGGGCATCAGCAAAATGGTAACTGACCTTGAGCGTATTGGTGATGAAACAAAAAAAATGGCCAAAAGTATTCGCCGCATTCAAGAACGCGATGCTAGCGTTGTTAAAGCAACAACTGATGTAAAACATTTAGCAAACGCTGCAAGCGCGCAGATCAGAAATGCATTAGACACGTTTGCGCGACTCGATGCGGATGAAGCGCGGACTGTTATTGAAACAGATGATGCAATTGATAAAGAATTTAAAGCAATTATTAGGCAGTTGATTACTTTTATGATGGAAGACCCGCGTACGATTACAACCGCGCTCGATATTATTACGATTGCACGTGCTATCGAACGTGTTGGTGACCATGCCAAAAATCTTGCAGAGCAGGTCATATATATTGTTGAAGGTCGCGATATACGTCACTCTGATGATGAAAATTAATACCAATGCCAAGCGTGACTTTAGCGCTTAGATGTCATCATGCAATGTGCACCTGATTAACAAGATAATGAGAAAAACCACTGCTACTCTTCTAAATCGTGACTTAAGTATTTTAAGTTTTAATGAGCGCGTTTTATCGTTAGCGCAACGAGAAGATTATCCATTATTAGAGCGATTACGATTTTTATGCATCGTTGCATCTAACTTGGATGAGTTTTTTGAAGTGCGAGTGGCGGCACAATTAGAAGCCTTACAAAATGGCTTAACCGATATCAATATTAACGCGCAAACCTATGAGGCTATCTCAGAGAAAGCGCATGATCTCGTTGCAAAACAATACCATTTATTTGAGCATGTATTGATGCCTGCACTAGAAAAAGAGGGTGTTGCATTGGTATCTAGCCATCTGCGCACAGCAGAACAAAAGAAATGGGTAGCACAGTATTTTCAAACTGATGTTAAGCCTTTACTGTTGCCGATTGCATTAGATCCCTCTCACCCTTTTCCACAAGTAGCCAATAAAGCGCTTCATTTTATTGTGCAACTTGAAAACAAAACCAACAAAAAAACACAATCCATTGCAATTGTCCGCATGCCGCGCGTATTACCTAGGCTGACAAGGCTACCTTCGCGTATCAGCAAAAAACAACAATGTTTTGTCTCACTGACTAGCATTATCCGCGCTCATTTGCCTGATCTGTTTCAAGGTGCAAAAATCGTTAACTTTTCTCAGTTTAGGGTAACTAGAAACTCTGATTTGGATGTGGAAGATGATGTAAGTAATCTACGCGCGGCTTTGCGCGAGGAGCTTGCATTCAGACCTTATGGGGAGCCTGTCCGATTAGAGGTAACCATTGATTGTGATGCGTTTTTATCTAACTTCTTATTAGAACAGTTCGGCCTACCCACTTCTGCTTTATACAAAGTGAACGGACCAGTGAACCTTGGCAGACTGATTCAACTCCCTGATTTAGCGAGTGATGCAAAGCTGTGCTTTCCTACCTTTACGCCAGCTTGGCCTAGAGACTTAACAGCAAACAAGTCGATGTTTTCACAATTAAAAAAGCGTGACGTGTTAATCCATCAACCGTTTGAGAGCTTTGAAGCCGTCATTCAACTACTGCAAGAAGCCGTTCACGATCCTGATGTCCTGGCTATACACCAAACGATTTATCGAGCTGGCTCAGATCCACGCATCCTTAATTTACTGCAAACTGCAGTACAACGGGGAAAAGAGGTATTAGTCGTTATTGAACTAAAAGCGCGCTTTGATGAAGAAGCCAATATCAATTGGGCGGAGGCATTAGAATCAATTGGCGCACAAGTTGTGTATGGGATTGTAGGCTTAAAAACACATGCAAAAATGTTGCTGATTATGCGTCGAGAAGGTCGTGCGATTAAGCGCTACGCACATGTGTCTACTGGTAACTACAATCCAAAAACGGCAAAACTCTATACTGACATGAGCATGCTCACCAGTGATTTAACCATCACAAGAGAAATAGAACAATTATTCAGACATCTAACGAGCGAGTTGCCACTGCCTAAAATGCGTCAATTGTTGGCTTCCCCATTTACGCTACACAACACCATGCTAAGGTATGTGAATGCAGCTGGCAATGCAGCTGCAAAAGGTAAAGCCGCACATATTATTATCAAAACCAATTCGCTCACAGACGAAACACTCGTTTTGGCATTGATGAAAGCTGCAAAAAAAGGCGTGACTATCGATTTGATTGTGCGCAGTGCTTGCATATTGCCGCCTGATGCAAAAGATTTGCATGGTCGCATCCGTGTTCGTTCTATTGTAGGTCGTTTTTTAGAGCACTCACGCGCGTTTTATTTTGAGATTGATGGCAAAGTCAAACTATGGCTTGCCAGCGCTGACTGGATGACGCGCAATATGCTTAAAAGAGTAGAAATCGCATGGCCAATCATCAATGAAGAAATGCAGCAACGGGTAATAGATGAGTGCTTTACACCCTATTTGCAAGATAACATTGATGCATGGGCATTAACCGCCAATGGTGAATATCAACTCGTGAGCGAGTTACAGAGCAGCAACAATAACGCAACCAGCCCGCTATCAGCACAAACGATTCTGTTACAAAAAAATCGTTAACCCATATCAACCGAGTCAACTGTAAGTACATCCTTAGGTTTTTGCTTGGTTGTAATCGTCAAGCTCCAATTCACTTTTTTCCATGCAATAACCTCTTCTTCTAACAAATAAGACGTCTGTGGATGTTTTTCTAACCAAGCATCCCATACCGTTAATATCATTTTCTCAGCATTAAACTGTAAATGTTCAATCCCGCTGAGTATTGGTTTATTGCGTGAGTGGCAAAGTATAATAGCTAATCTTAAGCAAGTTAATGCAATCAGCAGCTTTTGATCAACCTGTGTCAGGTCTAGTTTTTTAAGCTTTCCACGCTGTCCCAACACCAGCAAACTTAAATGATGCAGGTCACTTTGGGAAAACCCCATTAACTCGGTGTGATCTAAAATATAAGCCCCATGCAAATGTGACTCGCCATGTGAAATCATGGCACCAATCTCATGGCACTGCGCTGCCCAACTTAACAAGCGGCGTTGCGCTTTAATCTCACTTCTTTTAAGCTTTAGGTTGGTCGTCACAAGATCAAATAAATAAAGCGCGGCTTCATTAACATGCTCGGCTTGTTTAGCATCAACTGGAAAACGCTTTAATAATAAGTGAATAGAAGCCTCTTTGGTATACACCAAGCCATCACTGGCTTCTGCGGCCATATCATAAAATAAGCCATGCCTTAATGCGCCACGAGCCACGTGTAATGTTTCTATTTTTAAAATATCAAACACCGCCCGTAACACACTAAAGCCACCGCCAATCACGGCATTTCTTTCTTCTTTCAACCCATCTAATTTTAAACGCGTGGTATTTTTAGCTTTGATTAACTCTTTTCTTAACCAATCTAACCCTTCCCTTGTAATGACACCTTCTTGAAAGCCAGCGAGTGCCAACACATCACCAACAGCCCCAACGGTGCCAGATGCGCCATAAGCAACATCCCAATACTTAGCACTATAAGAGCGTGTAATGACCTCCAAAAATGATTTGGCCGCCACTTCTGCTTGTTTTAGATTTTTTTCAGATAACTCTCCATCCGGAAAGTACTTCAATGACCATGCGACAGAGCCAACGCGTAAAGATTCCGTTTGTAATGCATCAAAATGTTGACCCAAAACAAATTCAGTCGATCGTCCGCCAATATCAATCACCAAACGGCGTTCATCTGATTGCGGCAAAAAGTGACTAACCCCTTGATAAATTAGCCTCGCTTCTTCCACACCAGAAATCACCTCAATATTGTAGCCCAGTGCTTTTTGCGCCAGATCTATAAAATATTGTCTATTACGCGCCTCTCTTAAGGTTTGTGTAGCCACTGCCCGCACATTTTGGGCGGGAAATCCTTTGAGAGCCTCACCAAATCGCTCTAAACATTTCACGCCTCTTTCTAACGCTGCAGCATTTAAATTGCGATTTTCATCTAAATCGCCACCTTGTCTAACCGCTTCTTTAATATAGTCGACCCGTTGTATTTGTCCACCAACACAATGAGCGATTTCCAACCTAAAACTATTTGAGCCTAAATCAACTGCTGCCAGCAGCGTCTCAGCGCCTATCGTATTTTTTTCCATAATGCATTTATAGCATATAAGAAATAAAGCAGATGTAAATAAATGAAAATATGCGCTAGAAAAACGCTGTTTTTTAGTCGGTCATCGTAACATATGGCAGGGATGACTTTTTAAATTGATATTGTGCGATTGTTTTTTGATAAAAGTGAGCCATCCGTTGTGCTTGGACGTCTGCCGACCAAACGGACATGGCATATTCTTTTGCCTGTTGGCTGAGCAAATCGCGTTTAGTGTGATCCTCTATCAGAGAAGCAACTTTATCTGAAAATTCAACGGCATCTTCGGTCGCAATTAATGCACCCTGCCCTTCATATAAAATAGAAGCAGTCCCTAATTCGGCGATACCTACCACTGGCGTGCCTTGTGCCATGGCTTCTAGCAATACCAAACCTTGCGTCTCACTTTTTGAAGAAAACACAAAAACATCTGCTGATTGGTAACAAGCATTAAGCTCGGTATCACGATCTAAATAACCAATAAATTTAACGTTATCTTCTATTTTTAAAGTAACGGCTAGCTGATGCAGTGACTGTTCTGCTGGACCTTCTCCTGCAACAACCAGCAATACATTAGGATGTCGCTCTGCAAGTTGTTTGGTCATTTGAAATAAAAAGGGAATATTCTTCTCAAACGCAACGCGCCCTACATAGAGCAACATTGGGCGTTTATGGTCAATCCCATGTTTTTTCTTAAACTGGAGCCCATCCGCTGGCGCAAAACTACCTGCTTGCAATCCAGTTGGAATCACGTTGGCGCTAGCATTAACACCATATTTTCTAAGCACATCCAACATAGGCTGTGATGGCACAACAATCGCATCAACCGCATTACACTGCTTTTTTGAGATATAACGTGCAAGACCTCTTGCTATACTTTGTGGTATCCAAGGCAAATAATGATGTAAATAATCTTCAAAAAATGTATGGTAAGTTTCAACACAAGGAATCTGTAATATCTTGGCTAGCTTGAGCCCTAAATAATGCGCAATAAATGGTGTATTAACATGAATAATGTCGTACTTTTGTTTTTTTAGCGCTGGCAACTGTTTTAAAGCAGCACCATATTTCATTAGCCTATCTTCAGGATCAAAATAAATACTTCTTGCTGGTATACGTTTAATATTAGGCGCATCGAATTGTTGTTCAACGTCATAATCAGGTGCAATCAAATCTACATGATGTCCCAATAACTGCAATTGATGCATAAATGTTTTGATTGAAGTCGAAACACCATTTACCCGTGGAAAATAAACATCTGATATAAATAGTATTTTCATATGTTAGTCATCAAATTTAAGATATGTTTTAAATATTATCTGCACATTGTGACACTTTGATGAATATGACAGTTCTTTCTTAATCACTTTAGCTTTTGTCATTTAAACTTCATAAAAACATGTCAAATTAGCGATATGAAAACACGTCAACTATTAAATGCTTGCTGGTGGTGTTTACCACTTAGTCTCTATTCGCTGGATGCTCATGCGTGGGGTCTCTATACGCACGTATATTTTGCCCAAACACTGTTTCTTGCATCCCCTCTATTAGATAAGCGTTTTAGAGAGGCCGTTAAACGCTTTCCTGAACTGGTGATGGCTGGCGCTTGCCTACCAGATCTAGCGGTTATTTCTAAGCAATTTAAAACCACGCATCAGTGGCGGCATGTTGAATTCTTAATTAATCATGCCACAAGCGATGAACAAACTGCTGTTGCCATTGGCTATGCAAGCCATCTCTATGTCGATGTGATTGCGCATAATCACTTTGTGCCAGCGCATGAAGCGCTGTGGCAACATGAGAGCATCTTTACCCATATAGCCGCAGAATGGGCGATGGACGTACATGTGCAACGATTATTGCACCAAACACCAGGGCAATTACTCTCAAAGCATGCCGCTTTTATTAGCCACTTTATCGCCCCGTGTTTTGATCAGCCCCAACGTTTAATTAACAGAAAGTTGCGAACACTAGGCTATGCCGACCAGCTGTTACGCGGCATTAAGTTACCGAATTTTATTCATCGGTGCATCCATTTCAATAACAATAAAAAACATAGACATTTTGATTATTACATGAACAAAACAGAAGCAGCCCTCAAAGATTTCCATAGGATTCTCAATGGGCACCTGCCTAACTGGCAACCAGAGGGAAGCGCTATTGATGATTTATCACGGGTAATGATGTGGCGTGAACATTGTCTAGCAACGCTGCATATGGACCATGCAGAACCTATTCGGTATTACAGTATTTGAATATTTTTCTGACTGAAATGTTGACAAAAAATACGTTAGGGTTGATTGTGTTTTAGATAGGTGGCAATCACTAGAACGCAATATTCATCGAGATGATAGACATCACGATTCCAATGACTGCACCAGCCAATACATCACTCGGATAATGCAATCCAAGTACAACACGAGACATAGCAACCATCATGCTGAACGGAATCACCAATAGTGCAAGTGAGGGAAAGTAAGCCAATGTCATACAAGTAAAAATAAGCGCATGCAATGTGTGTCCAGATGGGAAACTAAAATAATCCAAAGGCTTCCCAGTTAGCCAGACGTCTTGTAATACTTGATAGGGTCTTGGTCGCAATGTCTTACCTTTAAGCCATTTATAAACCAATGTGCCAGCCAAGCCAGTAATCATTATATGTAATACAGGCAACCAAGCAGACTCGCCTTGAATGACAACGATACCCAGCAACATGGTATACCAAAAGACACCATCACCTAAGCGACTCATCAATCTAAACCAGTCGCGTACGATAGGATACTGACTAGCATGACTCACTTTAATACATAAAGTACTATCTAAATGGTTCATACGATGAAGATAAACGCGCATTCTATTCGTCATCACAATCTCCTGTTGCAATTGATGTTTGCCGAAGAATGCGCTTCTAATATGACAATTTAATGAAGCTAGAATGAAGATTATATTAACTGATGAATAATAAAAACAACGCGTTATTATTATTTATTGGCTCAGCGCTTCGACCACTTTAGCAATACGCTCTGCTAACTGTTGTACTAATGCTGCATTCTGGCCTTCAACCATGACACGAATTTTTGGCTCTGTTCCAGAAGCGCGCAATAATACGCGACCCGCATCTTTTAATTCACTTTCCACCTCTTTAACCGCTAACTGAATCTCAGGTAGCTGCAAATCCAGCTTAGCTTTTGTGGTCACGTTAATTAACACTTGAGGATACAACTGCAATGCTTCACCCATTTGCGACAACGTTTTTCCACTTCGTTTCAACGCATGCAGCACTTGTAATGCCGCAATAATCGCATCGCCACTGGTGTGTTTATCCAAGGTTAAAATATGGCCAGAGTTCTCACCCCCCAATTGCCAATTTTTTTCTTTTAATAATTCCAATACATAACGATCACCAACCTTGGCACGATCAAATGGAATTTGGTGTTTTTGTAGCGCATGCTCCAACGCCAGGTTAGTCATGAGCGTACCAGCGACACCGCCTTTTAGCTTGCCTCTAGCATATAATCCCAAAGCAATAATATAGAGTAACTGATCGCCATCTAATAATTGTCCATTGGCATCAACCATCAACACGCGGTCACCATCACCGTCGAATGCAATGCCCAGATCAGCTTGATGCGCAACGACCGCTTTTTGTAGGGCTTGTGGATGGGTAGAACCAACATTTAAATTAATATTCAAGCCATCAGGCGCATTGCCAATAGCAATCACTTCAGCGCCAAGCTCATGAAATACTGGTGGCGCAACATGATAAGTCGCTCCATGAGCACAGTCGAGCACAATGGTTAAGCCACGTAAATCCATATCATTGGGAAAAGTGCTTTTGCAAAACTCAATATAACGACCAGCAGCATCATCAATGCGTTTTGCTTTACCTAATTTAGCAGACTCCATCACCTGCATCGGCTTATCAAGCTCAGCTTCAATCGCATGCTCGATTTCGTCACCTAACTTTTCGCCCTCGCTAGAAAAAAACTTAATGCCATTATCATCATAAGGATTATGTGAAGCAGAGATGACGATACCTGCCTGCGCACGAAGAGCACGTGTTAAATAAGCAATTGCCGGCGTTGGCATGGGCCCTGTTAACATGGCGTTCACGCCAGCGGCGGTTAGGCCTGCTTCCAAAGCCGCCTCTAGCATATAGCCTGAAATACGTGAGTCTTTACCAATTAAGACGGTTGGGTGTGCCCCTTTAGCCAAATTACCCCCTTGCAAGCCCACGAATACCCGTCCTGCTGCATAACCCAAACGCATTACAAATTCTGGTGTAATCGGATGCTCGCCTACTTTTCCGCGAATGCCATCAGTGCCAAAATATTTTTTTACCATCTCTAAGACTTTCTCATTTTAAGTTTATTGATAGGGGTTTTTCAGTCTCTACCAACTAGGTTGTAAACAAAACCCTCTTTTTTATTCAAGCCTATCTGCATCTAACGCCTATCATTCTGCAATGGCTGCAACTACTTTTAGCGCCTCAACCGTTGCCTTTACATCATGCACCCGCACTATGTTAGCGCCTTTCAGTACAGCAATCACAGCAGCAGCAACACTTGCATACAAGCGCGCTTCAACATGAGCGCCAGTTACTTGACCCAACACTGATTTGCGTGACAACCCAACTAAAAGCGGCAATTCTAATTGCATTAAAGCATCCAGTTGTTGTATCAGGGCAATGTTATGCGCACGCGTTTTACCAAAACCGAAACCAGGATCAATCATGAGTCTATTTTTAGTGATGCCAACTGCTAGACAAGCAGCTACACGCAATGATAAAAAGTCACTGACATCTTGCACCACATTGTTATAAGTTGGATTATCTTGCATCGTTTGTGGGTTGCCTTGCATATGCATTAGACATACGCCCACTTGCGCATTTGCCACCACGCTTAAAGCACCATCTTCTTGTAACGCTCTGACGTCATTCACAATACTGGCACCCGCATTAATGGCGGCACGCATCACCTCAGGTTTATACGTATCAATTGAGATAGGAATGTTGATCTGTTGTGCAACCAATCCCTCTATCACGGGAATGACACGGTCTAACTCTTGCTGTAAGCTTACTGGCACTGCGTTAGGCCGCGTCGACTCTCCGCCAATATCTAAGATATCAACACCCTCTTCTATTAAGCTAAGCGCATGTTGTATCGCAGTAGCAGTTTGAGAGTAATGACCACCATCAGAAAAAGAATCTGGCGTCACGTTAAGAATCCCCATGACACGAGGCCTGGTTAGATCTAACTTAAATTGTCCACAATGCAGCATCATAAAAATAAAGGGGCTGACTAATTAAGTTAGTCAGCCCCTTATTTTAACTCAAGCCTGATGTTGAAACTAAGCTTATTGTTTTTTTGCCGTTGGCTGTGGTTTTGGCGTAACCGATGATCCCGCGCTGCCACTGTCAGTCGGCTTTATTGGCGCTTGTCTTGGCTTAGGTTGGCGTACTGGAATACCAGCCATAATGTCATTAATTTGATCAGCGTCAATCGTTTCAAATTCCATTAAAGCAGCTGTCATCGCCTCAACTTTGTCACGGTTATCTTCAATTAATTTACGCGCTATTGCATATTGCTCATCTAAAATACGTCTAATTTCTGCGTCCACTTTTTGTTGTGTAGCCTCAGAAACTGTTTTAGAGCTCATGCTACCAAAGAACGAATCTTGCTCACTTCCCGCGTAAACCATAGTGCCCATGGAATCACTCATTCCATATTTAGTGACCATATCACGCGCCAATTTGGTGGCGCGTTCAAAGTCATTAGATGCGCCTGTTGACATTTGATTCACAAACACCTCTTCAGCAATACGCCCGCCAAATAAGATAGAAATCTCTTCTAACATTTTGTCTTTGTAGTTGCTGATACGATCAAATTCTGGCAATTGCCATGTTAATCCCAATGCCCAGCCGCGTGGCATAATAGTCACCTTATGCACTGGATCTGCTTTAGGCAGTAATTTGGCAACCACAGCATGTCCTGATTCATGATAAGCCGTGTTACGGCGCTCTTCTTCACGCATGACCATCGATTTACGCTCTGGTCCCATAAAGATTTTATCTTTCGCATCTTCAAAATCTTGCATATCGACCGTACGCTTATTGCGTCGCGCAGCAAACAAAGCAGCTTCATTCACAAGATTGGCTAAGTCTGCACCACTCATGCCAGGCGTACCTCTTGCCAAAATATCGGCTTTTACATCAGGATCAATTGGTACTTTACGCATGTGCACTAATAGAATTTGCTCACGTCCTTTGATGTCAGGCAAACCAACCATCACTTGACGATCGAAACGTCCAGGACGAAGTAATGCTTTGTCTAGCACATCTGCACGGTTTGTTGCCGCGATAACAATTACACCAGAACTTGCCTCAAAGCCATCCATTTCAACCAATAATTGATTGAGTGTTTGTTCGCGCTCATCATTACCACCGCCTGTGCCAGATCCACGACTGCGACCTACCGCATCAATCTCATCAATGAATATAATACAGGGGGAATTTTTCTTTGCGGTTTCAAACATGTCACGCACACGTGATGCACCCACACCAACAAACATTTCAACAAAATCTGATCCAGAGATCGTAAAGAAAGGGACTTTAGCCTCGCCAGCAATTGCACGCGCTAATAAGGTTTTACCTGTACCGGGTGGACCCACCATTAAAACACCACGTGGGATACGGCCACCTAGCTTTTGGAACTTACTAGGATCGCGCAAAAACTCAACTAGCTCAGTGACTTCTTCTTTTGCTTCGTCACAGCCAGCAACATCTGCAAACGTTGTTTGATTATTGCTTTCATCTAGTTGCCTTGCTTTGCTCTTACCAAATGAAAAGGGTCCGCCACCTTTGCCGCCACCTTGCATCTGGCGCATGAAAAAAATCCAAACACCAATTAACAATATCATAGGAAACCATGACATAAGAATTTCTAACAATACTGAGCGCTTTTCTTCAGCTTTCGCCTCAACTTCTACATTGTATTTAAGTAAATCACTCACCATCCACAAGTCATTAGGCGCATAGGTACTGAAAGGCGTATTATCGCGAGTTGTGCCATGAATAACACGACCATCAATCTGCACCTTTTGGACTTGTCCTTTTTTCACATTTTCCATAAATTGGGAATAGACAATTTGCGACCCTGCCTTGTTAGGGCTACCAAACTGCTGAAAAACAGTCATTAGTATTAATGCCACCGCTATCCAAATAGCAATATTTTTTGCGATATTATTCACTAGCTTCTTCCTTTTTTGAACACGGCCATTATTTGTCATGCTCACAAATAAATGCCAATAATTACATCTAAATACCTTACTTACGTCCTAATCCAAGCAAATAAGTTTCATTACTTCGCCCTCTTGAGGCTTTGGGCTTTCTTGTGACTACTTTATCAAACTCTAGACGCATACGTTTAATAATATCTTCAAATCCGACCCCGATAAATACTTTGACTAAGAAATTGCCGTGAGGTTTCAACCATTGTTGACTAAATTCCAATGCAAGCTCAGTTAAGTAAACAGCGCCTGCTTGATCTGCCTCTTTCACTCCACTGATATTGGGCGCCATATCAGCAATTACAAGATCAACAGGCTTTTTATCTAGCTTTTCTTCTAATTGGCTTAAGATATTGGCTTCACGAAAATCACCTTGAATAAACTCTACACCTGCAATAGGGTGCATGTCCAATAAATCTAGTCCAATAATACGTCCTTGACCTTTCAGTCGTTGTTTGACAACTTGACACCAACTGCCTGGAGCAGAACCCAAATCGACAACCGTCATGCCGGGCTTTATTAATTTGTCTTTGTCATCAATCTCAATTAATTTATAAGCTGCGCGAGCGCGATAACCTTCTTTTTGTGCGCGTTTGACATATTCATCGTTCAAATGCTCTTGCATCCATGCTTTACTACGGCTGCTGAGCTTCATGTTTTATTATATGAATTCATGATAAAATCCATTCCTTCTAAAGTTCTGAAAAAGCATGCCAATTCATGAAATTAAATCCAAAACAAATCAGTCATTTGCGTGGTTTAGCCCATACTCTCAGCCCTGTTGTAATGATTGGCAACCAAGGCTTAACAGACAATATTATTAAAGAAGTTGATATCAACCTTAATGCGCATGAATTGATTAAAATAAAAGTCGCTGGCGATGATCGTGAAGCACGCAAAACCATGTACCAGTCAATTTGTGAAACCACAAATGCCATTCCTGTACATCATATCGGTAAGCAACTGGTCATTTATCGTGCTAGTGACAGCATTAAAGAGAAAAACAAAATTCATATTCCCAAACTATAGCGCTTACTCACGCCAAGCAAGTATTACAAGCATCGCACCTAGCAAGCACTCAATCAGGTAAATAACCCCAGAAACACCGTGCCATGCGGCAAACTGTCCGGCATAAACGCTTTGCATGACATCAATCGGGTAAGCATTTTCTTTTAATTGAGCAAGGTGTGACTGAACACCAAAATAGCCGACTAATATAAGTAGGACCATGCTCATGATAATCCATACGTAACGTTGTGTAAGGCTTTGGACGCCAAACGCAATAAAACGTTGAGCAAGCAAAAGCAATCCGCTGGCTATTCCTATATAACTTACCATCTCAAATAATTGACCTGCAACATTGCCCGCTAACTGTCTGTCATCAATCGCATCAAACAAAATACTGGCAATTACCCCCGTTACCCATAGACCGCCAACCCAAAAAGTAATCAGCAGTGCTGTGAATTGACGTAACATAAGTTAGACGTACGACACTTCAATCACTTCGTATTCTTTAATACCGCCAGGCGCAGAGACTTCTGCAATATCGCCTTCATGCTTGCCAATTAATGCGCGCGCAATAGGGGAAGCAATTGATATTTTTCCTGACTTTATATCCGCTTCATCTTCACCAACGATTTGGTAGATTTTGACATCATTTGTATCCAAGTCTTCAAATCGCACTGTTGCGCCAAAAACAACACGGCCTTCAGCATTTAATGTAGAAGGATCAATAACCTGCATATTAGAAAGTTTACTTTCTAATTCTGCAATACGCCCCTCAATAAAACTTTGCTTTTCTTTAGCAGCTTCATACTCCGCATTTTCAGACAAGTCACCTTGCGCTCTGGCTTCTGCAATTGCTTGAATAACATTGGGTCTATCTTCAGACCTTAACCGTTGCAACTCTTCTTTAAGCAAGCCTGCACCACGTAGCGTTACTGGAATTTGATTCACTGCCATACAACAAACCTTTATAAAAAATAAACCACACTCGCCTGAGCGTGGTTTTTATACGATTGATTCAACTAGTTTATTTTACACAAGCTTTTTGTGCAAGTCTTGAATAGACTCTACTTGCAACTCTTGCATATACGCCATACCAATACAGGCAGCTTTTGCGCCTGCCAATGTAGTGTAATACGTGACTTTATTTTGCAAAGCACTATGTCGGATTTCGTATGAATCTGCCACAGCTTTTTTATCTTCTGTCACGTTGACAATAAAATCAACTTCATTGTTCTTAATCATATCCACCACATGCGGACGACCCTCTGCAACTTTATTAACTGCTTTGACCGACAATCCATTTTGCATCAAGGCTCTAGCCGTCCCCTTTGTTGCAAGCAATTCAAAACCTAACTGCTGTAAATCCTTTGCAATATCAACAACATTTTGATGATCTTCATTACGAACACTAATAAACGCTTTACCTGCTTGCGGTAATTTTATTGATGCGCCCAATTGAGATTTAACAAATGCTTCTGCAAAAGTAGCCCCAACACCCATTACCTCGCCAGTCGATTTCATTTCAGGACCCAAAATGGTATCTACACCTGGAAATTTAATGAATGGAAATACCGCTTCTTTAACTGAAAAATAAGGCGGTATTATCTCTTTGGTAATCCCTTGTGACTGCAAACTTTGTCCCACCATACAACGGGCTGCAATTTTTGCCAACTGCAAACCACAAGCCTTAGAAACAAACGGGACGGTACGTGAGGCACGTGGATTCACTTCTAACACATAAACCGTCGTACCTTGAATCGCAAACTGCACATTCATCAACCCTTTCACACCCAATGCTTTTGCCATCATCACCGTTTGCACACGCAACTCATCTTGTAATGCTTTACTCAAACTGTAAGGTGGTAACGAGCATGCAGAATCACCAGAGTGAACACCCGCTTGTTCAACATGTTGCATAATGCCGCCGATAACAACATTCTCACCATCGCAAATGGCATCAACATCAATTTCCAATGCGTCATTAAGAAATCGATCAAGTAAAACCGGTGAGTCATTAGAGACTTTTACTGCTTCACGCATATAGCGTTCTAACTGACTTTGCTCCTGGACAATTTCCATTGCACGGCCACCAAGCACATAACTTGGACGCACAACCAAAGGATAACCAATTTCAGCTGCTAGACGAAGCGCCTCTTCTGGTGCGCGTGCCGTACGATTAGGCGGTTGTTTCAGACCAAGCTCGCTTAACATTTTTTGGAATCGTTCGCGGTCTTCTGCACGGTCAATCGCATCAGGGCTTGTACCAATAATTGGCACGCCTGCTTTTTCTAAAGCGCGCGCCAGTTTTAACGGTGTTTGGCCACCGTACTGAACAATCACGCCCTCTGGTTTTTCTAGGTGAACAATCTCCAGCACGTCTTCCAATGTGACTGGCTCAAAGTACAATCGATCAGAAGTATCATAATCGGTTGAAACGGTTTCAGGGTTACAGTTCACCATAATCGTTTCGTAGCCATCTTCTCGCATTGCAAAAGCGGCGTGCACACAGCAATAATCAAACTCAATACCTTGACCAATACGGTTGGGCCCTCCGCCAAGCACCATGATTTTCTTCTTATCGCTCGGGTTTGATTCACACTCTTCTGCGTAACTTGAGTACATATAAGCGGTATTGGTGGCAAACTCAGCCGCGCAGGTATCAACCCTTTTATAAACTGGTCGCACATTTAGCGCTTGTCGATAAGCGCGAACTGCGTGTTGATCAGTATCTAACAATGTGGCTAAGCGTTTATCTGAAAAACCCGCCCTTTTGAGTTGATACAAGGCATCTCTGTCTAAATCAGCAATGTGTTTACCATGGAGTGCTTTTTCTTGTTTAATTAAATCTTCTATTTGCGCCAAGAACCAAGGATCAATTTTGGAAATATTATAAACGGCTTCTGCACTCATGCCTGCTCTAAACGCATCGCCCACATACCAAATACGCTCTGATCGTGGCTCACCCAGCTCTTTGGCAATTAAATCGATATCAGTTGTCAATGAATCTAATCCATCAACACCTACTTCAAGACCTCGCAACGCTTTTTGGAAGGATTCTTGGAAATGACCGCCAATTGCCATTACCTCTCCCACAGATTTCATTTGCGTTGTTAAACGGCTATCGGCTTGAGGGAATTTCTCAAAAGCAAAGCGCGGAATCTTGGTAACAACGTAATCAATGGAAGGCTCGAAAGAAGCAGGCGTTTGACCGCCTGTGATGTCATTCTTCAGTTCGTCCAATGTATAACCAACAGCCAACTTAGCTGCAACTTTGGCAATCGGGAAACCCGTAGCTTTGGAAGCCAACGCCGATGAGCGCGATACTCGCGGATTCATCTCAATCACGATCATTCGCCCATCATCTGGATTAATCGCAAACTGCACATTAGAGCCACCGGTATCGACACCAATTTCACGTAAAACTGCTAGTGAGGCATTACGCATGATTTGATATTCTTTATCAGTCAAGGTTTGCGCAGGCGCAACCGTAATCGAATCGCCAGTGTGCACCCCCATTGGATCCAAGTTTTCAATGGAGCAAATAATAATGCAATTGTCTGCTGAATCACGCACCACCTCCATCTCGTACTCTTTCCAGCCGAGCATCGACTCTTCAATCAGTAATTCATTGGTTGGCGATGCCTCTAAACCACGCTCACAAATCTCAACAAATTCTTCACGGTTATACGCAATACCACCACCGCTACCGCCCATTGTAAAAGAAGGACGAATAATAGCGGGATAGCCAATATTGGCTTGCACTTGCAGCGCTTCTTCCATACTGTGCGCAATCGCTGACTTGGCTGAACCCAACCCAATTTTGGTCATAGCCTCTTTAAACTTTTGCCGATCCTCTGCCTTATCAATGGCCTCTTTAGATGCGCCAATTAATTCCACCTGGTGTTTCTTTAGTACACCGTGCTTATCTAAATCTAATGCACAGTTAAGTGCTGTTTGCCCACCCATCGTTGGCAACAAGGCATCTGGTTTTTCTTTTTCAATAATCTTCTCAACCACTTGCCATGTAATTGGCTCAATGTAAGTAGCATCAGCCATTTCAGGGTCGGTCATGATGGTGGCTGGATTAGAGTTGACTAAAATAACGCGGTAGCCTTCTTCGCGAAGCGCCTTACATGCTTGCGCGCCTGAATAATCAAACTCACATGCCTGCCCAATCACAATTGGACCTGCACCAATAATTAAAATTGATTTTATATCTGTACGCTTAGCCATTAGCTAGCCTTCCTTTCTTGCATCATGCTAATGAAGCGGTCAAACAAATAAGACATTTCTGTTGGTCCAGGACTTGCCTCAGGGTGTCCCTGAAAACTAAAAGCTGGCTTGTCTGTCAGTGCAATGCCTTGCAAACTGCCATCAAATAAAGAGATATGTGTCACTTTTACATGAGCAGGCAAGCTGCTCTTATCCACCGCAAAGCCGTGATTTTGACTAGTAATATAGACGCGTTTACTCTCTACATCCTGCACTGGGTGATTAGCGCCATGATGTCCAAATTTCATTTTCATTGTTTTTGCGCCGCTAGCCAAAGCCAACAATTGATGCCCCAGACAAATACCAAACATTGGTAACTGTGCATTCAGCAAGTCACCAATTGTTTTAATCGCATAATCACACGGCTCAGGGTCTCCAGGGCCATTAGACAAAAAGATACCATCCGGTTGATAACTTAATGCATCATCAGCTGTTGCTTGTGCAGGCAAAACAGTCACTTTACAGCCGCGTGAAACGAGCATACGCAAAATATTTCGCTTAACCCCATAATCAAACGCCACCACATGAAAAGGTTTATTTTTGGGTGAAACAAAGCCCTCACCAAGCACCCACTCGCCATCTTGAAACTCATAAGCGGATTGACAGCTCACTACTTTCGCCAAATCCATACCAGCCAAACCTGGGAATGCTGTTGCTAACGAAAGTGCCTTTTCATTATCATCGCCAACCAAAATACAGCCCGCTTGCGCACCCTTCTCTCTCAATATACGCGTCAACTTACGCGTATCAATATCAGCAATCGCAACAATATTGTTTGCTGTTAAATAGGCTGAAAGCGTTTGCTCACTTCTAAAATTACTTGCTAATAAGGGCAGATCGCGAATCACTAGCCCAGATGCACATACTTGACCCGATTCTACATCTTCACTATTCACACCCGTATTGCCGATATGGGGATAAGTCAGGGTGACAATTTGCTCAGTATAGGAAGGATCGGTAAGAATTTCTTGATAACCTGTCATTGAGGTATTAAAAACCACCTCGCCAACGGTATGTCCTGAAGCGCCAATTGAAGTGCCTCGAAACACTGTTCCATCTGCCAACACCAGTATCGCTTGTGTCTTTTTTACAGGGCGTGTCTGCGACAATTGTGACTCCTTAATATTCAGTTTCGTTTTTTTCGCGCGCTTTGCAACAGTCAATCATGAATGCTGGCGCTAGACATGCAAAACGGGAAAAGTGGTGTACTCTTCCCGTTTCAAGAATTGCCGAATTATAGCGGAATTAGACTGCCCTTTCAAGCTTAGCAAGTTGTTGATTATGGCAACCATTCAGAAATATTTGTGCGCAAGCTGAACCCACTAGAGCAGTGAACATATCCCATTGTGTATCCCAGACATCGCCTTGTGTACCGAGAAAAGCCTCTGCTGACCCACCAGCAGCTACCGCAACCCACCATTCAATAAATTCATAACTGGCACTAATACTCAGACAAATGCAACAGACGATAAAAAATAACCAGCTTTCTTCTTTTACTACGCGTTTGCGCAACAAGACCTCACGCGCAATCATGGCAGGAATAAATCCTTGGGCAAAATGGCCTAGCCTATCGTAATAGTTGCGGCTTAAGTCGAAGTAATCTCTTAACCAATTAAATAAGGGCACTTCTGCATAAGTGTAATGCGCGCCAATCAGCAAAATAATGGCATGCACTAATATCAAGATATAGAGCAATGGTGTGAGGGGAAATTTTTGATAGGTAAGCAACAGCACTGGCAAAGCAATGAGTGTTGGCATTACCTCCAACAACCAGGTAAGCCGATCAAGCGGATAGATTGCCGACCAAACAAAGAAAATAAGAAATAGCACTGATAGCGATAGTAAAAAGTCAGCATATCGCTTTTTAGGTGGTGATAAATCAATGGTCAATTCAACACTTACCGTAAACCAAGTACATCTCTCATATCAAACAAACCTGTTGGCTTATCAGCCAAAAATTTAGCCGCTCTTAGCGCCCCCAATGCAAAGGTGGCTCTGCTGCTGGCTTTATGTGTAATTTCTACTCGCTCGCCAGTACCTGCATAAATGACAGTGTGGTCACCAACAACATCGCCACCGCGTAAGGTTGCAAAACCAATTTTTCCAGCCTCACGTTCGCCAGTCACGCCTTCACGCGCATACACTGCACAATCTTTTAGATCTTGACACAGGCCCTGAGCAGCCGCCTCACCTAAACGCAAGGCCGTTCCAGAAGGCGCATCAACTTTATGACGGTGATGCATTTCCACTACTTCAATGTCATATCCCTCATTTAATACCCGAGCGGCTTGCTCGACAAGATTAATCAATAAGGTCACACCCACACTCATATTTGGCGCAAACACTACTGCATTTTTATTTGAAGCGCCTTTAATAAGTGCTTTTTCCTGTTCGCTAAAACCCGTTGTACCAATCACCATTTTTACGCCAGCATGCTGACATGCTGCCAAATACTCCATGGCAGCTTCAGGGCGCGTAAAATCAATCAATACATCCGCATCTTGCAAGGCACCAGCTACATCGCTAGTAACTTTTACGCCCGTTGCCAGCCCAAATGAGGCCCCAGCATCTTGGCCAATCTGTGTACTATTTGGACGATCAATAGCCGCGTGTAAAGTAAGCCCTTCATCAGCAAAAATACCTTCTAAGAGCGCAACACCCATGCGGCCAGAAGCACCAGTAATAACAACTTTCATATTCATGTGCGATTAAAAACCTATCATTTTCAATGTGCGCTCAAAAAAACCTGGTTCTTCTTCATTTCGCAACGAATCTTGTTGTTTCTGAGCGCGTTGTTGCATCTTCGCTTTTTCTGAATTAGCCTCATCACCCATTACAGGCGGCGTTGGAATTGCAGATTGCGTAGGGGTGACACGATACCTCGACCTTACCTCAGGTGGCGCAGGAACCATGACTCTATCCATTTTTAGTTTAGGTCTCACAATATTTGTGGATTCCACTAACACCGGTACTGCACGCTCCGCTTCAGCCGCCATATCAACTTCTTGCATTGCCGATTCATAGCGCTTCTCTACGGGCGTATCAATTGGTGCGTCTAGATTTGTGCTCGCTTGCAAAGGTGTCGATTCAACTGTTGGTACGCTAGCAACAGGCATCTCAATCACTTCTTGCTCTGCTTGAACGACGGAATCGGCTGTCGCTTCAACTCTCTCCGTCTCGGCTAATGAGGACAGTTCCGGGTTGACAGCTGCTTCAGCCGCTTCCATAGTTGGCATCACCTCAGCAGTTGACTCCACTTTAGTGGCCTCTGTCACTGGTGCTACCGTTGCGCTTTCTGTCAAAATCGCTTCTGAGGAAGTCACTGATTGTTCAGATTCTATTAATGGCGCTTCTATTGGTGTTGTCACCAACCCTACATTTTCATCTGTTTCGGTAATGGGCATAGCTGGCTTAGGCGCAGATTGCGCTTGCTGCACAAGTGCGTCAATATTCGTTCCTTGTGGCACAACATCACCGCGCACACGCGCCAATGCGTCTCCATCAAAATCTAAAATAACACGCCGTTGACTCACAATCTCACCTTGCTTGCGTAATTGATAGAAGTAATCCCATCGGTCAGTGTGAAAGCTATCAACTAATAATGGTGTACCAAGAATAAATTGCACTTGTGATTTAGTCATGCCGG
Source organism: Methylophilaceae bacterium (assembly GCA_018398995.1). NCBI lineage: Bacteria > Pseudomonadati > Pseudomonadota > Betaproteobacteria > Nitrosomonadales > Methylophilaceae > Methylophilaceae bacterium. Next base: position 1,596,063 of record CP073759.1, on the reverse strand, counting down.
GTCGCAATTTGAGCAACATCTCGGAAGTCACGACATTCCCTTGTTGTATCTCCAGCTTAAAAGGCTTAATTGTACGTTCACCGCCACAACCAACAACTGTTACCATCATCAACAATGTGAGAAATTTTAGATTATTGTTCATAGTTTTCATCGTTTTAAATGTTAAGGGAGACAGATGCCTGAATTGCCGTTAATATAACACGATGGCGAAAAGCCTAAAACTAAAAAGTTCGAGAAATGAGTAAAATTATGCATGATCAAAAAGATTTAAAAAATGCCGGGCTAAAAGCAACACTACCTAGGCTAAAAATACTAGAGCTCTTTGAAAAAAGTGATGAACGGCATTTGTCTGCAGAGGATGTTTACAAGGTGTTACTGAATGCTGGTGATGATGTTGGTTTAGCCACTGTATATCGAGTGCTCACACAATTTGAAGATGCTGGACTACTCGTACGGCATCATTTTGAAAGTGGCAAAGCTGTTTTCGAATTAAACGCAGGCGGCCATCACGATCATATCGTTTGTGTTAAATGTGGAAAAGTAGAAGAGTTTTACGATGAAGAAATTGAACGTAGACAGCGAGAAGCAGCAGAGTCGCGTGGATTTAAAATTCAAGAACACTCACTGATTATTTATGGCGTTTGTAATGGAAATTCTGAGAACTGCTCGAAAGAATAAACCAAATAGCGAGATGAAAACAATCCCCTTTAAAAGGGCATTCTTCATCAAAGCGCAGTGCCAACAATATGCTAGGCTCGCAATTATTTTTATTGCATCACTTGTGTTGGTGAGTTGTGGTACCAATCCTGTCACCAAAAAAACAGAGTTCCAGTTTGTTTCTCAACAAAAAGAAATTGCAATTGGCACGCAAAACTACTCACCAACACGTCAGTCACAGGGTGGGGATTACATACTTGACCCAGAACTAACCGCTTATGTACAAAACATTGGCAAACGATTAGCCGCCGTTTCTGATCGCCCAGATTTGCCTTATGAGTTCGTGGTGATTAATGACTCTGTTCCAAACGCTTGGGCGATGCCTGGTGGCAAGATTGCATTTAATCGTGGACTACTTTACGAACTGAATAGCGAGGCAGAGCTTGCTGCAGTGATGGGGCACGAAATTGTACATGCTGCTGCGCGCCATGGGGCAAAAAGTATGGAGCGCGGCATCTTTTTACAAGGCGCTATGATTGCCGTTGGTATTGGTGCGCAAAATTCGGACTATGCTAACCTTATCGTTGGTGGTTCTCAGCTTGGTGCGCAGTTAATTTCCAGTAAGTATGGTCGCGATGCCGAGAGCGAATCTGACTTTTATGGCATGCAGTACATGAAAAAAGCAGGTTATGATCCTAGTGCCGCAGTGCGCTTGCAAGAAACGTTTGTCCGGCTTAGCCAAGATAAAAAAAGTGACTTTATTAGCGGTCTGTTTGCGAGCCATCCGCCGTCTCCAAAACGCGTAGTGGATAATCAAGCGACACTTGCCACGATAGGTGCGGGTGGAGAAATTGGTCAAGAAACTTATGCAAAAAAAGTGGCGTATTTAAAAGCAACGCAACCAGCTTATAAAGCTTACGACGAGGCTTTGCTGGCACTAAAAAAAGGTGATCTATCAACAGCGAGCGCATTAGCCAAAAAGGCGATTGCTGGTGAGCCACGTGAAGCGCGTTTTCAGGAGCTATTAGGGGATATTGCACTCACGCAAAATCAATCTGAAACTGCTTTGGGCTTCTATGCCAAAGCGATTAATATGCAGCCAGATTACTTCAAACCACACATTCAAAGTGGCATCGCATTATTTAATATGGGCAAAAAAAAAGAAGCAGAGCCCTATTTAAAGCGAGCAAATGAATTATTACCAACAGCGCCAGGCCATGCGTTTCTTGGTCAAATTGCAGAAGAACGTGGGGATACCCGTCTTGCACTACAGCATTATCAAGTGGCAGCAAGCTCCAATTCCGATATTGGCAAAGAGGCGTCTTTTCGGGCAATGCGTCTTGATTTCCCTCGCAACCCCAATCAATATTTACAATCTGGCGTGCTTGCGGATAACCGCGGCCATTTAATTGCCATCGTGCAAAACAATACTACACTTCCAATTGAAAACGTTCAGGTGCGTGTTATTCGGTATGACGCGCAAACGGGACGCGCCTTATCGCGGAGCAATCCCTTGCAAATTAGGGGGATAATTGAAGCGGGCAGACGTGGGCAAGTGAGCACGGGTATACGCATCAGTGAGCCAGAAGAAACAAGACTGTATAAAGTAGCAATTGAAGCGGCTCGTTTGGTGCAATAAATGATTAATAAAAGATTGGGTGAAAGATGAAATTGCTAAACGCCGTATTATTTATTGTCATTGTTACATTGTTTGTGTTTGCCGCTCTCAATTGGGCCGCCATTATCAACCCCGTACCACTCTCACTTTTGTTTACCGACATACAAGCGCCGCTAGGTCTTATTTTATTATCGTTAACAGGCATACTCACATTACTTTTTATTAGTTTTGTGGTCTATATGCAATCTTCAACGCTCATCCTTAGAAAACGCCTTAATCGTGAGCTAGAAACCCAACGCCAATTAGCCGATCAGGCAGAAGCATCTCGCTTTACTGAATTACGCAATTATTTAGAAACCGAATTACAACTGCTCAATACACAAAACATGCAAAGCCAGCAACAGCTTGAGGCTCAACTAGCTGAAACAGAAACAGCCCTTAGGGCGGCAGTAGAAGAAACAGGCAGAACACTCACAGCTTATATAGGCGAGTTAGAAGACAGGCTAGAAAATAAATAGCGGCTATTGATTCAATAATCCTAACATTTCTTTGGCATGGTTACGCGTTGCATCCGTAATCTCCAAACCGCCAGACATTCTAGCAATCTCTTCAATGCGCTCTAGTTCATTTAAACATCGAATATGACTGAGCGTCTTTTCATCGGTTTGTGTTTTACTTACCTGTAAATGCTGTTTGGCTTGTGCGGCTACTTGGGCAAGATGAGTAATCACCAACACTTGACGACTTTCACCGAGTTGTTTGAGTAACTTACCAACAACCTCTGCAACACCACCGCCAATTCCAACGTCCACTTCATCAAATATCATACAGGGCACACTGCCTTGTGCGGCTGTTGTAACATGCAAAGCCAAGCTGATACGTGACAGCTCGCCGCCTGAGGCAACCTTATTCAGTGGCCGCGCTTCTACCCCCGCATGACCTGCAACTAAAAAAGTAACTTGCTCTAAACCATTTACTGACTGCTCGCAAGGCTCAAGTGCCACTTGAAACTGACCGCCACTGAGGGATAAACGTTGCATTTCTGTGCTAATTTTGGCGCTTAACGCTTGTGCCGCTTTTAGCCGTATCGTACTCAATTGACTAGCTGATTGCCTGTAATGCTCTAATGCGGTACTAACCCGTTTTGCTAAATCACCATCATCGGCAAATGCAGCCAGTTCGGCCATACGCGTTTGCCATGTCTCTAACAATTGCGGCAACTCATCAGGTCGAACACGATATTTTCGCGCAACGCCGTGCACTGCCTGAATACGACTTTCCACTTCCGATAATCGTTCAGGATCCATATCATCACGTTGTAAATAGCGATTTAAGCTACGCGTCGCTTCTTGCAGTTGAATAACCGCCGAATCAATGGTTTCTGATGCCTCTGACAACTGGTTATCCAAAGCGACTAATGACAATAATTTTTGCTGCACATGCACCAGCATCGATAGTGCATCGTGCTCACCTTCGCTCAGCAAATGCAAACTTTCCTGTGCGCCTGCTATTAATTCTGCGCTATTACTCAGGCGCGCGTGCTCTAGCTGTAACGCATCCCACGCTTGCGCATCAAAATCTAATTGCGTCAATTCACGTAACTTATCGCGCAACTCTGCCAACTCATCGGCGTAAGCGGAGGCATTTTTTTCAATTTCAGCTTGCTGCATATGCAACTGATGCCAAATTTTATATTGTTCACCCACTTGTTTGGCCAACGTTGTACTGTCAGCAAATGCATCTAATATTTGTCGCTGCGTATTGCCATTTAATAAAGAATGATGCGCATTCTGGCTATAAATATCAACCAAATACTCGCCAATCTCTTTGAGTTGCCCTACCGTTGCCACAGCACCATTTATAAAGCCTCGACTACGTCCATCGCTATAAATAACGCGGCGCAAAATCACATCATTGGTCGCTTCCATCTCATTATCACTCAACCATAATCGAGCCAGCTGATTATCTTGAATGTCGACAGTCACACTGATATCGGCTTTATCACATCCTTTGCGAACCACCTCGCCCTCATTGCGCGCCCCCAACGCCAACGACAACGCATCAATTAAGATAGACTTTCCTGCGCCTGTTTCGCCCGTCAGTGTTGTAAAGCCTTGGCTAAACTCTAAATCTAGCTGCTCCACAATTACAAAATTTTGAATGGATAATGCTTGTAACATAGGTTAATTATTTAGTCTTTATATCATCGTTTTTAATAGATCAATTTAGTGCTTTTTTGCTTTAGCATGGCGTCAATCACAAGACAGCGAACCAAAGACAGCATGCCTCGTGTGGCAAGCCGAACTAAAGGCGCAACACCATACTAAGGCCAAAAATCAACCCCAGTGAAGTTTGTTGCGCAGCATATCATAATAACAATACTCGCTAGGATGCAACAATGTCACACTTTCGTCGGCACGCTCCACCTTCACACGATCACCCAAGCTAAGCACTAACTGCGATTGTCCATCAAAGCTAATCTGTGCATCATCTACCTGCATGACCGTAATCTCAATCTTGGCGTTACTGTTCACCGCCAATGGGCGATTGCTTAATGTGTGCGGACAAATCGGTACCAATGCAATTGCGTCCAAGCCAGGGTGTAAAATAGGGCCACCAGCCGATAAGGAATAGGCCGTCGTGCCCGTTGGCGTGCTGACAATCAAACCATCTGCCCGCTGTTTGTGGATAAATTGATTATCAATGGTGACTTCTAGCTCAATGAGGCGCAAACCACTTTTTAATACAATGTCGTTAAAAGCGTGATTCTGTAGAATCGTTGCACCATCTCTTATTACACTAGCATTCAGCACCATGCGCGACTCGGTTTGGTACTCTCCCGCTAGAATAGCATCAATTGATTGCAACATTTCTTCAGCGCGCAAATCCGTTAAAAAACCAAAGTGGCCGCGATTGATTCCAACCAATGGTACTGCACTATTCTTCAAGGCACGTGCTGCGCTCAGCATGGTGCCATCTCCACCCATCACAATCACTAAATCAGCTTTTTGCCCAATTTCATCAAGCGCTATGGTTTTAAAATGATCAATTTGCGCATGCTCAGCAGTATTTACTTCAAATAAAACGGTCATGTTTTTGGCTTGTAAATGCTGTGCTAAATCAGCCAAATCTTTGCGCATTAGCTGAACAGCAGACTCACGCATAAATTTTCCAATAATCGCAACGGTGTTAAATTGTGTTTGCATGTCAGAATTTAATCACAGATACGCAATTACAACCAGTAGCAACTACGCACTAAATCAGGCAAAATGCCAACTTAAGAGTCATTAGAGAATAACCAAGTTGGACGAACGCGCACAAATATTATTAAAAACCTTAGTTGAACATTATGTCAGTGATGGTCAACCGATGGGCTCAAACGCGCTGTTGCAGCACTCTGGCTTAGCCTTAAGTCCAGCAACGATTCGTAACATCATGAGCGATTTAGAAGCACATGGCTTTGTTACTAGTCCGCATACCTCAGCTGGCCGCATTCCAACCCAACGGGGCTATCGTTTTTTTGTTGATACCTTGTTGAGCGTTAAACCATTAGAGCTGCATCAAGTCAAACAACTGGAAAGCACCTTACAATCAACAGACCAAAAAGAACTCATTAACAATGCCGCCGACATGCTTTCACAGTTAACACAGTTTGCCGGCATGATATTGATTCCAAAGCGTAAAACGTTGGTATTTAAACAGCTAGAGTTTATGCCTTTGTCTGACAAGCGTATTTTGGTGATTATTGTTGCAACCGATGGCAGTGTACAAAATCGTATTATTTTTAGCGATACGTCATACTCAACTTCCGATCTGACACAAGCCAGTAATTATTTTAATACACATTATGCAGGTCAAACATTTGAAGAAGCCCGCCACAAGTTACATAGTGATCTTAAAAAAATACAAGCGGATATTAGTCGATTAATGGCTGCCGCACTGGATAGCGATGAGAAAAAAGACACCAAAAACAGAGATGATGTGATTATTTCAGGTGAGCGCAATTTATTAAATGTAGACGAGTTAGCCACTAACGTCACCACCATACGCAAACTATTTGATGTATTTGAACGTCGTACTTCACTGATGCAATTATTAGACAACAGCCAAAAGGCAGAAGGTGTGCAAATATTTATCGGCGGCGAAAGTGGCTACAGCCCGCTAGATGAATGCAGCATGGTCACCTCACCTTACAAAGTAGACGGACAAGTTGTTGGCACATTAGGCGTCATTGGCCCAACCCGCATGGCGTATGAACGTGTGATTCCAATTGTCGATATTACTGCTAAACTGTTGTCTAATGCATTATCAAAATAACGCACTTTTTTATTAATGAAATCTATATATGTCCTTTTACAATACTGAACCAGAATACACACATGGCGACCAACTAAAAGTAGGCATTCTGCTTGCCAATTTAGGTACGCCAGATGCGCCAACAGCGAAAGCATTACGGCCTTATCTAAAACAATTCTTAATGGATAGACGGGTAGTTGAGATTCCACGCATAATTTGGTGGTTGATACTCAATTGTATTATCTTGGTCATTCGCCCAAAAAAATCAGCAGAAAAGTACGAGCAGGTTTGGATGCAAGAAGGCTCCCCGCTACTGGTACATGCAAAAAATCAGACACAATTATTGCGCGGTTATCTGGCCCAAAAAATTAACTCACCATTTGCTGTTGAGTTAGGCATGAGTTATGGCAACCCAAGCATGCAAAGTGCAATTGAGCGATTGAAAACACAACACTGCAATAAAATATTGGTATTTCCTTTATACCCGCAATACGCGGCCAGCAGTACTGCGGCTAGTTTAGATGCTGTTTGGCAAACTTTACTGAAAATGCGTAACGTACCTGCAATCAGAACAATTAAGCATTACCACGATCATCCTGCTTATATTCAGGCGCTTGCTGCAAGTGTGAATGCGTTTTGGCAAACCAATGGTAAGCCAGAAAAATTAGTGATGAGCTTCCATGGCGTTCCAAAATTTCACCTAATGAAAGGCGACCATTATCACTGTGAATGTCATAAAACAGGCCGATTGCTGGCAGAAGCATTGGGTTTAAACGACAGTCAATATCAAATTGCCTTTCAATCACGTTTTGGTAAGCAGGAATGGCTAAAGCCTTATTTAGCCAGCACCTTAGAAACGCTTGGTAAACAAAAAATCAAACGAATTGATGTCATTTGCCCCGGATTTAGCAGTGATTGTTTAGAAACGCTAGAAGAAATTGCAATGGAAGGTCGGGAGATTTTCCAAAGTAATGGCGGCGGTGCATATCATTACATTCCAGCATTAAATGAAAATGAAGCGTGGATACACGCGATGACAACAATTGCATTAGAAAATTTGCAAGGCTGGGTCTCATCTGAATGGGATGCAGATGCTGCAAAACAAATGGGAAGAGACACCGCAGCTCGCGCAAAAACTTTGGGAGCAAATCAATAAACGGTATAATCCCCCAATTGATGTATTTATTTACTATTGAGGGTCTTTTATGGTTGTGATTACTGGTGGCGCTGGCATGATAGGTTCAATCGTTGCTTGGCATCTCAACACACAGTGCAAACAAGAAGATCTGGTCATTGTTGATGACATCACACACGAATCACAATGGCAAAATCTAGTCCACCGCAAATACAATACTTACCTAGATAAAGAGCAGTTATTCGATTGGCTATATGACAATGAAGGGGTAACAGCCGTTATTCATATGGGCGCTATTAGCGCAACCACAGAGCGCGATTTTAACAAACTCGTTGAATCTAATATTCATTATTCACAAGATTTGTGGTCATGGTGCGCTGTCAATAAAATCCCTTTTTTCTATGCCAGCTCTGCAGCCACTTATGGTGATGGCAATCAAGGCTATGATGACGCTTCTATCGAAAAGTTACGCCCATTAAATGGTTACGGCTATTCCAAACACTTTTTTGACCAATGGGTGTTAAAGCAAGTCGCAGATAATAAACCTTGCCCACCAAGCTGGGCTGGCTTTAAATTCTTCAATGTCTATGGTCCGAATGAATATCACAAAGAGCGCATGGCGAGTGTTGCTTTTCACACGTTCAACCAGTTTAGCGAAACTGGTACCGTGAAGCTGTTTAAAGGTACAAAAGCAGGCGTTGAAGATGGTATGCAAATGCGCGATTTTGTCTATGTCAAAGATGCCGCAGCCGTACTGGCACACTTTTACACCACAGCTTTAAGCGGCAAACCAACCGCGAATGGCATATACAATATTGGCACTGGCGAAGCGCGCAGCTTTAAAGATTTAGCTACCAACGTCATGAAAAGTATGGGGCACGAACCAGATATCACTTACATTGATATGCCGCAAGATTTGCAAGGCAAGTATCAATACTATACCGAAGCAACGATGCAAAAGTTACGCAATGCGGGATACACCAAAGCTTTTTATAGCCTAGAAGAAGGCATTAAAGATTATGTGCAACACTATTTAATGCAAGAGGATCAATACTGCTAATGGATTATATTAATTACCTCAAAGGTGAACATGCTGCGCACACCGACATGTTTAGCGCGCTAGGGCCACTTTTTCCGCACATTAGCGATGTTGGCATTGCTATGCAAAACTGTATCAAATCGGGCGGTAAAATTTTACTAATGGGCAATGGTGGCAGCGCCGCAGATAGTCAACATATTGCTGCCGAGATTGTTGGGCGCTTTAAAAAAGAGCGTAAGGGACTGCCTGCCATTGCACTCACAACCGACACTTCCATCTTGACGTCAGTTGGCAATGATTATGGCTATGACTATATTTTTGCGCGCCAGGTAGAAGCATTGTGTCGGCCAGAAGACTTGGTGATTGGCATTACCACATCAGGCAATAGTGCCAATGTAGTCAATGCGATGCAAGCGGCCAAAACAATCGGCGCGTTTACTGTCGGTTTAACTGGCGGCACAGGCGGCAAATTAACTGCTATTTGCGACTATAATTTAATCATGCCCTCTAGTGTTACCGCACGTATTCAAGAAGCCCATATTTTTATCGGTCATTGCTTGTGTGAAATCTTAGAGTCAGACGTATAACATCATGCTCCAACATTTATTAAACACTGTTAAATCGTTTGGTAGCCAAGCCGGCCACGCCCTTGTGATTGGTGATGTGATGCTAGATCGCTACCTAATAGGCAATGTTGGTCGTATCTCACCTGAAGCGCCAGTGCCTATTGTGCTATTAAATGAGCAAAACGAACGTGCCGGCGGCGCCGCAAATGTGGCAGCCAACTTAGCTTTGCTGGGTATTAAAACACATATTATTGGTTGCGTCGGTCACGATACAGAAGGCGACACCCTGCAAAAGCGCATAGCAGCGATTAATGTCGATACCAGCGGTATCGTGCGTTCACAACATCGCCCCACTATCGCCAAAACACGCATCCTTAGCGGCCATCAACAGATGCTGCGGCTCGATCAAGAACTTACAACTGCTTTCAATAGCGAAGAGAACGAGCAACTCATCTCGAGTATTGACAGTGCGCTTGCACGTCAGCCTAGCATCGTCGTCTTATCTGACTATGCAAAAGGCTTGCTGAGCAATGTGATTTGTCAGCATATTATTACCTACTGCCGCGCACACAACATTCCCGTATTGGTTGATCCAAAAGGGCTTGACTATAGTAAATACAAAGGCGCAACCGCGCTAACACCAAATAAAAAAGAAACGGCAGAGGCTTGTGGAACACAAATAGAAGACGCCGCTTTAATTGATAAAGCCATAACACTAAAAAATTGTTTGGGTATTGATTTTTTAGCTGTTACTCGTGGTGAAGAAGGTATTACGCTCATTGAAAATGAAACTCACCAAATTGCTGCAACTGCACAACAAGTATTTGATGTTTCTGGTGCTGGCGACACCGTTATCGCCACACTAGCCGCTGGTTTATTTTATGCACTGTCACCGTTAGAAAGTTTACAACTTGCAAACTTAGCTGCTGGCATTGTTGTTGGCAAAGTAGGCACGGTGCCTATTACCCGCGAAGCCTTAGTTGAAGCACTTGCCCTGCAACAAAACAGCACGCAAGTCCATAAAGTATGTGATTTGACTCAACTGATTGAACGAGTGATTAATTGGAGAAAAGCCAAGCAAAAGATTGTATTTACCAACGGCTGCTTTGATTTACTGCATGCAGGACATGTGACTTATTTAGAGGCCGCTAAAAAAAGAGGTGATAAACTTATTTTAGGGCTCAATACCGACCGCTCTGTGAGTGCGATTAAAGGGCCAACAAGGCCAGTAGTGAGCGAAACTGATCGAGCGCGCGTCTTGGCAGCACTCGAATCTGTCGATGCGGTGATTTTATTTGACGAAGACACACCACTGAACTTAATCAATGCCATTAAGCCCGATGTCATTGCCAAAGGGAGTGATTACAGTGCCAATCAAGTGGTCGGTGGTAAAGAAGTTGAATCTTGGGGTGGAGAAATTGCGCTGATTGATTTAGTCGCAGGCCGCAGTACTACCAATATCATTGAAAAACTCAATAGCTAACCAGTCTATGTCACCTGAGAAAATATTAGTAATGGGCCCTTCATGGGTCGGCGACATGGTCATGGCGCATAGCTTATTTCAATTACTTAAACAAAAAAATCCATCCATACAAATCGACGTTGCGGCACCCGCTTGGACATTACCACTGCTAGAGCGTATGCCTGAAGTGTCAAATAAAATTGCTTTGCCGTTCAAACATGGCAAACTCAGTTTAATCGCGCGCATTCGGTTTGGATATCGCTTAAAACGTGAGCATTACACCCAATCTATTTCACTAGTTAACTCTCTAAAATCGGCTGTTTTACCTTTCGCGGCTGGCATCCCAAAACGCACTGGTTTTTTAGGCGAGATGCGTTATGGACTATTAAACGATATTCGGCCATTAGATAAAAAAACATTACCCAAAACAGTAGAACGATTTGTTGCGTTAGGTTTAGATAATGGACAAGTCTTGTGCTCAATTCCACAGCCAACATTACTAGCGAACAAAGCGAATGCTCTCAACGCGCTGTCAAACTTAGGCATCAACATTTCTGATCAAAAAATCCTAGGTCTTTGTCCTGGCGCTGAATACGGGGAAGCCAAACGTTGGCCAGCTGAACACTATGCAGAGGTGGCCAGCCACGCATTACAAAACAACTGGCAAGTCATCTTATTTGGCTCAGATAAAGACATACCTGTGACCAGTCAAATCAACCAACTTACGCAAAATAAATGTATAGATCTGGGTGGAAAAACCAAACTTGGCGACGCCATCGACATCATGTCGCTATGCCATACCGTCATCAGCAATGACTCTGGATTAATGCATGTCGCAGCCGCATTAGATAAAAAGCTGATTGCCATTTATGGCTCAAGCGACCCGCACCATACACCACCCATGCATCCAGATGCCGTAATAGAGTATTTAGCATTGGAATGTAGCCCTTGCTTTAAACGAGAATGTCCGCTTAGCCATTTAAACTGCCTGAAACAAATAACACCTGAAAAAATCATCAAAGATCTGAACCAAGAATATGCAGAAAATGTTAGATAAATTAGAAAAAGCCTCGCTTAATCAGTTACATTTTTGGATTATACTATTGGGGATGCTCATCTGCGTGCAAGTACAATACATTCAGCATGGTGCGATAAGTCCTGATTCTGTATTGTATTTAGAAGCTGCCAAATTATTCAGCATGGGTGACTGGCAGGCAGGTTTTGAAATTTTTAACTGGCCTTTTTATGCCCTATGCATTGCACTAGTCAACAAAATTAGTCAATTGGGTGTACATAGTTCAGCACAACTATTAAACATCATCTTTTTTGGCATTGCCAGTTACAGCTTTGTAGCAATCGTAAAGCTTGCTGGTGGCAAACAAAAGCAAGTCATTGCAGCGGCGCTTATTTGGCTAAGCGCACAATATATGATTGGCAGTGTGCTAGAAATGCTGATACGTGATGAAGGCTTTTGGGCGTTCTTTTTATTGAGCATCGTGTTTTTTATTCGGTTTTACCAAGAGTCTCAGTTTAAAGATGCCTTACTCTGGCAACTATCCATTATCGTAGCAACCTTATTTAGAATTGAAGGGATTCTGTATTTGCTGTTTTTACCACTCTCTCTACTATTCCAAACAGAATGCAATATCAAACAAAAATGGGGTAAATTATTAACTGCCAATGTCATCAATATTGGCTTAGCAATGATTATTTTGCTCATTTTTGCATTTAATGATGGTCTATCTACAAAAATTTTAGGTCGTCTAAACGAGGTATTCACAATCAATTTATGGCAACAATTGACAGCTAACTTAAATGAAAAATCAGTAATTATGTCAACTCAAGTATTAGGAAAGTATTTGGAAGAGTTTGCAACTATTGGTCTATTACTCACTTTATTGTTTGCCATATTTGCTAAAACAATTAGTACCACTGGTTTCATAGTTGTATGCTTAAGCGCGTTTGGGATTAAAAATAATCAGCGTTTATTCAATCACCAATCTTTCCAAGTATTAAGCGCCGTTGCCATCATTGCAACTATCAGTATGGGTTTGATTATTACAAAAGTATTTGTATTATCTGGCCGCTACGTACTCGCGTTTAGTTTTATCTTAATGGTATTTGCCGCGTTTTACTTTGCAGAACTCTTATTTCAGAAAACAAAAAACAACAAAATGCACTGGTTAGCGCTACTACTCGTACTATTTATGTTTGGTGGCGGTTTAAAAAATATTCTGCCTAAAAAACAAGGGCATAACTTTATGCAAGAAGCAGTGGCTTGGGTAATTGCAGATAATGTCAACAATAAACCCGTTTTTTATGACCAGGCTAGAATGCGCTACTATGCAGGCGCCGACTTTATCGGCACTTTCGAGAACTTATCTTATATACAAAGCATGATTGATAATAATAGCATTACTCATCATGACTATCTTTTAATTGAATCGTCCAAAAAAGATAATAAAGCAAAAGTTCTGATTGAAAGTCAGTTACCTGACTATCAATTGATTAAACAATTTAATGACGCAAAAGCCAAGAAGAGTGTACTCATCTACCTCAAACAGGAAATGCGATAGCAAGATAATGCCTAATATTCAAGCACCTGTAATTAGCATTATTATCCCAGCTTACAATTATGCGCACACACTAGAGCGGGCAATTATATCCGCTCATAAGCAGTTAGATGAGAACTGTGAGCTAATCATTATAAACGATGGTTCTACCGACAAAACGGCGGATTTACTAGCTAGTTTAACTTTAAAATATAACAATATACTCGTAATAAATAAACAAAATGGCGGCCTAGCCTCAACTAGAAATGAAGGTATTCGTCTTGCAAAAGGGGACTATTTAATTTTTCTGGATGCTGATGATGAACTACACACCGACGCTATATATAACATTCGATTGCATTTAAAACAAAATCCAGAAAGTCGATTTGTGATTGGTGGGCACGTTTCAATCAATCAAAATAGCAAGAAAAAGATGCACCTTCCCAACCAATTACCAGAATCATCTTATGATAAATTAAAGGCATACCTGATAGACAAAACCATCAGCATCTCAAATGGTGCCTGTGTCATGCATAATTCAATATTCACCAATTACGTCTACCCAGAACATTTTAGGAATTCAGAAGATTTAGCTATGTTTGCCTATACATTGGTTAACTTTAATTGTAGCACTTTAAGTTTTCCACTAGCTAACATCCACAAACATGATGATAGCTTAAGGCATAACGTTGAATATTCAGAAAGTGTTGGTTTACACCTTGTAGAAGAAGTGTTTAACATTAATCGCATACCAAAAGCGTTACAATCATTAAAAAAACCATTTTTAGTTCAAAGGCTCCTATCACTATCTAGGGTGAGTCATGAAAGTAATAGGCATTTGCAAAATAATATTTTCTTTGTCCAAGCATTTAAGCTTGATAAATCAATTATTTTAAGATGGCCTTATTTTAAAAAGTTTATAATTTCTTTCTACAAACACCATCAAACAAAAGCAATATACTAAATACTGAAACCGACAAAATGAATTTATTGAGCAAATCTTTTACACTTAAACTTAAAGCCTTTCAAAAAGCCATCTCAAGCAAAGTACAGACTCGTTATTGCAATAAAACAGGGTTTTTATTTCAGATGGTGGGAAATAGTAGGGTCTATCTGAGAAATCATACCGAATATCTAAGCGAGAAAAGTCTTCATAAACTTTGCACACGCTACTATTATCAACATTACATGCCAAAAGAAAATGATGTTGTTGTCTGTGTAGGGGCTGGCCTAGGCCATGAGGCTATCTGGTTGGCTAATAAAGCGAATGATATTCGCTATATTGGTATTGAAGTACAGCCTTATTTATACGAGCTTTTAAGTAACACTTTCAATCAAAAAGACACTTACACTGCTTGTAATCTGGCAATAAATGCTAATCATGAGAGTTTGTTTTTAAATAGCGCAATTAATTACACTGCAGTATCTACCAGTGAAAGAGGATACATTGAAGTACAAAGCATCGATTGGCCTACATTTTTATCCAAATACCAAATTCAGGAAGTTGACTTACTTCAAATTAATATAGAAGGTGGGGAAAAATTTTTGTTACCGATGATAGCTGACTATAGTAACATTAAAAGGATCATTATTTCAGCCCATGATTTTCGCGCAGACCGCGGTGATGGCGAGCAATTTAGAACCCGTGAGTTTGTAAAAGACTTTCTCACCAGAGCTGGATATAAAGTTAGTCATTGCGGAGCCAAACCAAGACAAATGGATTGGATGTTTGCAGAAAAATTAACTGATCTTCAATAGTTACATTCAACCTAAAATACATCAATCAAAATATGATTCTAATCACAGGCGCAGCAGGTTACATCGGTTCGCATACTTGCATTGAGCTTTTAAATGCTAACGTTGAAATTGTGGCTATTGATAACCTCTGCAACAGCAAAGCTGAATCCTTAAAACGTGTGGAGTCGATTACTGGTAAAAAAATTATTTTTTACCAAATGGATGTGCGCGATAAATCTGCGTTACGCGAGGTGTTTAATAAGCATAAGATTGAAGCTGTCATTCATTTCGCTGGTCTTAAAGCGGTCGGTGAATCTATGGCCGAACCTTTAAAATATTACGATAACAATATCTTAAGTACGATTACACTATGCGAAATCATGGACGAGAACAAAGTGTTCAATTTGGTATTTAGCTCTTCTGCTACCGTATATGGGGCACCTAATAAAATG
Source organism: Methylophilaceae bacterium (assembly GCA_018398995.1). Taxonomy (NCBI): domain Bacteria; kingdom Pseudomonadati; phylum Pseudomonadota; class Betaproteobacteria; order Nitrosomonadales; family Methylophilaceae; species Methylophilaceae bacterium. The sequence continues at coordinate 1,580,549 of CP073759.1, read as the reverse complement.
CCGATTAATGAAACTTCTGCAGTTGGGGCAACAACAAACCCTTATGGTACTAGCAAGCTGATGATAGAGAGAATACTGAATGACATACACCAATCAAATGCAAAATGGTCTATTGCTGTTTTGCGCTATTTTAATCCAGTAGGCGCTCATGAGAGCGGTCTAATAGGTGAAGATCCAAATGGTTTGCCCAACAACCTAATGCCATTTATTACTCAAGTAGCAATTGGAAAACATGACTATCTTAATGTGTTTGGTGGTGATTACGATACCGCAGATGGAACTGGTGTTCGAGACTATATCCATGTAGTAGATTTGGCTATTGGTCATTTGTCAGCACTTGATTATGCAACAAAGAATCATGGCATAGTGACACTCAATTTAGGTACCGGAATCGGTTATAGTGTACTTGACGTTATTCATGCTTTTGAGAAAGCCAGTAATAGAAAAATTGCATACAAAATATGTCCGAGGCGTCCTGGTGACATCGCCTCTTGCTACGCAGATGTCAATCTTGCAAAAGAGTTACTAAACTGGACTGCAAGGTTTGATATCCATCAAATGTGTAGAGATGCTTGGCGTTGGCAATTTAATAACCCTAACGGCTATCAATAATCTGTGTTATTTAAATGCAAGCGATTGATTGGTTGGCGCTTCGTGTTTTTCTCGCGCGTTACATTTTTAATTGTTACTGTGCACTAAAAGATAGATTCCTGACGACGTTGTCGCTGGTGTCGTTGCCACAATCAACTAGAAAGCACTTCAAAAAGCCGACATGTTTACTTCGTTAAAGCATTAATATTCTGTAGCACTTGAATACCATGTTCACTAGTGAACACTTTCCAGTCTGGCACATCTGTCCAGTCACTTAAAAAAACAAAATCTAACCCTGCGCGTTTGGAAGAGGCGTAATCGTATTTACTATCTCCGATAAATAATGCTGGAAAGACAATATTGCCACTTTCTATCTCGCGTGTGAGTATCGTGTCTTTATTATCGGGGCTGCCAAACAAACCACTATCAAACAAGTTGGCTAGCTCGCGTTTGTGGAACAAGTCTCGGATTTCTTGTTGATCGCCACCTGACACGACCAACCATTTGGTGTTTGGATACGCTTCGCGCAGCGCTTGTAAGCCATCCGCTATTTTGCAACGCATCAACCCTTTGCTCACTGCTAGACTAAATGCATCCAAATACTCTTGTACAAGCGCTTTTGTAGGCTCTTGTTTCAGCACTTCTGTAATATACCAAACAAACTTTGGATAACGTGAAATACCACCAAATTCGACATGATGATCCACTAAAGCCTGCGCTTGCGCATCCGTCGCACCTAATTTTTTGGCGGTTCGAAAATAAGAATCTATCTTTGTAATATTCGAATCTAATATAACGCCATCACAATCAAATACAATTGTTTTATATTTTCCTACTTCTACAGTCAAGGTGATTACCTCTACACAAAACAGCTTTGAAAATATATTTTTGTTTTTATTAAGAAAAAAGTTTTGTACCTTTTGGTACAAAACTTTTGTATTACCGTTGAGAAACTTAAGCAGCTTTAATTGCACTGGCCTCTTTGGCCAATTTGGTAATGTGTGCCCAGTCTTTATTCGCTAATGCGTCAGCTGGGGTTAACCAAGTGCCGCCGCATACAACCACATTCGGTAACGCTAAAAATTCTGGTGCAGATTCTACTTTAACACCGCCTGTTGGACAGAACATGACATCCGCAAATGGACCTGCAAAACCTTTAAGCAAATTAATGCCACCAACAGCCACCGCTGGAAATAGTTTTAAAAAGTAATAATCATCTGCATTTGCCATCATGATTTCTGAACCAGTTGAAACCCCTGGCAGCAACGGCAAGCCAATTTCACGTGCATACTGACCAAGTGCTGCTGTATAACCTGGACTGACCGCAAATTTGCAACCTACTTCTAGTGAGTTTTTCGCATCTTGCAAGCTGCGCACGGTTCCTGAACCCAAAATTGCATCAGGCACATGTTTAGCAATTTGCTCCATTGCTTGTAATGCGACTGGAGAACGTAGTGTTACTTCTAACACTCTGATACCCCCTTCAAGCAATGCTTCAGCCATTGGCACAGCATCTTCCACTTTGTTAATCACAATCACTGGGATAACTGGGCCTTCTTTTGCTAAATCTAATGTATTCATATTTCTCTCAATATTGATTTAATAAATTCTTTATAACCATTAAAGTAGTCGAATTAGCTTTAAAATCAATCGAGGCAAGGCACTTGAGCGAAGGCAGTACGATAAGTACGACTAGCGAATGCAATGCGGCATCAATTGTATTTTCAAGCTAATTATAGCCAGGTAATAGCGCCTTCTTCAGCAGACAATACATTTTTACGCATGCCACCAAATAGCTCGCGTCCGATCCCATGTTCGTTAGCATGACGTTTTTCATCGGAAAGTGCTTCGACTTCACGCTCTTCCCACACATCCTCATCCACCAACACATTGACCATACCAACTTTGGCATTCAAACGAATAATATCGCCAGTACGTACTTTTGCTAACGCGCCACCCGCAGAAGCCTCAGGTGTTAAATGAATTGCCGCAGGAATTTTTCCTGATGCACCACTCATGCGTCCATCTGTGACAATCGCCACCATAAAGCCTTTATTTTGTAAAACAGCCAAAGGTGGCGTTAATTTATGAAGCTCTGGCATTCCATTGGCTTTTGGTCCTTGGAAGCGGACAACCGCAACAAAATCTCTCTCAAGTTCACCTCTATCAAATGCTTCAAGCAATTCTTCTTGCGCATCAAATACAATGGCCGGCGCCTCGATAATGTGACGATCTTCTGGCACTGCTGAAATTTTAATCACACTTCGTCCAAGGTTGCCTTTCAGCAAACGCAAGCCACCAGAAGGGTCGAATGGATGTTCTGCATTGCGCACAATCAACTCATCTTTACTCTCTTTTGGTAAATCTTTCCACACTAATTTATTTTCTTCTTGAACTGGCAATTTGCCATAATCTCGCAACCCGCCATAAGAAACGGTAAATACATCTGGGTACATATAGCCTGCATCAATTAATTCACGAATTATAAATGCTGGACCACCGGCATCTTGAAACTGATTCACATCGGCTATCCCATTAGGATAGACCTTAGCAAGTAATGGCGTTGTTTTTGCCAAATGGTAGAAATCTGTCCAATCGATGATAATGCCTGCAGCACGCGCAATAGCCACCCAGTGAATTAAGTGATTGGTTGATCCCCCTGTCGCCAATAATGCCACCATGGCATTGACAATCACATGCTCATCGACCAGTTTACCAATCGGTGTGTAATGTTTTTGTTTGGTATTTTCCAACACCATTTTTACTGCCTCACGCGTCAACAGCTCTCGCATACCATCATGCGGGTGAATAAAAGCCGAGCCTGGCACATGCAAGCCCATAGCCTCCATTAACATTTGATTACTGTTTGCTGTACCATAAAAAGTACAGGTTCCAGCGCCATGATAAGCAGCAGATTCAGACGCCAATAATTCTTCTCTTCCAATTAAGCCTTGCGCATATTGCTCTCTCACTTTTGATTTTGAGGTGTTATCAATACCAGTACTCATTGGACCAGCAGGGACAAAAACACAGGGTAAGTGACCAAAGTGCAAAGCACCAATCAACAATCCGGGCACAATCTTGTCACAAACGCCTAATAATAAAGCGGCATCAAATACATCATGAGACAACGCAATGGCAGTGCTCATTGCAATGGTGTCACGGCTAAATAAAGATAATTCCATGCCAGGCTCACCTTGCGTAATACCATCACACATAGCAGGTACACCACCAGCTACTTGGGCGGTAGCACCCAACTTAGAAGCCTCATCTTTAATAATGCCTGGATATGACCAATAAGGCTGATGCGCAGACAGCATATCGTTGTATGCCGTCACAATACCAATATTTGGCGCTTTTTCTGCCACAACCTTAAATTTATCATTTGTTGGCATGGCCGCAAAAGCGTGTGCCACATTTGCGCAACCTAGTCGATCTGCACCTCTGTCGCGATTCGCTATTTCATCTAATCGTTGTAAATAGGCAGTACGAGTAGGACGGCTTACTTCAATGATGCGTTCTGTCACTTCTACATGGGATTGTTTCATACTTGATTCAACTCACTTATTTGATACTGCAAACTATGCAGAATTTAATTAATTAACGTCTGATTATCGCTTAAAAGAGGGATTTTCGTCAAATAACATAAATAATCAGATGCAATTTCTTTTTAAAAAATAACCACTTACATCTTAAAATAAATCATTTTTTTGTTACCAAAATATCTTCTAACATTAAATACTCTAAGTCACAGCCATAAAACATATTCAATGCATCAGTCGGACTACAAATCATAGGCTCACCACGGCGATTGAGCGAGGTGTTGAGAACAACGGCATTGCCACGTAACTTTTCTAGATGTTCGATTAATGCATAATAGCGCGGATTGGTCTCGCGTGTGACCACTTGCGCACGGGCAGTACCATCTTCATGCACAACCTCAGGAATGCGATCATTCCATGCCGGATTCACATCAAAGGTAAAGGTCATATAAGGTGCAGGATGGCTAGTTTGCAATAAATCCTCTGCCACCGTATCTAGCATACTGGGACAAAATGGGCGCCAGCGTTCACGGTATTTAATTTGTGCATTTATCCGATCAGCAACACCAGGGTAACTAGGGTCTCCTAGAATACTACGACAACCAAGTGAGCGTGGTCCAAATTCCATTCGCCCCTGAAACCAAGCCAGAGGATTGCCCGCTGCTAACAATTCAGCTGCTTTTTTAGGGCCCTCTTTAACACGGGTAAACACTGGTTTTTCTGGATGTGCTTCGCAAGCTGCAATACATTCTTCATTTGTAAACGAAGGGCCAAGATAAGCGTGTTCCATTTTATGGATAGTTTCGCCAGCCAAATGTGCCGCGTATGTGGCGGCACCAAGTGAAGTACCATTATCACCTGAAGCGGGTTGCACAAACAGCTCTTTGACATAGGGCAAGCTAATAATACGTTGATTGAGTTTCACATTCAGCGCCACACCGCCCGCCATTGCGATCTTGCCTGTTTCACGAATAATATCGCCTAGGTAATATTCAATCATTTCTAGCGCTAATTTTTCTAACAGCGCTTGAATAGAAGCCGCGTAATGGATATAGGGATCGTCAATTTCATCGCCATGCCGTTTTGGACCAAGGCGTTTGATGAGTTCTGGGGTGAAATAATAGCCTTTGCCATTTTCTTTGTAGCGACGTAAACCCACCACATTGACTAGTTTCGTATTAACAATCAACTCGCCATTTTCAAACTTAGCCAAATCAGATAAATCATACTTAGTTGGGTCGCCATACGGTGCCATCCCCATGACTTTAAATTCGCCGTCCAACATATCAAAACCTAAATATTCCGTCATCGCGCCATATAAACCGCCTAAGGAATCTGGGTCATAAAACTCTTTAATTTTGTGAATGTTGCCATGTTCACCGTAGCCAAAGAAGGTAGTCGCATATTCACCTTTACCATCAATGCCGATAATGGCGGTTTTTTCTGTAAAGCCACTTAAATGATAGGCACTAGAAGCGTGTGACAAATGATGCTCAACAGGTACAAATTTAGCATTGGTTAAGCCCAACTCTTTCATTAATGCAAGTGATTTATCACGATTACGTCTAAAACGGCGATTACCGTTAAAAATCGCATCTAAAGCGCGATCTGGCGCATACCAATGCCGCTTTGCAAAGTGCCAGCGTGCTTTGGTATTTAATGGAATTTCTGCATAAGGAAAAGCAACAATATCAACATCCTCAGGGTTCACACCCGCTTGCTTGAGACAAAACTTTGCCGCTTCGTATGGAAACTTATTTTTAGCATGTTTATCGCGAAGAAAGCGCTCTTCTTCTGCTGCTGCGATTATTTTTCCATCAACCAAAATAGCGGCAGATGCGTCATGGCTTAAAGCGCCAGATAAACCCAATACAATCATGTTATTTAACTCAGTGTGATTATTCTAAAATTTGTGCCATTCGCAATGGTGCGTGATCGACATAAACAACTTGAAATACTTTCATAAACGCATTATACAGTGAAGGCGTGTCTTTCCAATTTTGCATAAACCGCTTAATGTCGCGTGCATGATTTTTTTTTGCAAAAAAAGTATACCGATGTTGGCGCATACTATCTAAATCAATCAACAATGGCTTGCCATCTGACAGCACTTTTACATTACTTGCTTTCATGTCGCCATGCGATAGCTGTAATAAATACAGCCGATAAAACAATTGTACAGCTTGTTTAATTGCTTCTGATCGTAGCTGCTTATCCTGAGTATTTGCAAAAAAGTCTGCTATATCTGGAGCATCTACATATTCGGTCAAAAAATAAGCCTTATCTTTAAAGATGAATCTTTTTGTTTCTACCAAGGCTATCGGTCTTGCTGTAAGCAAACCTAACAGTTGCATGCGATGTGCGTTTGACCAAGAAATAGAGGCTCGAGAGCGCCTCAGTGTGCGGCTAATTCTGTGCCAAATATGCTTAATATTGTATCGTTTAATCACCACATCAAGCGCGCCTATTGGGGCAGATACGACTGTGCAAGTATTGCCATTTTTTATGAGATGCGCAGGCGTAAAATAAGCGTCTAGCGCTATTGCAGTTTGTGGAAAATCAGGCGTTATAGCGTCCGCACTGATCGCAACAAATGTACCGCTTCTATTACTGACAGTCACATCAGTACATTGTCTAAATACTTTTTTATCCGCATAAGCCGATGCTATTTTTTTTCTTGCCGCATCAATCAATAATTTAAGCTTATTCGGATTGATTGGTGGATGCCATGGTCGAGCATTTGCATACTGTTCTAACAAAGAAGAAAGGTGCCCATCAAGCGTTAACACATCAAATTTTGACAATAGCTGGCAAAGGTTATGATGCGTTTTCTTTAAAGACAACTTTTTAAAAGTACGAATACCATCCCCATCAATGGTGTAAATAGCATCATATTGAATTAAAAAGTTCTTCAAATACATATCCGTTTGTAATAAACCAGCTTCATGGTGTTGGGCTATAGTTTGTATTAGCTGATGCGCTAGTTCAATACGCACAAAATCGTTGGCATTTTTCCAAATGTCTTCTGCATTTTCTGAATGTGCAATAGCTTCAACAATAACGATATAGGCTTGATCATAAGCCAGCGCACCTTGCTTTAATATTGCCGGGGTTAATATTTTTGCTTTTTGAAGCGCCTCAATACCCTGCACATCTCGCAAAGCATAATGTGCAGCTTTTTGACCAAAAAAAAGCTTGGCATACACCGGCTTCCCACGCCAAATCGCCTTGCAAACACAACGACGTTTAGGCACATAACGTACCACTTCTAAAGCAGTTAAACTACTGGCATCATCTAAGGTAAGCATGGATGTGTGAATGCCAAAACTGGCTAACAAACTGGCATTCTCTTTTTTCGCTATTATCTGCATAGTATTTAATCAACTTTTAACATCATACTGTTCGCACTAGTGTAAGCATTTTTTTGTTGCGGCATGTTTTGTCGATTGATAAACAATCGTTCAATAATAAAATCCAATGACTGAATATTTAGCAATATCAACCGCCCCAAATCATGCATTTGATGTTGTGTAATAATTGCAAGTAATGTTCACACTGAAACGATGATTTCATCGCATATCTATTCTGATGTTGGCATTATATCAGCCATCAATCAGCAAATGATGCGTTAATCTTGTTTGCGCTTATAATGGCAAACGTATGTTGAGACTTATCCTTAAACCGTTATCCTTACTACCTTTATCTATATTGCATTTATTAGGCAGTGTATTGGGCCGCACGCTGTTTTTGTTTGCGCTAAAGGCAAAATCTCGCACGGTTAGTAATATTAAGCAAAGCCAGTTATTTTCAAATCAAATCAATACATCGGTCAAACAAAGCTTTATTGCAATCGGCAAAGCAATTTTAGAAACACCTTTTATTTGGTATAGCAATAATCAAAAAATTGCGCAATTGATGCGGCATGTTGAAGGTTGGCAACAGGTAGAGGCCGCAATAAAACGCAATAAAGGTATTATTTTCCTTACGCCCCACATGGGTTGTTTTGAGATTACTTCTTTGTATTATGCATTACATCACCCAATCACAGTCTTGTATCGTCCACCCAAAAAAAAATGGTTGGTCCCGCTTGTTAGCAATCGTAAACGCCACAACATCACCTTAGCAGAAGCCAATACCAATGGTGTAAGAAAACTACTTCAAGCCTTAAAAAAAGGAGAGGCGATTGGCATATTGCCCGATCAAATTCCAGCAGCCGGGGAAGGTGTTTGGGCAGATTTTTTTGGCAAACCAGCATACACAATGACATTAGCTAGCAAGTTAGCAGAAAAAACAGGCGCTACCGTCATCATGGCTTTCGGTGAGCGCCTATCCAATGGCAAAGGCTATATTTTACACTTAAGCCATGTAACCTCTATTGCAACCCCAGACTTACTGAACAAAGCGATTGAAACCCAAATAGCACAACATCCAAGTCAATATTATTGGAATTACAATCGTTATAAAATAAGTAGGAAATCTAAAGTGAATCGATGAACGCGCAATTGGGAATATAAAAAACCGAACACAATAAGTTCGGTTTTTTGTTTATTGAACATTTAATTAGTTGCTTGTGGCTTCTGATGTCACAGACTCTTTAACATAAATCTCAACACGGCGATTTTTAGCCATGTTCGCTTTTGTATCGTTCGCAACCAATGGTTCGCGCGAGCCACGTCCTTCTGTTGAGATGCGGCTAGATACAACGCCTTTAGTGCCCAAGTAATCTCGCACACTATTTGCGCGCCTTAATGATAGTGGATTATTAACAGCGTCTGAACCAGAGCTGTCTGTGTGCCCAATAATCGTGAGCGTTGTAACTGGATTTTGCACCAATCCTGCGGCAAAAGTATCTAGCACAATTTGAAAATTTGAATCCACTCGCGCACTACCAATTGCAAACGAAATATCACTCGGTATTTCAAGCTTCAATTGATTGTCCGCTGTTTGTGTGACTTGTACGCCAGTGCCCTGTGTTGCGGCCTCCATTTCTTGCTTCTGTGCTTCCATCTTTTTAGACCACACATTACCAGCAACAGCACCAACACCTGCACCTACCGCAGCGCCAATCGCAGCGCCTTTACCCTTACCAGCAACAGCGCCAACTACAGCACCAACACCTGCACCAATCGCAGCACCTTTAGTTGTTCCCTTTTGTGTTTCTGACATATTGGCACACCCTGTTAATGCAAATGCAGCAATAACTGTAGCGATGATTGTTTTGTTTACCATTTTGATACTTCTTTTAAGTTAATCTTATTTTTATCGCACACTCAAAACAATTAGATAACGCCTGCACCTTCAAAAAAGACGACTGACCACTCAATTTAATTTACTGCGCTGTTGCCTGAGTTTCTTTTGAAACTTTTCACTTTTAAATTTGAGATAAAGCTTGCTTGCTCTCGCTTCTACGGCATGCCAAAACTGACTCGATTGTTGCTGATAATACCGTTTGAAGCGAAGATAATCTCTCGCTGTCAAACCAGCATCTAAACTAGAAAAATATAAAGCAGCGATGTCTTTCATATTAGCTTTTATTGATGGTCTGTTGTGAATAATCACACGATGTAGATCTATCAAATAAAGCTTAATCTTTGTTAAATCTTGATCATGGATGTATTGAGCATCCAAGCAAAGATGACATAAATAAAAATCACGATGATTGACGCCGTTTTCATGAATAGTCTTTGCTAATTTAGCAGTGGCAATAATCAGCTTACGCTTTAATTCAGGCTCTGGTGGATTATTTTTCCAGTCGGCACATAAATCCTCTAAAGAAATAATATCCCCCAAATCTTCTGTCATCACAAAAGATTGTAGGCTTGCAGGACTGCAGCCACGCTGTCCATAAGCCACTAAAGGGGTTGTTGCAATACCTAAAGAAGTCACTTTTTGAATTGCCTCAACTTCAGTCATAGCACCTAAAATTGGTTTTTTAAATGATAGTATATTTTTAACTATCTCGCCCCAGCCCACGCCAAAATGTTGCTTGATAAAATAGTGCTTGCCCTGTAGCTTCACCTGACTGGTCTTGCGGCCTGGCACGTCACGAAATGCTTTGCCAGCTAATTTCATCGCTTTTTCGAAAGTGTCAGACGGTTGTCCGTTACCCAGTGCTTTACGCAAACTGATTGGCATTTCAAATCGTATTTTTTGCTGAAATCTCATTCTTTTATTCATGCGCCTTATTCAACTTCTTTTGCGCCAGATCGATTAGAATTCGCGCCTCTGCACTGCCATCATTTGCGGCCATAATAGCAGTCATGTATGTTAATCCGTTTTCTGCCCACTTTGGTCTAGATTTAACGTCCATGGCTAATGCTTCGCGCATCATCAACCATTCCGCATTAAATTGCTGCTGACTAAAAGGCATTTTAGACACAATACCTGCCTCTGCCGCCTCAACATGATTGGCATAGCCACAGCTCTCTGTCACCAACATAGGCGCACCACAAGCCATGCCTTCCAATATAACCAAACCAGTATTTTCTCGATAAGCTGGATGCACACAAACATCAGCACCTTGCATCAATCTTGGGATATCTGTTCGTCCTTTGGCGATAATCACGTTTGATTGCACACCCAGTTTTTTTGCCATATTGGCAAACTGCTTTGGATTATCTTGGCCAACAGCTACTAGCCTAGTGTTAATACGCAACTGTTCCGGCATTGCAGCTAAGGCTAGAATAGCGCGATCTAAGCCTTTTATTGAAAAGCCAGAGCCTGTTAATAAATACACAAAATCAGCGTCGCCAAAACCAAAAAGAGTTCGCAAATATTGTCGCATTTTCACTTTGTTTTCTAAGGCAAATCGCTCAGATGAAAGATAGGGTGGTATATAGTGAAATCGTTCGTCTTGCAAACCATACCATTGTTGAAAGTGGCGCTTTTCAGCCAGCGAAACTGCCAAAATATGTGTTACTGATGTCACTGAAAAAACTGCTTTTTCACATGCCAAAAACCACCGCGTCCTTGGTATTAAACGATATAAAAAACTACGTTGCGTGTGTGCCTTTTCAATAAAACAAGGGTCAGCCGCAAAGTGTGCATCCAGCCCCGCCATTCGGTTATAGCCAATAATATAGTCAAAGTTACCTTGTTGAATCCTATCAAAAGTGGCTTTAATAAATTTTTGATATCGCCGATAATTGAACCAACCAGTTTGCGGCAATAGGTGTACTGCCATCTTTTCAGGGACCTCTCCCTGCCAACTCAAAGTGAACACTTCCACTTTATGTCCACATTTAACCAGTTCATTAGCTGTACGTAGCATGTCGCGTTGCATGCCTCCGAACGGAAAGTACTTAAAAATTATGAATGCAAATTTCAATGACTCGTTAATCCAGCTAGAAAAGTATTGATTGTATGCGAAAATAGCGCCATGAAACGCATTTTACTGGTTAAAACATCGTCGTTAGGTGATGTTGTTCACAATTTACCTGTTGTGTCCGATATTTTAAAACAGCATCCTGATGCCCATATTGATTGGCTGGTTGAAGAGGCTTTTGCTGATATTCCTAGGTTGCATCCCGCCATTAAGCAGGTATTTACGGTTGCTGTAAGACGTTGGCGAAAACAATTGTTTAGTCAACAAACGTGGTGTGAGATAGCCAGTTTTAAGAAAAAACTATCTCAACAGCCTTATGATTTAATCATTGATACACAGGGATTGATTAAAAGTGCGCTTATGTCATCTTTTGCGCAAGGCCGTAAAAGTGGTATGGATAAATCTTCTGCACGTGAATCTCTGGCAAGTTACTTTTACGACAACCAGCATCCTGTCGCACGCGATCAGCATGCGGTGACACGCAATCGTGAACTGGCTGCACAAGCTTGCGGCTATCTGCTGGTTGATAACGCGCCCAACTATGGTATTACCGCGCCTAGTCATGTGTTTGATTTTGCTTTACCCCAATCATTTGCAATGGGCTTACACGGCACCAGTAAAGATAGCAAGCTTTGGCCAACTTCTCATTGGATAATGTTGGCGAATGCACTGTCAACGCAGCAGCTGTGTCTGGTGATGCCGTGGTCAACGGAAGCAGAACATCAGCGTGCGCAAACAGTGGCTAGCGCGACTGATAATGTTGTTGTGCTGCCAAAGCTGCGTATTGGGGAGTTGGCCAGCATTATTGAAAAGGCACGTTTGGCGATTGGTGTGGACACAGGGCTTTTACATTTAAGTGCTGCGCTAAATAAGCCAACTGTAGCTATTTATACGGATACAAATCCTGCACGCACAGGTGTTATGGCTTCCATTCATAGCAAGGCTATCAATTTAGGTGGCGTGCAACAAACGCCTTCTGTTGCTTCAGTACTAGAGGCTATTTTGAAAGTCACTGCCTAAAAAGTCATGCGTTATCAGCAATATCATCTTAGAACAAAATAATACTCACTATTTGCTTAGGTGTTTTACAACAAAATAAGCAAAGCCCAACATTGCAACAATGATTACGAGAATAACGATAAAGCTCATTAGTCCATAATCAGTTGATAATAAATCTAGCCATACTTTCATTTTATTTACCTCGTGGTTAAAAAATGTGACAGTAATTAATCATCCCACCGATGAAGAATCGACTATTTGACCTATAACAAATAATAGTGAAATAACTGAATCCTCTATTAAGCACATAAAAATGAGGTAACTGCCTTGAAATTAATGGTTGTATCTCCATATAAAAGTCAGGATTAATTTAAGAACAGGGAAACCAATGTCAGACGAACAAAACACACAAGACGAAAATATTGAATCACAAGCGGAAAACACCGAAACAGAGGCGCCTGAATTAACACTAGAGGCGCAGATTGAGGCATTAAAGGCAGAACTAGAAGAGGCAAAAGCGCAGGTGCTTTATGTAAAGGCAGAAGGTGAAAATATTCGCCGTCGTTCTTTTGAAGATGTGGATAAGGCACGTAAGTTTGCACTGGAGAAATTTAGTGGTGAATTGCTAGCAGTTAAAGATAGTTTGGATGCGGCGCTGGCAGTGGAAAGTGCAACAGTGGACAGCTATAAAAACGGTGTTGAGCTAACAGCAAAGCAATTACTCAGCGTATTTGAAAAATTTAATATCGCAGAGGTCAATCCGGTAGAAGAAAAGTTTGATCCGAATAAACACCAAGCGATTAGTACAATTGAATCTGAAGGCGAGCCTAATACTGTTTTATCGGTATTGCAAAAAGGTTATACGCTTAATGAGCGCGTGTTACGCCCTGCTTTGGTGGTAGTTTCAAAAGCAAAATAGCCCTGAATTAATGAGGGTCTTGAAAAAGAAAAAACCGACCCAATCTCTGATGCAGGGCAACAAAAAAGAATACCTATTTAACGAATACACATTATTAAATATAGCAATTTAGAAAGATAAGGAATAGAACATGGGCAAAATTATTGGTATTGACTTGGGCACAACGAACTCTTGTGTTTCAGTAATGGAAGGCGGCAAACCGCGTGTGATTGAAAACGCTGAAGGCACGCGCACAACACCATCAATTATCGCGTATCAGGAAGATGGCGAAATATTGGCGGGCGCACCAGCAAAACGTCAAGCTGTGACCAATCCAGAAAACACGCTTTATGCAGTAAAACGTTTAATTGGTCGCCGCTTTGATGAATCTGCGGTACAAAAAGACATTAAATTAATGCCTTACAAAATTGTTAAGGCAGACAATGGCGATGCATGGGTTGAAGTGCGTGGCGAAAAAATGGCGCCTCCACAAATATCTGCAGAAGTATTGCGCAAAATGAAAAAAACAGCTGAAGACTATTTGGGCGAAGAGGTAACAGAAGCTGTGATTACTGTACCCGCTTATTTTAACGATAGCCAGCGCCAAGCAACCAAAGATGCTGGTCGTATTGCAGGTTTAGAAGTAAAACGAATCATCAATGAACCAACAGCGGCGGCTCTTGCATTTGGTTTAGATAAACAAGAAGGTGACCGTAAGATTGCGGTGTATGACTTAGGTGGTGGTACATTTGATGTGTCTATCATTGAGATTTCTAGCATTGATGGTGAACATCAATTTGAAGTACTTTCAACCAATGGTGATACTTTCTTGGGCGGTGAAGATTTTGATAATCGCATTATTGACTTCTTGGCTGATGAATTCAAAAAAGACAATGGTGGTTTAGATTTACGTAATGACTTATTGGCGAAACAACGTCTTAAAGAAGCAGCTGAAAAGGCAAAAATTGAGCTTTCTTCAAGTACGCAAACAGAAGTGAACTTGCCTTACATTACTGCAGATGCAACAGGACCTAAACATTTAGTCGTGAAAATTACACGTACTAAATTTGAAAGTATGGTTGAAGATTTGATTGAACGTACCATGGCGCCTTGCACCACAGCCATGAAAGATGCCGGCGTTTCTGCTTCTGATATTACTGATGTGATTTTGGTTGGCGGTCAAAGCCGTATGCCTAAGGTACAAGCGAAAGTGCAAGAGATTTTTGGCAAAGAGCCACGTAAAGACGTGAACCCTGATGAAGCAGTTTCTGTTGGTGCTGCTATTCAAGGTGGCGTATTACAAGGTGATGTGAAAGATGTCTTGCTACTAGATGTTACGCCATTATCTTTGGGTATTGAAACACTGGGTGGTGTGATGACTAAACTCATTAAAAAGAATACAACCATTCCTACTAAGGCATCACAAGTATTCTCAACAGCAGAAGATAATCAAAATGCGGTAACGATTCAAGTGTTGCAAGGTGAACGTGAAATGGCAAATGCCAATAAATCACTTGGTCAATTTAATTTAAGTGACATTCCACCCGCACCGCGTGGTCAGCCACAAATTGAAGTGACTTTTGATATTGATGCCAACGGTATTTTGCATGTTTCAGCAAAAGATAAAGCAACAGGCAAAGAGAATAAAATTACGATTAAAGCCAACTCTGGCCTAAGCGAAGAAGAAATTCAACGTATGGAGCAAGATGCTGAAGCGCATGCTGAGGAAGATAAGGCATTACGCGAATTAGTCGATGCCCGTAACAGTGCTGACGGTATGATTCATAGTGTGAAAAAATCACTTGATGAATATGGTGACAAGCTTGAGGCTGATGAAAAAGCGAAAATTGAAGAGGCTATTAAAGATTTAGAGTCTGTAATTAAAGACGGTGATAAAGAAACGATTGAAGCTAAAAACAATGCGCTAATGGAAGCTTCTCAAAAACTTGGCGAAAAAATCAATGCGAATGCACAAGCAGAAGCCAACACAGAAAGTGCTCAAGCAAGCAAAGATGGTGAAAAAACGATTGATGCTGAAGTGGTTGATGCTGAGTTCGAAGAAGTGAAAAAAGAAGACTAAGGCATGATGTAGTCACTCGAGTCGTTAGCGTCATCATTGGTGCTAACGACTTTTATATTTAAAAATAATGTAAACAAAGTAGATACATATGGCTGAAAAAAAAGATTTTTACGAAATATTAGGCGTTAATAAAGATGCGTCGGCAGATGAAATCAAAAAATCTTATCGCAAATTAGCGATGAAGTATCATCCTGACCGCAATCCAGATAACGCTAAAGCAGAAGAGAAATTTAAAGAAGCGAAAGAGGCTTACGAGATTTTATCTGATGACCAAAAACGTGCGGCATATGATCAATATGGTCATGCTGGCATTGATCCGAGCATGGGTGGTGGCGGTGGATTTAGTGGCGCTGGCGGGTTTAATGATGCGTTCGGCGATATTTTCGGCGATATTTTTGGTGGTGGGCGCGGACAGCAACGCAGTAATGTCTATCGCGGCGCCGATTTACGTTACAACATGGAAATATCGCTTGAGCAAGCCGCTAAAGGAACCGAAACTAAAATTCGTATTCCTGTTATGGCCACTTGTGAAACTTGTAATGGCACTGGTGCAAAAGCCGGAAAATCAGCGTCAACCTGCAGTACCTGCGCCGGCCATGGGCAAGTGCGTATGCAACAAGGCTTCTTTTCTGTTCAACAAACGTGTCCTAAATGTCATGGCACAGGCAAAACCATTGCTAAAGCAGATGAATGTCCTAGCTGTCATGGAGATGGCCGCACAAAACAACATAAAACACTGTCTGTTAAAATACCTGCGGGTGTGGATGAAGGTGACCGTATTCGGTTATCAGGTGAAGGAGAAGCTGGCGTCAATGGTGGCCCAACTGGTGATTTATATGTGGTTGTCCACATCAAAAAACATGATATGTTTGAACGAGATGGTGGCAATTTACATTGTGAAATGCCGATTAGCTTCACCACTGCTACATTGGGCGGCGAAATTGAAGTGCCTACCTTAGGCGGCTCTGCTAAAATGAAAGTGCCTGCCGAGACCCAAACAGGCGCTGTATTTAGATTGCGTGGCAAAGGTATTAAACCACTGCGCGCTAGCGAACCAGGTGATTTAATGGTGCATGTTGTTGTGGAAACGCCAGTCAAATTAACCGAGAAACAAAAAGAGTTGCTGCGTGAATTTGAATTAAGCACACAAGCCGATGCTGGCAAGCACAGTCCCAAAAACAAAAGCTGGTTAGATAAAGCAAAATCGCTTTTTGAATAACTCAAGCTACAATGGGGCATAATCAATGCCCCATTTTTTTATCTTTACAAATCAGTTACATAGCTGTCATAAATCTGCAACAGCTTCTTGATATAGTGTTGACTCTTTCAACAAAAAGAGGAGTTTAAAAATGAATCAAAAGTTCATTAAAAAGCAATTAGTCAGTAGTTTAATGATTGGTTTATTTGCTTTTAGCAGTATCAATGCAAGTGCAATGGGATTTCAAAAAAATATCAATGATAATGGCACCGTTAATCTGAATGGTTTGGTTGTTTCTGATGTTGCATTCTATCAAATGCTAGAAAATACCAGTCCAGATAAAGTGTCACTAAAATTTGGTATCCCAGATAGCATGACTACCCTTAAAGCTGCCAATGGCGAGAAACAAGGTGTAGTTTGGACTTATAAAAATGCAGTCAAGAAAGATGCTGCTAACCTTGATGCAAACTTTGTGTTTGTAGCAGGTCAATTTAAATACGTTACGTTATCTAACAGCTAACCGAACAATTAGCTTATCCAGTAAAAAAAGCCTGTCCCTGCAGGCTTTTTTTATATTCATTTTAATGAGCGTTTAATACGGCTTGTATGGCGTTTAGTTCACTGATAGTGTCTGCATAGTCTGTATATTGTTTACCAGCGGTTTTTTGATACCAATAATTGCTATTCCACTCATCGCCTTCAACTTTATGAAGCAGTGCATGTATCCAATTTGCCGTAACATCAGAATGCGCTTGCACAATTTGATGGGCAGCATCCCATTCACCGTCTATCGCCAATGCGACTGCTTGCATTAATTGTGCTTTGTGATCACGCATGGTTGTTTAACGTGGATATGTCATTGTACCTTTTTGAATAAATTCAATTTTATAACCATCTGGATCTTCAACAAAAGCAATCACAATGGTACCGTGTTTCATAGGGCCTGCTTCGCGAACCACTTTTCCACCCTTGGCTTTCACTGACTCGCATGCTTGATAGGCATCTGCAACTTCAATTGCTATATGTCCGAAGGCATTGCCCATTTCATACGCGGTTGTTCCGTAATTGTAGGTGAGCTCTAATACCGTATGATCATATTCATTACCGTAACCAACAAAAGCCAATGTAAACTCGCCGTCGGGATAATCGTGTTGTCTAAGCAATTTCATGCCTAATACATTGGTATAAAAATCGATAGAGCGTTGCAAATCTCCCACGCGCAACATTGTATGTAACATTCTCATAGCGTCTCCCTAGTCTCCGACAATTCGTTTAAATTTTGCTAATAACTGTTCTTTTGTTTCTACCACATTGGGATTGAGCGGAATACAATCAATTGGGCACACAGTGACGCATTGTGGCTCATCAAAATGCCCAACGCATTCTGTGCATAAATTGGCATCAATTTCATAGATTGTGTGCCCCTGATAAATGGCATCATTCGGACATACTGGCTCACAAACGTCACAGTTAATGCATTCATCGGTAATCATTAAAGCCATGTGCGATTAACCTAGCTTCTTTTTAATCGCATTTTCAACATTGGGCGAGACAAACTGATGCACATCGCCACCCAAATAAGCAACTTCACGTACCAAGCTAGAGGATACAAACATATACTGCTCTGATGGTGTTAGAAAAATCGTCTCCAATTTAGGATACAGCTTACGATTCATGCCCGCCAACTGAAATTCATACTCAAAATCACTCGCCGCACGCAAGCCACGAATCACCATTTGCGCACCTTGGTCTTGCACAAACTGCATAAGCAAACCAGCAAAACCAACTACTCTCACATTGGGCGCATCAAAACTTGTTATTGCTAAAGCTACCCGCTCTTCAAGGCTAAAGAGTGTGGTTTTAGTAGTGCTACCTGCGACAGCGACAATGACTTCATCAAATAAATTGGCTGCGCGACGAACGACATCTTCATGTCCTAAGGTAATCGGATCAAATGTACCTGGGTATACTGCTATGCATTTTTTCATGGTTGTGCCTTAACTATTTGTCACATTTTAACAAATGATAATATACATTGCCTGCTTTACCTTGCTTGATTACATCCCATCCAACTGGTTCTGTTAGTCCATATTCTGCTTCTATATAGACACACCCTTCTGGTGATAAATGTGGACGCAGCAATGGCAACACTTTGTCCACCCAACCATGTGCATACGGGGGGTCGCAAAAAATAATGTCATACTGCTGTTGATTAACCGCTAAAAACTGCAAAACATCTAGTTGCATAATCTGTGCATTTGTTGCTTTAAGCTCACGCTGGTTATGCAGCAATGCCTGATATGGCATTTTGGCTAACTCCACCAATGTGGCAGACTTAGCATGACGCGATAAGGCTTCAAAGCCCATAACGCCCGTGCCGGCAAATAAATCCAAACAATGCTGATTGGTTAAATCTTGTCCTAGCCAATTAAATACTGTTTGTCTAACGCGATCGGGGGTCGGACGTAGGCCTTCTGCATCAGGAAACTTAAGTAAGCGGCTTCGCCATATGCCAGCGCCAATACGCACCGTATTCTTTGCCTGCATTTTTGGTGGTCTAAACTGTTTCAAAAAAGTATGTAGCGTTAATGGTAAACAGCTATTTTAGCGCAATACTGCTTACTTTGTTTCGCCACCACTTGTCAGTGATACAGTTGGTGATGGCAAAATAGAATAATGGGCATCATAGTCGCTAAAAGATACGCAGACGTTATTATGTCAATCGGATTTTCACCAACACACTTTTTTCATCAACACACTTTTTTGACCACAAAACTGGCGTCAGATGGCTGAGATTATTGCTACTCTTGCGCACCAACAATCACAGAAACGAATTGATTCAATTGTAAGCGTTTATTAAATGCCGCTTTAATTTGCGCTGCAGTGACTTTGTTCACTGCTTGATTAAAGTCATCTAAATAAGTGAGTGGCAATTGATAAAAACCAATCATCGCTAGATAACCAATAATCTTACGGTTGCTATCAATTCGCATTGGAAAGCCACCAGTAATATTAGATTTAGCCGCTTTTAATTCGGCATCTGTAATGCCTTTTTCCATGAATTGCGTCAGTGTTTGATTCACCACATTTAACGCCTCATCCGCTTGCTCTTTTTTGGTTTGCAAGCCGATAAGAAAAGGCCCTTGCTCCGCCATTGGCATAAAATAACTATACACGCTGTAGACAAGTCCGCGCTTTTCTCTCACCTCCTCTGTAAGTCTAGACACAAAACCACCACCGCCTAAAATGTAGTTACCAACATAAAGTGGAAAGTAATCCGGGTCACTGCGCTTAATACCAGGATAACCCATCAAAATATGGGCTTGGCTTGCGGGATGTGGAATCACTTGCTTAATTGCTTTCTGAGGCAAATTAACTGACTGTAGCGCTTGAACAGCTGGTGTTTGCGGAAGGCCCACTGACAGTTGTTCGGCAATAGACTCTGCTTGCGCTCTTGTCATATCTCCCATCAATGCAATGACAGCACTTTTTGCACTGTAATGTTGCTGATAAAAAGTTTGCAATGCTTCACGTTCGATTGCATTAATGCTGTTCACTTCACCGCCCTCGGCTATGCCATAAGGATGCGATCCATATAACGCTTGCATAAACACTTTTTTTGAAATGCTTTCAGGTTGCGTTTCCGCCTCTTGTAAGCCCGCAACAAAGCGCGACTTTTCGCGCGCCAACACATCCACAGGGAAATCGGGTTGATGCAATATTTTCTTAAAAACATGTAAGGCTTGATCTTGCTCACTGGTGAGTGTGCGCAACGTAAACGATGCCTGATCTGCATCCAAAGAACCGCCAGTTTGAGCACCAATATCAGCAAATGCATTGGTAATATCTTCCTCCCCCATACCGGCCGCGCCAAGACTCATCATATGTAATGTCATCTCAGCTAAACCTGCAGTATTACTCGTATTACGCGCACTGCCTGCAGGAAACCCAACACTCATATCGATAATAGGTAAATCATGATTTTCAACAAAGTAAACACGACTGCCAACACTGGTTTGCCAATGCGCTATATTCACCGCCGCATGACTAGTGCTTGCAATGACACTGGTGATTAACAAAATAAAAAAATGAAATGTCTTCATACTACACCTTAAAAAAATATCTTCACTATCAAAAAACCTAAGCCAATTTTAACAACGCAACCACGAAATACGCGGTGCATACGTGCTATTTAGCTTAGTGTGTATGGGGTATACCAACAGGCTTTGCATTCGGATCAATGGGCTGCGGATCCAATGTGGCAACGGTCATATTGTCTTCAATCAAATACTTTTTAGCGACTGCCTGAATTTGTTCGGAGGTAATGGCTTTCAACTTTTCTGGGTATTCTTTTGATAAGCGCCAGTCATAGCCCATGGTTTCCAGCTGTCCGATTTGCATACCTTGATAAAACATGGAATCACGCTCGTAAACATCTGCTGCAATCACTGCTGCTTTGACGCGATTCAGCTCTTGTTGCGTAACGCCATCTTTTTTAATTTTATCAATTTCAAGCAATAGTGCCTGCTCAAGCGCTTGCACTGTCTTACCTTGCGAAGGAGCGCCTACCAATTCAAATAGTGATGTACGCCCACGATTAGCACTGTCATAGCCAGCATCGACCTCAATCGCCAATGCTGTTTCTCGCACCAGCGTTTGGTTCAATCGCGCAGAAGCGTTTCCGCTTAATACACCTGCAAGCACATCTAATGCATAAGGCTCCCACGCATTTTCTGGTGTTGTTTCACTGTTTAAAGTTGGGGTATGAAAACCCATTGCCAAGTATGGTAACTTGGCTGGTGCTTTAATCACTGCGCGACGCACACCAATTTGTGCTGGCTCAACTTGCGGTTTACGTACTGGCAAGGCTTTTGGCTTCAGCGGTCCAAAATATTGCTTAGCCAATGCCAACACCTCTTTGGCCTTAACATCCCCAACCACCACCACCGTTGCATTATTGGGCGCATACCAATTGTCGTACCATTCTTGGGCATCTGATGCAGTCATGTTCTCTAAATCGTTCATAAAACCGACTACTGGTCGTCCGTATGGATGGGCTCTGTAGGTTAATGCTTGAAACTGCTCATTCACTTTCGATTGTGGTTTATCTTCTGTGCGCCATCTGCGTTCTTCCATGACCACTTTTATCTCTTTTGCAAACTCTTCTTTACTGATGATTAAATTAGCCATTCTATCGGCCTCTAACTTAAAAGAAAGCGGCAAATGCGATTTTTCTAACTGTTGAAAATAGCAAGTATAGTCCATGCCTGTAAATGCATTTTCTTTACCCCCGGCTGCCGCAATCATTCTAGAAAACTGACCTGCTGGCACTTTCTTTGTGCCTTTAAACATCATATGCTCTAGCACATGCGCTACACCAGTTTTACCATTTACCTCATCTAATGCACCTGCCCGATACCAAACTTGTGACACAACCACTGGCGAGCGATGGTCTTCTTTGACAATCAGCTTTAAACCATTATCTAACAAATATTCTTGCGTAGCTGTTTCTGCCAAACCAAGCGCAGGACTGATAAGTACCAATACTAATAAAGCTTTTATCAACAATTTATTTTTCTCCAGATAGTCTTTAATATTACACAAACTTGTTTAGTCATACACATTGTTATGTCATAGACAATGATAGACCAAATTGTTAATGATGTTGTGTGACCCTCAATCGCTTCAGCAAGTTCAAAGCAAAAGACATTGTATGCGTTCTTTAGCTAAATATAGCCAATTAATCTATAATCACAGCATTAATAGCATCCATTTGGCTATCAGTTTTTACTTAGCTACAAATTTAAACAATCATGAAAGCAACTTGATAAGATAGTTACTATGTTTGATTTCTTCAAAAAAGATAAAAAGCAAAAACAAGCATTGGCAGACAACACAGCCAAAGAGCAAGATATCAATACGTCTGATAATCGGCCTGTCTCTAGCCCTCCCACCCTTGAAGCTAATCTTCCTGAATCTAAATTAAGCTTTGCTGAGCGCCTTAAACAAGGCTTGAGCAAAACGCGTCAACAATTGGGTGGCCAGCTCAGTATATTATTGAATGGTGGCAAAATTGACGATGCAATTTATGAAGAGCTTGAGTCTATTTTATTGACTGCCGATGTTGGTATTGCCGCGACAGAGAAACTGTTAGACAAGCTAAAATCACGCGTAAAGAAAGAACGTTTAGAAGATACAGTTGCATTAAAAAGCGCACTTAAATCTGAATTGCTTGCCATATTATCACCGTTGGAAATCCCATTAGAAACACACACAGATACACCTTTTGTTATTATGCTGGCAGGCGTGAATGGTGCTGGTAAAACGACTTCTATTGGCAAACTCGCTAAGCGATTTCAATCGCAAGGAAAATCTGTTTTAATCGCTGCTGGCGATACATTTAGAGCAGCCGCCAGAGAGCAACTACAAGTATGGGGTGAGCGTAACAATGTCCATGTTGTGGCATCTGAAGGCGCTGATCCAGCCGCCGTTATTTTTGATGCGGTTAGTTCTGCCATCTCCAAAAAAATTGATATTGTCATTGCCGATACAGCAGGTCGGCTACCAACACAAATGCATCTGATGGATGAAATTGCTAAAGTCAAGCGCGTCATTAATAAGGCCCATCCGGGTGCACCTCACGAAGTCATATTAGTGCTCGATGCCAACACAGGTCAAAATGCAGTTAGTCAAGTTAAAACATTTGATGACGCACTTGGTGTGACCGGCTTGATTTTAAGTAAACTAGACGGCACGGCTAAAGGTGGTGTCGTTGCTGCGATTGCAGAAGCAAGGCCCATTCCTATTCGTTATATCGGTGTTGGAGAGGGAATAGACGATTTACGTCCATTTAGCGCCAAAGAATTTATCGATGCGCTGTTTGATGAATGACCTATAATATTCATATGACAATAGTGAGCTTGATGAATCAATGATTGTTTTTGATAACGTAACTAAGCGCTATCCTGGTAGCCAAGAAGCCTTAAGCAATGCAAGCTTTAACATAGCGCAAGGAGAAATGGTTTATGTCACCGGCCATTCTGGCGCTGGTAAAAGCACCTTGCTCAAGCTCGTTGCCGCCATTGAGCGTCCCTCCAACGGTACCGTTCTCATTAATAATCAAAATGTTAGTCAACTACGTGACGCTGCATTACCTTATATTCGCAGGAAATTTGGGCTCGTTTTCCAAGACCATAAGTTACTTTACGACCGTAATTGCTACCACAACGTTGCATTACCGTTAGCCATCAATGGTATTACTGGTGCTGATGCGGCAAAACGCGTTCGTGCTGCACTAGACAAAGTCGGTTTATTACATAAAGAAAAAGTCATGCCAATTACGCTCTCTGGTGGAGAACAGCAACGTCTAGCCATAGCGCGCGCAGTGGTCTCTCGGCCATCTATTTTGATTGCAGATGAACCAACAGGTAATTTAGATAAAAATTACGCAACTGACATACTTGATCTATTTAGCGCGTTTCAACAAGTAGGCGTCACTGTGATTATCGCCACGCATGATGCTTTAGGAACAACAGGCCACAACCATAAACTGCTGCGTTTAGATCACGGCAGATTAGTAACGACACAGGCAACAACCTCATGAACGCTTGGCTAACGCACCATTCCCAAGCGCTAAGATTGGTTATTACGCGCTTCAAAAACAATCTATTGGGCCATTTATTCATTACATTCACCATTGCAGTCAGTCTCGCTTTGCCGATGATTGTCTATCTCGTGTTGAGCAGTTTTAGCGGCCTTGTAAATGCAATTAAAAGTGACGCTCATTTAAGTTTATTCTTAAACACAGACGCAACGCCAACAATGATTGATAGCATCCACAACACCTTAGCCACCCGAGAAGCCATCAAACAATTTCACTTTGTATCCAAAGCAGATGCGCTCACGCAATTAATGCTCGACAATAATAATCATGATGTCCTGAGCACACTGTCGGAAAACCCACTGCCCGATGCTTTTTTTATTGAACCCAATTTATTAGATACAGCGATTATCCAGCAGCTAAAAGATGAGCTTAGTCAGCTTGATGGTGTAGAGCATGTACAAGTGGACGATGCTTGGCTTAAACGGCTAGGTTATTTACTTGCTCTTGGCAAAAAAGCTTTGTTTGTGCTTGCCATGTTACTAGGCTTTGCTTTGTTTACTGTGATAGGTAATACCATTCGCATGCAAATACTCACCCAACAAGATGAGATTGAGGTGAGTCAACTTATTGGCGCAACCCACAGTTTTATTAGACGGCCTTTTTTATACTCAGGTGCTATCTATGCTGTTATTGGCACTCTATTTGCCATGATGATTACTGCTATGGTGATTTGGCTATTGAACTTATCCATCCATGCATTAGCGATAGAATACCAAACAGACTTTAGCTTACATTTACCAGGTATGAGTGTCTTTTTAGTCAGTGGCATTACCGCCATGACTATTGGCCTTGTTTCTGCCTATATTGCCGTTTCTAAGTCTCTATTCAAATCGATTAATTAAGCACTAATTGCAACTTTTGCCAGCACTAGCACTCTCATACCAAGAGTGCTAAAATAAGATTTATATTAACAAGTTTAATAAGGAGTAGAATCATTACCGCTTTAACATTGCCTTCAATTTCATCGCTAGATAGTTACGATCAATACATGCGTACTATTAAAGCCTTTCCTATGCTCACCGCAGAGGAAGAATATGAGTACGCCACACGTTTAAAGAAATTTAATGATTTAGAAGCGGCGCAAAAGCTGATTGTTTCACATTTAAGGCTTGTCGCAAAAATTGCCCGTGGTTATGTGGGATACGGATTACCGCAAAGTGATCTTATTCAAGAAGGTAATATTGGCTTAATGAAGGCGGTAAAACGTTTTGACCCAGACCATGGTGTTCGCTTGGTTTCGTTTGCGATTCATTGGATTAAAGCAGAGATCCATGAATATGTGATTCGCAATTGGCGTTTAGTGAAAACAGCAACAACAAAAGCCCAGCGCAAATTATTTTTTAATTTACGTAGCATGAAAAATAGCAACAGCACGCTCAATCCTGATGAAGTCGCAGCGATTGCAGCCAAGCTTAATGTAAAGCCAGAAGAAGTAATGGAAATGGAATACCGTTTAAATGGGCAAGAAATTTCTTTAGATATGCCTGTCGATGCGGATGAAGATGATTCGTATAGTCCGCTTGCCTATCTTGAAGCTGACACACTAGAGCCTTCAGATTTCTTAGAAAATGAACAAAATGAGCGTTTACAATCAAGCGCATTAAGTCATGCTTTAGATAGCCTTGATGACAGAAGCAGACGCATTTTAGAAGCGCGATGGTTAAACGAAAAAGATAACAGCACGCTACATGACTTAGCTGGAGAGTTTGGTGTTTCTGCTGAACGTATTCGCCAGATTGAGCAAAAAGCCATGCAGAACGTAAAGAAATCAATGCTAGCCTCTAATTAACAGACGAGCGCAATAAAATAGCCGCTGAACGCGGCTATTTTTTTAACATTATCCGGCTTACGCTGCTTCTGATAACAAAAGACTTTCAAACGTTAAAGCATTAACGATATGCTGCTTTAAAAGCTGCAAATCATCTATTTGTATACGGATATTGTTCTCTATTGTTTCAAGCTCTAGAATTCGCTCTTCTAACGTATCAGTCGCTTTATAAATGCGCTTAATACTTTCTAAACGACGCCGCAGTTGTAATTGATGTTCGCGCACTTGAGATTCCATTGGTGAAATAACCGCTTTCAGCCAATGTTCAACATCTCGATTAGCCACTTCATACACATGCACAACACGATTAGCCAGCGTACCAAAAAACATAGTGGTTAAATTGACCTTCTCATGCATAATCATGTTAAAGGTGGTGTTAAATTGCTCTTTGTATGCAAGCTCAAGTTTTGCCAACTCTTTCTGATAACGTAGCGTTGAAAGCACTGGCGGCTCAGATTTAAGGAGTCCATGTTCTTTAGAAAACTTCTCATACATCACATCCATCATGGTTTTAATTTCACTAATTTGCGCATCTGAAGCAACCAATCGCGTCTTTAAATCGTCAAAAAAACTGTCAGTTGCATCACGCATGGTTTTAGTGAATTTAGCAGAAACCATTTTATGGCGGGTATCATGCACTTTAAGCTTCAGCGCATCCATGCCAAGCAAAGTAAATAGTTTGTTTGTTTGCTGTGAAAATACACTTCTTAAGGCCTGAAAACGCTGCAACCCTTTTTCAAAGTTCTCCTTATCTTGCTTGACCTTAGTCATCATATGTTCGACTACATCTTCATTTTTGCCACGTAAACCACGTAATTCCTCAATCTGCTCAATAATGCCAGACAAACGTGCTTGTAAAATCATATTGGCATTGTTCACAATATCGTCAACTTCACCCTGCACATTGTCATACAAAATGGCTTTTTTGGATGGAATCAGCTTCTCTGACAGTGCGTGCTCCAATGCCATTAATCGACTGCGCGCCAGCAATGCTTCATCATGATTAATTTTTGCTAACAACCCTTTTTGCGCAGAAGCAGGAAAAATATATTGCTTATCTAACCCCAATAGATCAGATGTGATATCAACCTGCTGAATCAATTCTGCTTCAACCTCAGACTCGGTCTTAAGTGCATCCCATAAACCATCAATTTTGTTCAATACAGCAATGCGGCCTTTTTGTTTCCAGCGCGTATCGCATATATATTGGCGCCAAATCTCAATTTCAGATTTGGTGACACCCGTATCTGCTGCTAATACAAATAAAACAGCGTGCGCATTGGGTAGCATATTTAGAGTTAGTTCTGGCTCAGTGCCAATCGCGTTTAAGCCAGGAGTATCAAAAATAACCAAGCCTTTTTTCTAATAGCGGGTGCGGTAGATTGATGACAGCATAACGCCAACATGGAATCTCTATTAAACCATCCTCATTGATATTCAATGCATCATCATCACTACTTGCATCAAACAGCTTGTATTTTTCTGCCTCTTCAATTGTCACATACCTTTTCTGACTCACCTGCTCGAAAGCAGTGGCCATACTTTCACTCGAATTAATATCGAATTCAATAACCGTCCACTCTTCAGGATAACGTTTATACTCTGTGGTGCTTGCATCAAATGCACGGGTAGCGATAGGGAGCAACTGAATGGCGTGCGGCTTTGAGGCATCATACAGCAGCTCAGTTGGGCACATCGTGGTGCGCCCAGCACTTGAGGGCAGCAGGCGCTGCCCGTACTCAGCAAAGAAGATGGCATTAATAAGTTCAGATTTACCGCGAGAGAACTCAGCAACAAAGGCCACAGTCAGCTTATCCTCATTAAGACGTGCTAGTAATGTATTGATACGCTGATCGATTTGCGCCTCGTTTAGATCCTGCTCGTTCAGCCAATTACGGTAATCGCCGATGCTATCAACAAGCCCAGCTCTCCATTCAGAATAGGCGCCTAGATGACTTTCTAAATTAGTATCTGCCATAATGAATATCCTTAACTGGCTTTATTATCATTACCACTCTATCATGACGGTCAATAAATTCAATCGATACCACCCCTTTTCAGCCGCATCCCATCTAGATTCTGACAAACGGTAGCTTTTCCGCGACAAATGGAGCTGACCAAGAATGATGGTACATAAACATGTGCAATACAAACTTGCCGTACAATGTTCTGCTATCATTCTATTTAATTCAACACATTACGGTAAAATAACCATGAGCGGTCTAGATGCTAACACGCCTAATCCAATAGATATCAAATTGCACCAAAGTTCTAAACTGTTAGAAATCAAATTTGATAACAATACCGAGTGCAAATTGTCATGTGAGTTTTTACGCGTTTACTCTCCGTCAGCAGAAGTGAGAGGCCATGGCGCAGGACAAGAAGTGTTACAAATTGGCAAAGAGGACGTCAATATCACGGCAATTGAGCCTGTTGGTAATTATGCAATTAAACTCATCTTCACAGATGGCCATGATACTGGTTTATATTCATGGGACTATTTGTATTATTTAGCAGAGCATTATGAAGCGCTGTGGTTAGAGTATATTGGTAAATTAGATGCCGCCGGCCATCAAAGAAAGCCAACAGCCTAAAAGGAAATGAGATGAGCGACAAAGAAACACATTTTGGCTTCCAGTCTGTTAAAGAGGCAGAAAAACAGAAAAAAGTAGGTGAAGTTTTTCATTCGGTTGCGCAAAAATATGACATCATGAATGATGTAATGTCAGCTGGCATGCATCGATTGTGGAAGCGTTTTACAGTCAATACCAGTGGCGTCAAAGCTGGCGATAGCGTGCTTGACATTGCAGGTGGTAGCGGTGACTTATCTAAGCTTTTTAGTCAAAAAGTGGGGCTTACAGGTCAAGTTATTCTGACAGATATTAATGCCTCCATGCTGGCAGTTGGTCGTGATAATATGGTGGATGCTGGCCTTCAAGTGCCTGCCGCACAATGTAATGCAGAGTTTCTGCCGTTTGCAGATCATTCCTTTGATTGTGTTATTGTTGCTTTTGGTTTGCGTAACATGACACACAAAGAGCAAGCATTAAAAGAAATGTACCGTGTGCTTAAAGTGGGCGGTCGGTTATTGGTGCTTGAGTTCTCAACAGTATGGGCACCCTTAAATAAAATCTACGATGCTTACTCTTTTAAATTGTTGCCCTTTATGGGAAAGCTCATTGCCAACGATGCACAAAGTTATGAATACTTGGCAGAATCTATTCGCATGCACCCTGACCAAGAAACACTCAAACAAATGATGACAGACGCTGGCTTGAGCAAGGTGGACTATTACAATTTAAGCGCTGGCATTGTCGCCTTGCATAAGGGCTATAAAGTTTAACTAACTGCCTATGTTTAAACCACTAGCCGCTGCATTTTTACAACATATAACCAACCAAAATAATTGGTCCAGACAGCATTTACTCGCCTTTTCTGGCAAAGTTGTACAGTTTAATATTGCCTTTATCTCAACCAGTTTGCTTATTTTAGAAGATGGCAGCTTGGGTATTGCAAGTAACAATGCAATTGCTGATGCAATTATTCATATTCCACCAAGTCTTGCTTTGCGCCTTTTGGCTAAGGATGAGGCCGCAAAAATGCTTATCAAAATTGAAGGTGATATGCACTTAGCTTCTGAGCTAAGCAAAATCTTGCAACACATGCGTTGGGACATTGAAGAAGACATGAGCAAGCTAGTGGGTGATATTCCTGCCAACAAAATTGCCTCATTGAGTAAAAAAACAGCAACGATAGCCAAACAGCAAGCAATAAATATAGCAGAAATGCTGACCGAATACTGGCAAGAAGAAAAACCCATATTGGCCAAAAAATGGCAAGTTGAACAGTTTAATGCCGACGTCGATACGATACGTAGCGACTTTGCCCGTTTACAGAAAAAACTAGAAAAACTAAAGAAAATGGTTCAAGAAAGCGGTTTATATTAAGATGCATTACCTTCGTCTAATTTACATTATCTGGGTAGTCCTTTGGTTTCGTCTTGACGAATTCATTCATCAAACAAATGGGTTTCAGCCTTTACTTTCGTTCGTTAAACTCTGTCTTTTTTGGCGTAGCAAGACGTTAGCACGTGGGGTGCGTTTACGCCTAGCCTTAGAAAAGCTTGGTCCTATTTTTGTAAAGTTTGGTCAAGTATTGTCTACGCGCAGGGATTTATTGCCAGAAGATGTTGCCAATGAGTTAGCAAAACTTCAAGACCAAGTCCCTCCAATTGCCTATGCAGAAATAGAAAAAACCATCACAACGGCATTTAATCAGCCGCTTGATGCAATTTACGCAGAGTTTAATGAAAATTGTGTTGCTAGTGCATCTATCGCACAAGTTCATTTTGCTCGTTTAATCAGCGGTGAAGAAGTAGCAGTAAAAGTATTGCGTCCTAATATTGACAAAGTGATTGAACAAGACTTATCCATTCTAAAGTCGCTGGCATGGTTAATTCAATGCATCTCTAGCGAGAGTAAACGTTTAAAGCCGCTGGAGATTGTTAATGAGTTTTCCCGACATACAAAACATGAATTAGACCTAACTTTAGAAGCGGCTAATTGCTCGCAATTAAAACGTAATTTTGGTCTGCATAAACGCAATAAACCACTTTTAATCCCTGATGTTTACTGGGACTACTGTCGCACATCCGTCATGACAATGGAGCGTATGCATGGCACATCGATACGAGACAAAAAAACATTATTAGCCAAAAATATCAGCCTGTCACAGCTGGCGCATGATGGTGTGGATATATTTTTCACACAAGTTTTCCGTGATGGATTCTTTCATGCAGATATGCACCCAGGCAATATTCAAGTGACAGACGACGGCAATTATATTGCGTTGGATTTTGGCATTATGGGTAACCTCAACGAGGCAGACAAGTATTATCTAGCCCGTAATTTTTTGGCTTTTTTTAACCGAGACTATCAAGATGTTGCGCAAGCACATATCGATTCTGGCTGGGTACCAAAAGACACTAATAAAGAAGAGTTAGAAATTGCAATTCGTGCAATTTGCGAACCTATCTTCAACAAGCCATTAAAAGACATTTCGTTTGGCCGCACTTTGCTGAGTCTATTTCAAATGTCACGCCGCTTTGGGGTTATCATACAACCGCAACTGATTATGCTACAAAAAACTTTACTCAACATCGAAGGTCTAGGTCGTGACTTGGATGAAAATATTGACTTATGGCAGACTGCACGCCCTTTTCTAAAACGATGGATGAGTGAACAATTAGGTTGGCGTAAGATAGCAAAATCAATCAAAGACGAATTGCCTTTTATCCTTAAAACTGCGCCAGAAATGCCACGTCTTGCATACCAATTTCTAACCCAGCAAACAAATGAGGAGCAAACATCTCCCTTGCGGGCAGAAATTAACGCATTAATCAAAGTACAAGAGCAACAAATTAAATGGCAAAAAATATTCACAGCCAGCTTAATCACTGTGGTCATTTCTCAATCTGCTTTTATTGTCTTCATCTTTCTAAGTTAATAACACGCTTTTAATCAACTTAATTTAATCTATTCCATTAGATAGACCTATCATTAGTTATGGTAAATTTATAAAAAAGATGGTGCATTTTTCTCTACAAATTAAAAAGAATAAAACAAAGTGGATGCAAAAGAACAATATATTCTCGCCAAAAAAATAAGGCTACTTTATTTAAATAGTTTGACTCCCGCCATCCTTAGTGGGGTTATTGGTATTTGTCTGGTCGCAACACTTTGGCAGAGCGTGAATCACATAGCACTATTAACTTGGTTATGCATTACCATTTCCCTGTCTTTGCTGCGCGTTTGTTTAATGATTGCTTTTGAAAACAGAGTGGTAAATGGTTCACAAACGCTCAAATGGGAAGCGCCCTATGCCATCTCTTTATTTGCTGTTGTTGTTAATTGGAGTATTGGTCTACTAATTATCCTGCCAAACGATAATATAAACGTTCTTTTTATTGTCAGTATTTTCTCGATTGGCCTTGGCTCAGCATCCACTTCTTGGTACAGAAAAATTCGTTATCTGCAGATGGGTACAGTCTGCCTTTTTTTTATGCCAATTATCATCTCGCTACTGACATATAACGCACATGAAACATTTTGGCTTGGCATTACTGCCTGCTTTATGTTTTTTGGTTGCCTTAGCACCAGCCATTTGTCTCAAAAAATATTGACTGACCATTTCGAGTTGGCTTATGAATTAAGGAAATCAATTAAGAAAACTAGAATTCTTGCGCATACAGATGTATTAACTGGTTTAAATAATCGCCGGGCATTCTTTGAAATGGCACCAAAGATACTCACAACATGTCAAATACATGCATTGCCTGTTTGCCTAGTGACTTTTGATATCGACTACTTTAAAAAAATAAATGATGCTTATGGGCATATCGCTGGTGATATTGCACTACAACGCATCGCATCATTACTGATTAAGAACCTACGATCTTCAGATGTTTGTTGTCGATTAGGCGGTGAAGAGTTTGCGATGCTGCTCCCCAATCTCAATCTCAAAAAAGCAATGCACACTGCTGAAACATTGAGAAAAATAATTGCAGGAATGTCTATTGCGCTTCCTCTTCAGAACCATATTGCAATTACTGCTAGCTTTGGCGTTTCAGATATCGGCGATACGATAGATGAATTACTTAACCACGCTGATCAAGCAATGTATAAAGCAAAAAATAGCGGACGCAATTTAGTACTAGCTTATACGCCAGAGCTAAGCGCGCGTTCTAATCAAATAAAAACCAGAAAGAATCTACGCCTTTAACTTCTGGCAATTTTGACAATAAAAAGTCGACCGTTGTCCTAACTTAATGTTGTTGATGCAATTGCCACATACTTTACAGGGTTGATTTGCACGACCATAAACAAAATAGCTTTGTTGAAAATAGCCAGACTTTCCATTGACAGCAATAAAATCTCGCAAACTACTACCACCAGCCTTCAACGCATCTGTTAATGTGGCTTTAATTTCAATAACAAGCTTCTCACATGCTTGTTGACTCAGTTGGTTGGCGGGACATTCTGGATGAATACGGGCACGGAAGAGTGATTCATTTGCATAAATATTGCCGATACCAACAACTAAATGCGCATCCATGATGGTATTTTTAATAGCAGCCTGACGTGAGCACATTTGCTGGCGCAAATATGTTGCATTAAATCCTTCTTCTAGCGGCTCAGGCCCCAACGCCTTCAATAAGACATGGTCATCTGGATTGGAGCCTGCCCATAAAACAGCGCCAAATCGCCTTGGGTCATTTAAACGTAATATGTATCCATTATGAAACTGAATATCAAAATGATCATGTTTTTCTGGCGGGTAGTTTCTATCAAGCAAAGTAATGTGCCCAGACATACCAAGATGAATAAGCAACGTACCATTTTCAAAGTGAGCCAATAGATATTTAGCACGGCGCTTTAAACCCATTAGCCGTTGATTACTCAAGGTATTAGGTAAATGATCTGGGATGGGCCAGCGCATTGACGGATTGCGTATCACAACAGCTTTAACTCTCTGCTCAACAAGTGGCAGCAAGCCTTGGCGCGTTATCTCAACCTCAGGCAATTCTGGCATTTAGCGAGGCTATTTGATATTAAGTGGGGGATTGAGCATCGTAAAACCCACGTCATTATTATAGTGATAAATTAATCCCTCATCAGGTCTTGCCAACAACAACTCTGGCGATTCCATCATTTTTTCAATACGCACTTTTTTACCATTGCGCATTTTAAGCGTCAAGGAAGGATAGCTTGCGTTGCGATCTGGTGTATAGGTTTCAACCTCTTTTGCAGGGTTTTGTTTCCAGCTAAATTCCAACCACTCATTTAAATCGTTTTGCGTAGGTTTAGCTTTTGCCACATTGGTTTTCCATTGACCATTATTATCCATATCAAGATTCAAATGCAACGCTTCCCACTGCTCTAATAGCGAGAAGTCAAAGCCTGTCAATTGCTTAGTCTCAGCAGGTGAAAGTATATTTTTATCCACCATTTCAATTGGCTGCGTACTGGCTGCTTCTGAATAACCCACACTTAGTAAATAAACGCCATCTTGGTAAGCAATATACTGTTCATTAGTCACTGTATTGTACGCACCATAACTAAACACTTCTTCACCACCTTCATTCGTAATTGTCACTCGAACCAATGGATTATCTAAACCAAATTTAGCTAAATCTGAGATGGGAAATTTATATTCACTTTTTGCTGCAATAATAGACAAAATGCGCTGAACTGATAGCTGATCAGCCCGCTGTTTGTATGGCGCTTTCATCAGCCAATACCCGTCCAACTTCTCAAACATCACTGGCGACTTTGCTGGAAACTCAACTTTAACCGCGCGGATATCTGCAAGTTTTAACTGAGAAACTTCATAATTGGCTTTTTCTTCAACATCTGCTTGAGGTCTTAAGTAAAGAAAAGCAACCAAGCCAGCCACTACGGCTAGCATGATGATGTTCAATATCCATCTTTTTTTCATTGTCTATTATGCAATCTATTGAAATTAACTATTAAGCTTTTCTGCGTCTCCACCATAGCCAAAAACCCGCAATGACAAAGCCCAGTGGAATGAAAAACTGAAAACCATGAAATACCGTCCATGCCACCATGCGGCCAGCATCAGTACTCGGTATGGCTATATTTGCATCTTTAAGTGGCATTGGTTGGATGGTAATTAGCTCATCATCACCAGCTAACCAATTAACAATATTGATACCAAAATCAAGGTTACCGCCATTGGTTACAAAGGTATTAGAGAGAAAATTAGCATTACCCATGACCACCACGCGTTGACCTTTTTTGCCGTAGATGCGCTCCAACGTAATACCAACGTTAATTGGACCGCGTTTATCTGTCTCAACATCAAAGCTGACTTTTTTATTTTGTACCCCAGCCTCTATTCTTTCAGACTCTAACCAACCATTGGGAGCAACATCAACCAAACGGCCCACCTTCCAACCTAACTCGTAAGAGGCTTGCGCATCCACTTCGTGTGCTTCAGGAAATAAGGTACGCAACTGAAAGTTACGCGTAATCGCATGATCGCCATACATACTATTGAACGCAACTTTCGCATCTGCACCATACTGAGTAGCTGACATATCAACCACAATACCAGGAGACACTTGAATGCCTAAATAGTCAGCCACTTCATCCAGTCCGCGCAGATTGTCATCATCAAGCAACCACAATAAGTTGCCGCCAGATTCGATGTAGGCCTTAATTTTTTTGGCCTCAACTTCACTGACATCCACCTGCGGACTGGCAATCACCAACATCGCACCGTTTCTTGGCACTTCTTGTGCAATCGTCAAATCAGGATTAGCAAACTTAAACCCTTTTGTTTCTAGCTGTTTACCAAACTCGCCTAAATCGTGGTTTTTAATCCCCTGCAAGTGGCGTTCGCCATGACCATCTAAAAACATCACTGGCTTGGTGTTCGTGCGCGACAAGCGAACCAGCAGATTCGTCATATCTTGTTCTACGATGGGCGGAAAAATATGTTCAGTCCGCTTGTTATACTCAACTACCACTTCGCCATCTTGCTTAATATTGGCTTCTTGAACCAGTTTAGGCTCTTCAGTTGGGTTAATAAAGGTGAGTGTAATGTCTTTTTTCTCACGCTGATAACGAGCAACAAAATCCAACATTCCCTTACGAAACGTATCGCCGCGACTAGGATCATCGTTTGTAGCAAATACCGTAATATTCACAGGATCTTTCATTTGCGCAAGCACCTCAATACTGCCTTGCGTCAAAAGATTACGGTTGGCTTGGGTAATATCAACAGCGTATCGATATTGGTGTGCAAGAAAACCTAAAATGATCACTAATGCGATGAATAAAATAACAAAAAACCAACTTTGCGCCAGCATCTGGAGCTTTAAACTGCGATTCATTTTCATACTGTAACCTGATTAGCCTCTTAAACGGTCTGCATCTAGCCGACGAATCGTTAAAATTAAAAAAGTAAGAATAAATAATAAAAAATAAACAACATCTGCTGTGTCAATTAAACCAGCAGCAAACGATTGAAAATGCTTCATAAAAGAAAGTTGCGCCATTGTACTGCTGGGATCACCAGCAAAAAAGCGATCTAAAATCATCAGCACAAACAAGGCAATAAAACTAAAAATAGCCGCCACAACAGGTTGCGAAGTTAAGCTAGAAAAATACAATCCTAAAGCGGAAAAACTAGCTATCAATAAAAACAAGCCAATAGAATTGGCGGCAATATAACCAAAATCAATATCTGACCAAAGATTAAGCGTAGAAAGCATGACAGCAATATAAATAATCAAAATACTTAAAAACGTTATCAAACCAACAAACTTACCAACCACGATTTCGATAATTGATAAGGGCGCACTAAAGAGGAATGGCAAGGTCTGATTACGGCGCTCTTCTGAAATCAAGCGCATTGATAGTAATGGCACTGCGAATAACATAATGAAAGACGCTAAACCATAAACATTTTGACCAACAAACTGGGTGACACCATAACGCTCAGCAGGCCGAATAGCGCCAGACATTACTTCAAAGTAATTATTGACTCCATTTAAATAGTAAGTGCCAAATGCAAACATTAGCAACGCTAAAATAATCCAGCCCATTGGGGATGCAAACATACTCTTTAATTCTTTTCTTGCAATACTAATAACCATGCTCAAATTCCTCCAAAGCAGCCACTTTAAGCAGCTTGTTCTTGCGAACTCTCTTGATAAGTGAGTTGAATAAATACATCTTCTAAGCTCGTTTGATCTGGCGCTATTTGATACAAGCCCCAACCATTTTTAACTGCGGCCTCTACAATTGCCTCATGTGGTTCAGCACCATCTTCTATCCGAATGCGAACCATATGATTGTCGGCCATCTCCACCTCAGCAACACCTTGAATACGCGCTAACACAGCAAGTTCGGGTAAGTGTTTAAAACCAACTAATAATTTATTACCCATCCGCTGGCGTTTTAGCACATCAATGTCACCATTGAATACTAATTTTCCTTGATCAATAATTTGCACATGATCACATACCATTTCAACCTCTGGCAGAATATGAGTAGAAACAATCACACTATGCTCTTGCCCAATTTCTTTAATTAATGCACGGATATCACGGATTTGTACAGGATCCAAACCAACCGTAGGCTCATCTAAAATCACCACCATAGGATTGTGAATAATCGCTTGTGCAATACCAACACGTTGTTGATAGCCATTTGATAAATTTTCAATCAAGCGCTTACTCATATGTCCTAAACCGCAACGCTCTTTCGCAATTTCAACTGCTTTTTTAATTTGCTTACGTTCCACATTGTGTAAGCGTGCCGCAATAGTCAAATATTCGTCTACGGTAAACTCTTTATATAATGGTCGCATTTCAGGCAGATAGCCGATGAGCTTTTTCGCCTCTTTGGGATTTTCCATCATATCAATCCCACAAATTTTAACGCTACCTAAGCTTGGTGCTAAATTGCCTGTTAGCATTTTCATGGTCGTCGATTTACCTGCGCCGTTGGGACCTAAAAAACCCAATACTTGACCCTTGGCAAGATTGAAACTCACATTACTGACCGCAGCGCGCCCACCATAAAGACGCGTTAATTCAATTGCTTCAACTGTAAAATGATTCATAAAGTCTAATCCACGATATTTTTTATTAATGCCTAATTGCATAAAACAAAATCACAGAACCTAAATCGCTGGATAAGTTTCATGCAAAAAGTTATAGTATGTTTAATTAAGCGCTGCTTTTTAAAGCCAAATACGCAACAACCTTTAATTATGGATGAACTTGTATGAACTGTCACGGACTAAACAAGACATTTATTTCAATGTGTTGAATATATTAGCAAAATGAAAAACATGAAAAAATTATTTTTAATGACGTGCATAGCCATAGCCAGCATTGGTTCTGTCTTTGCAGAAGCAGATGGCGCAGCCAACCCAACCATCACCACCGCAAATCCAGAATTTATCTATAAATACTTATTAGGTGAAGTGGCTGGTCAGCGTGGCGACTTATCTTTAGCCAGCCAACTATTTTTAGACCTTGCCAACAAAACCAGAGATGCGCGTTTAGCAGAACGCGCGGCTAAAGTGGCCGCTTATGGTCGCCATCAAAAACTTGCGCTAGATGCAACAACACTTTGGGCAGAGCTTGATCCCTCATCTTTAGAGGCACAACAAGCATCCAGCCAAATGTTGATTTCTACGGGTGATGTTGAAAGTGCAATGCCACATATCAAAAATTTGCTCAGCAAAGATGATACGCGCAGCAATACTTTTTTATATCTCAATGATTTACTCAGCAATCAAACAGACAAAAAACAAACCCTGGCTATTATCAAGAATTTAGCCGAGCCCTATCCAACATCAGCTGAAGGTCATTTTGCAGTTGCAAAAGCAGCTTGGCTAGCAGAAGACCCTATCATAGCTAAAAATGCCATTGCCACTGCGATAAAATTACGCCCTGATTGGGAGGTTGCTGCATTAGTAAAGGGTCAAATATTAGGACAAGAATCCTCAGACAAAGCCATTACTTTCTACAAACAATATCTAAAAAATAACGCCCAGGCGAATAATGTGCGTATGGATTATGCCAAATTGCTCGTCAGTTTGAAGCGCTATAGTGAAGCAAAGCCAGAGTTTATTAAACTGACCGATATCGAAAAAGACAATCCAGACACGAACGCCGTTGTAGGATTGTTGTCGTTAGAAGCAAATGAATTTGACATGGCCAATCAATATCTACAGCAAGCACTGGATAATGATTTTAAAGATCCAGAACAACTTTATATTTATCTTGGCATTATTGCTGAGCGCAAAAAAAATGATAGCAAGGCATTGGAATGGTATTACCAAGTACCAAAAAATAACCCCCATTTCTTAGATGCAAGACTGGCTGTTGCGAGCGTAATTGCACGTACAGAAGGCACAGATGCGGCAATTAGCATGTTAAACAAATTAGACGAATTAACATCAATGCAACAAATTACTGTTGCTCAGGCGCAAGCAAGTCTGCTCGCACAAGAGGACCGTCATCAAGAAGCGTTTAATCTCATCGAAAAAACAATAAACACTGTCTCCAATACACCACAATTAATTTACGACTATGCGATGGCAGCTGAGCGTATTGGCAAACTTGATTTAATGGAAAATGAATTGAGAAAAGTGATTCAGTTGCAACCAGACTTTGCCGCCGCCTATAACGCGCTAGGTTACTCTTTTGCAGACCGCAATATCCGTTTGAATGAAGCCAAAATATTGATACAAACAGCGCATAAATTGTCACCAAACGATCACTATATTTTAGATAGTTTAGGCTGGGTGGAGTATCGTCTAGGTAATTATGAATTAGCCATCGAATATTTACGCAAGGCGCACAGTATTCAACCAGATCCTGAGATATCAGCGCATTTAGGCGAGGTTCTATGGAAGCAAGGCTTGCAAGAAGAGGCAAAAAAAGTATGGAACGAGGCACTAAAACTGTTCCCAACCAATAATATCCTAGTTAGCACAGCTAAAAAATTCAAAGGTTAATCGCAAGCGTAAGACAACATGACAGCCTTTCACAGTAATACGCTTGTCTTGTGCTTTCTTGCGCTTTCATTTACTGGATGTGCTGCATTCAAAACCCAAAACACGCCCAGTACAACAACCACAGCCTCTGAGGCAGCTATTTTGCATGCGCATCATATGGTATTGGTTTCCAATATCGAGCAGTTTTCTATTACTGGCCGTTTAGGCGTCACAACTCACCCCAAAGGATTCTCGGGCAGAGTAGCATGGCAACACAAAGCAGATGGCGACAATATTGATATCTTCTCTCCAATAGGTGGAAAAGTTGCCCATATCATCAAAACAGATGACCAAATACTGCTGACTAATAGCAAAAATGAAACCATCACTGCACCTGATGCTGAAACACTAACAGCACAATCGCTCGGCTTTAAATTGCCATTAAGCGGATTAAGTTATTGGGCTTTGGGGCAACCTAGCACAATAGGCCTAGCTGCTTACATAACATGGGATGATGAAGGCCGAATTCAACATTTAAAGCAAGATGGCTGGGATATTACTTATCGAGACTATGTATTCAATGATGGTTATTTTTTACCTAAGAAAATAACATTACGATCAGACGAATTAATCATCAAGTTAATCGTTGAACAATGGTCTGACCTACAAAGTAGATAACGCAATGTCTGATTTTCACGATTTTCTTGCGCCCGCAAAAGTAAATGTATTTTTACATGTTACTGGACAACGTCCAGATGGCTATCACACCTTACAAAGCGCTTTTCAACTCTTAGATTTTTATGACACCGTTTCATTAAAACCAACCACCGGTAATCAGATTACACGCATTACACCTATGCATGGCATACCTGCACATGACGATTTATGTGTAAGAGCAGCACAAGCCTTGCAACAAGCATCGGGTTATCAACATGGTGTAGAAATTAAATTGGAAAAACATATCCCAATGGGGGGTGGCCTTGGTGGTGGTAGCTCAGATGCAGCAACGGTATTACTTGCGCTCAACCAATTATGGGGACTTCATTTAACACGTGACGCACTAATGAAAATTGGCTTATCATTGGGTGCTGATGTGCCATTTTTTATTTTTGGGCAAAATGCATGGGCAGAAGGCATTGGAGAAATCCTAACACCATTGACCTTACCAGCGGCATACTATGTTGTTTTAACACCGCAAATCCAAGTATCCACTGCTAAAATATTTACACATTCTAGATTGACAAAAGACACGAAACCATTGAAAATAGCGGACTTTTCAAACGGTGCAAATTCTAGTTTGTTTAGAAATGACCTTGAAAAAGTAGTTTGTGAAGAATTTACAGCAGTTGCGTCTACCCTTGAGTGGCTTAATCAATATGGTCAAGCGCGCATGAGCGGATCGGGTGCATCTGTATTTGTAGTGGTTGATTCACTAGCAAAGGCAAAGTCAATTTTTGCAAAAAAGCCAACCAGTGTACAAGGCTTTGTTGCAAAAGCGTTAAATCAGCATCCTTTGTATGAGTTAGCAACATAAAGTTTTTTGGGGAGTCGCCAAGTTGGTTAAGGCTCAGGGTTTTGATCCCTGCATGCGAAGGTTCGAATCCTTCCTCCTCAGCCAAGATTTAAACAGTCAAAAGCGTGTAGATTCATTAGATTTACACGCTTTTCAATTTTAATAAGGATGCATGTGGCAGCGAATAGCAACATGATGGTATTCACAGGGAATGCGAACCCAATTCTAGCCGAAGAAGTTGCTCAGAACCTTGGTATTGAGCTTGGCCGCGCAGACGTTGGCCGATTTTCAGATGGCGAAATTATGCTAGAAATCCTTGAGAATGTGCGCGGCCGTGATGTGTTCGTGTTGCAGTCAACTAGCCATCCAAATAATGATACCCTGATGGAAGTCATGGTCATGGTTGACGCCTTGCGTCGTTCATCAGCTGGCCGCATCACCGCCGCTATCCCCTATTTAGGCTACTCAAGACAAGACCGTCGTCCGCGCTCTGCTCGTGTAGCCATCACAGCTAAAGTAGTCGCCAATATGCTTACTAGTGTTGGCGTGAATCGTCTACTAACCATGGATTTGCATTCAGATCAAATACAAGGCTTCTTTGATATTCCTGTCGATAATATCTACGCAACTTCTATCTTGCTAGACGACTTAAAAAAATATCAATATAAAGATTTGGTCGTCGTATCGCCTGACATTGGTGGTGTGGTTCGTGCTCGCGCTGCCGCCAAACAATTAGGTGCAGATTTGGCCATTATTGATAAGCGCCGGCCTAAACCAAACGTGGCAAAGGTGATGAATATTATTGGTGAAGTAGCTGGCCGTACTTGCGTGATTATGGATGACATGGTCGACACTGCAAACACACTTTGCGAGGCAGCGGCAGCATTAAAAGAACAAGGCGCACTAAAAGTATTAGCTTATGCAACGCATCCCGTATTATCGGGTTCTGCTGCAGAACGCATTGCCAACTCTGCGCTAGATGAATTAGTCGTGACTAACACGATTCCATTGAGTGAGGCATCAAAAAGCTGTCAAAAAATCCGTCAGCTCAGTGCTGCCGTATTGTTAGCAGAAACCATTCGCAGAATTAGTAAAGAAGACTCTGTTTCTTCTTTATTTATGGATTAATGAGCATCGTTTTCCTGTTATCTGGTCGCGGATAACAGATTTTTATGTAGTAAATTAAGGAGCAATACAATGAGTATTAATATTAAAGCAACCAAACGTGACGTAAAAGGTACGAGTGCGAGCCGCCGCCTACGTCGCGCTGGCAGTGTTCCAGGTGTCATTTATGGTGGTGAGAGCCCAGCTATTCCATTATTATTTGATCATAAAGCGTTATTTATGGAATTTCGTCATGAAGCATTCCATGCGTCTATCCTAAACCTAGAAATTGATGGTAAAAAAGAAGATGTTTTATTGCGTGACTACCAATTACACCCAGTTCGCAACACCATTCAACACGTTGATTTTCAACGTGTTTCTGCAACTGAAAAAATTCACGTTAAGGTACCTTTCCACTTCATCAATGAAGAGACTTGCCCTGGCGTTAAAACAGGTGGCGGTAATATTGCCCACATCTTAAACGAAGCGGAAGTAAGCTGCTTAGCTAAAAACTTACCAGAGTTTATTGAAGTAGATTTAGGCGCACTAGAAGCAGGTGAATCAATTCACCTGTCAGAAATCAAATTACCTGAGGGTGTTGAGTTTGTGCAACTAGCACATGGCGCAGACCCTGCAGTGAGTTCAGTCAATAAACCACGTGGCGCTAGCGCAGATGGTGAAACAGCCGCAGCAGCACCAACAACATTGGTTGGTGGCGAAACAGCTGAGGGCGACACAGCTGCAGATGAAGCTGAGTAAGCAATAAGTAGTAAAATGACGCGTGCTCTAGTAATAGAGTACGCGTTTTTATTTGTATAGGCCATTAATTAACATCATGAAAAATGCCATTAAATTATTTGTAGGGCTAGGCAATCCTGGTGATCAATATATCACTACCCGCCATAACGCCGGCTTTTGGTGGGTTGATTTAATTGCTAATCAAACCAGCAGCAAATTAACATTAGATAGCAAAATGTTTGGCATGGTTGGCAAACTTAATCCTCATCGGGATAAATGGTTGCTTAAACCAAACACCTATATGAATGCAAGCGGAAAAGCCGTTGCCGCGCTGGCAAACTATTACCACATTACGCCAGAAGAGATTCTGGTGATTCATGATGAGCTCGATTTGCCAGCTGGGCAAAGCAAGCTTAAATTTGGCGGTGGGCATGGTGGGCATAACGGTCTAAGAGATATTCATGCCGCATTAGGCAACAGCAATTACTGGCGCTTACGCATTGGTATCGGCCACCCTGGCGATAAGCATGAAGTTGTCAATTATGTATTAAAAGCGCCAAATAAAGATGAGCAAAATGCAATAGACGAAAGTTTGATGCAAAGTAGCCAAGTGCTCAACGAGATTTTGAGCGGAGCGTTTGAAGCCGCCATGTTAAAATTGCACACCAAAAAATAACCGTCAGCTGTCATTCCGTGCGTGACACGGAATCCAGTGACTTGTAATGACGTAAGACGCTGGATTCCGACTTTCGTCGGAATGACGAGCTGGATAGCATGAAACTGCAATCTAAATGGAAACAAATTTCGTGCAAGGTCAAGACGAAGCCAACGCAGTAATCGATTGAAAGACAGAGAGAAAAGATATGAAATGTGGAATTGTTGGACTACCTAACGTAGGCAAAAGCACCCTATTTAACGCCATTACCAAGGCTGGTATTGCAGCTGAAAACTACCCTTTTTGCACAATTGAGCCCAATGTCGGCATTGTA
Organism: Methylophilaceae bacterium; assembly: GCA_018398995.1. Classification (NCBI taxonomy): domain Bacteria; kingdom Pseudomonadati; phylum Pseudomonadota; class Betaproteobacteria; order Nitrosomonadales; family Methylophilaceae; species Methylophilaceae bacterium. Next base: position 1,536,543 of record CP073759.1, on the reverse strand, counting down.
GAAGTACCCGATCCGCGCATGCAAGCGCTGATTGATATTGTGAATCCACAAAATGTACAACCTGCCATTGTTGAGTTTGTAGATATTGCTGGTTTGGTTGCAGGCGCCTCAAAAGGCGAAGGTTTGGGTAACAAATTCTTAGCCAATATTCGTGAGACCGATGCCATTGCCCATGTTGTACGCTGCTTTGAAGACAGCAATGTTATCCACGTTGCTAATAAAATCGACCCGCTTTCTGATATTGAAGTGATTAATACAGAACTTGCACTAGCCGATATGGAAACAGTAGAAAAGACGCTACAACGTGAAAGTAAAAAAGCAAAATCTGGCGATAAAGATGCCATTGCAACCGTCAAACTATGTGAAAAAGTACAGACACACCTAGATTCAGGTGCGCCCGTGCGCACGTTAGACTTAGATGAAGACGAAAAACAACTACTCAAACCACTTTGCCTAATCACCGTAAAACCCGTGATGTATCTGGCCAACGTAGACGAAACTGGCTTTGAAAACAACCCGCATCTAGACAAAGTCGTCGAACTCGGTAAAAAAGAAAACGCCCCTGTCGTGTGCATCTGCGCAAAAGTTGAAGGCGAGATTTCAGAGCTAGACGAAGAGGACAAACTCCTCTTCTTAGAAGAACTAGGTCAAGAAGAACCTGGCCTAAACCGCGTCATTCGCGCCGCCTACAGCTTATTAGGACTAGAAACCTACTTCACTGCTGGCGTTAAAGAAGTACGCGCATGGACGATTAAAAAAGGCTTCACCGCCCCGCAAGCAGCCGGCGTCATCCATACCGACTTTGAACGTGGCTTTATTCGCGCAGAAGTCATTGCTTATGATGAATATGTAAAAAACAAAGGCGAAAAAGGCGCACAAGAAGCAGGCAAAATGCGCCTAGAAGGCAAGGAATATATCGTGCAAGATGGTGATGTGATGCACTTTAGATTTAACGTGTAATTACCCCAAGCCGCCAAACGCTAAATTATAGACAATTCATGGTTTTTACTTTGACAACTCGCCTTCAAAACACTAGAATTGCGGGCTTGCTGAAATCTAACAATTTCATAGCAAAACAGTTTCACGGTGATGTAGCTCAGCTGGTTAGAGCACAGGATTCATAATCCTGGGGTCGTGGGTTCAAGTCCCACTTTCACCACCAATACAAGCGGCTTACAGCAATGTGAGCCGCTTTTTTCTTTGTTGCACACTCGTTGCACATTTCTTATTGTTCTTTTTGTCATAAAAGCGCATAGTTAACATCATACTGTTTAAGCATGTATTTTTACTAAATGGCACAATTATCAGCTAGTTCTATACAAATATTAGATGGCAAAATTACGCTTACTAAGCGTAGTCACAGCAGTGCTTGGCAAATGCGCTACAAAATTGGCAGTATGTGGTTGCGACAAAGCACAAAAGAAATAGACTTAAAAGAAGCGAAAGCTGCAGCAGAAGAAGCATACGTTATTGCTAAAGTAAGGCATAAAGAAAACATGCCAATCATTAGTAAACGCTTTGACGCTGTAGCACGACTAGCAATTAATAAAATGCGTGTGCAGTTAGATGCAAAGCAAGGTAAAAAAGTATACGAAGACTACATACGTGTTACTAACAACTACCTTATCCCATTTTTTGGTAATCACAATATTACCAACATCACTTATCAACTAATCCATCAATACGCAGTTTGGCGTGATGAAAAGATTGGGCACAAAGCAAAAGCTAGCACCATTAGTACGCACAACTCAGCACTTAATAAAATATTTGACGAGGCGATGCTGCACAACTATATGAGCAAAGCGCAAATCCCACAGCTTGTTAATAAAGGCGAAAAAGGCACAAGACGCAGTGACTTTACATTAGACGAGTATAGATACTTGATTACGTTTATGCGCACTTGGGTTAATGAGTTTGAAGGTAAAAGAAAAAAAAGCATAGAGATGCGTGAGCTACTACGTGACTATGTATTAATACTTGCTAACACAGGAATGCGACACGGCACTGAGAGTTATGGACTTAAATGGAAGCACTTAAGTTGGCATAACAAAAATGGTAACCAAGCATTAATGTTAAGTGTTGATGGCAAAACAAATCAGCGTGAATTAGTAGCACGTAGGAATTGTATTGCATACTTCAAACGCATACACAGCAGAAGTGAAGATATACGACATTTAACATTTGAGGAATTGATGGAAAGTGGTATGGACAAATACGTGTTTAGGTTAAGTGATGGCACACGCACTAAAAACTTGTCACAAACTTTTGAAATACTAATGCGTGATAGTGATTTGCTAGTAGATAGAAGAACAGACACAAACAGAAGTTTATATAGTCTGCGTCATACATACGCTACATTTGCTTTGTTATATGAAGACATAGATGTGTTTACTTTAGAAAAGCAAATGGGCACTAGCGTTGAAATGATTAGAAAACATTATGCACATATTACCGCACGTATGTATGCAGATAAATTGAGTGGTACTGATTACGAAAAAATTAAACGTGAACGCGAAGAAGGGATTAGATTATTGAATGAAGCTGAAGAAGATGACAAAGCTGACTAAAAAATAAAATTTAATGCTAACTACTTTTTTCTAACCCCTACCACTTTTTAACAGCAATAAAAACTCAGTAGTTCGATTCAAATTAGCAATATATTGGTGGAGAATAAGACATATTCTTATCTGCACAGTATTGAATGATAAGGCATAGTTAAAATAGTCTACAACGCATTTGATTTTCAAACACTACTCAGCACTAGAATATTACTAAAATAATAGCTATTTGATAGCTTAATGTTAGCGACAGACTATTGAATTATTTAAATTAGTAGCGCATTATTTGATTAAAGCATTTCAACACTAACAAAAGGAGACATAACGTGGTAACACGCAAACGTAGAAGCATTGATGAATTGATTGCAGCACAAGAAGCAAAACTTAAAGAATTGAAAGCAGCTAAGCGTAATGCAGCTAAAAGTAAGAATAAAGAACTGACACGTGAAAGTGAAGGTATGGAAGCATTATTAGCAATGTTAGAACAAGTGGCTAGTGCTAACAAAGTTAAGAAGCCTATGCTGATACGTGCTATTGCGCAGTTTACACGTAGTGGTTTGAAGTTTGTTGATATTAAAACTAAATCAAATAATCAATAAATCTAAAATAATAGAAAGATAAAAATAAATGAAAATTAAAATTGGCAGTATTATTCTTTTATCTATTTTAATTTTTCTCACTGCTTGTAAGGGTGAACGAGACAAAGATGAATTAATATCTTTTGTACAAGATAATAAATTTAAAGGTTCACCAATTGTCTTTATGGAAAGATATGGGGAGTATTTAGATGAATGGTGGAAGGTAACAATATATTTTGGTTATGGTGATAATTATAATTGGGAGACTTGTTTAATGGATGCAGAACGCTTTAACTTGGAAGTTAAAAAAGACTCTTTTAGATGCGTCTTATCAAAATGATATTTGAATAATATTATTAATTTAATAACTCCTTATTTAATTTTTGATAAATTTTAACGGTTATTTTTTTATATTAATCATTAGTCTTAATGCCAAAAATAAACAACCTACATAAAACAGAACGATTGCAGCAGCGTATTCAACAGCTTAAAGATGGTGAAGATGTTGCGATAAGAGAAATAAACTCTTTGTTGTCTGCACAGCAACAGCAGTTAGTAGATAGCACTTGGCGTGAACACTTGGCACAGCGCAAAACAGATGCACTAGCAAAGAGTGAATATAAAACAATACGTGATATACGTATTGCAGTGCTGACTGACATATTGGATGAAATGCATTTGAATGCATTAGAAGATATTCAGCACTTACAGCATAAGGGTGAAGTGAAAGCAGCGAAGGTATTTTTAGATGCTTATTTTGAAGCTGAAAAGAATGGTAAGAACGCAATGTCAAGTGCAAACATTGCACTGCAGCGCAATCACTTCAACACTGTAAAGAAACGATGAAATTGCAGTTTAAGTAAATGCTGACTTTTTTGTGTTCGCTGTCCGTTTATTCAGTTGTTCGTTCGTTGTTCGTTCGTTGTTCTTTGTTCGTTCGCTGTTCGTTCGTTCACTTGTTCGCGCTGTTCGCGCTGTTCGCGAGCATTAGAAAAAAGTCTGCATTTCGATAAACCATCATTAAACTAACTCTACTGCTGCACGTTTCATATCAGCAGTAACATCAATGTAACGTTGTGTTGTCTGCAAGTTTCTATGTCCAACCATCTCCATCAACACTTTAAGTGGCACTGACTTGTTGCTGAGCTTAGTAATAAATGTTCTGCGTCCACTGTGACTGCTGCATCCATACAATCCACTGTGCTTATATAACATAGTCATAGTGTAAGTTAATGTGTTGGCACTAAAGCCTTCACTTTTTTGTGTCATAAACAATGGCTTGTTGTATATGTGGCTATATGCAACTGCAGTTAATTCCTTTTCACTAAATCTTGTCAATAAGTAATCTTTAATCTCTTTACGTAGCTTTTCAGCTAATACTACTGTGCGTGCAAATCGTCCCTTTGTTTGTTCAGCAGTCAAATTGATTTCATTCTTAACAGTGCCATCCACATTCACAACATCTTTAACATTAAGTGCAGCAACTTCACCAATACGCATACCACTCCAATATGTCAGCAATACTATAGCCCTATCACGTGCAGCATATTTACGAGTGCTGATGTATAGCAGAAGTAAGTTAAGTTCTTTATCATCTATAGTGCGTGCTTGTTTCATATCAACTCCTAATAAACAAATAATTTAGTAGTAGTTATTGTGTTTTCTTTGTTTCTTTTTTCCTACCACTATTTGTCATTGTATTTAGTAGTATTATTTCCTGTTTATATATAATAGGTTAGCTGTGATATTGGTTGATAAACAAAGGTATTGTAGAATAGCTTTGGTTTAAGTAAGAGCAAGCTAACGCTTGCTTGCTTGCACAAAAGCTATCGCTTTTGTTTAGCACTTATCTTCTTTCTTCTTACTCTTTTAGTAGGGCTCACAAGCCACGCCGTTATTACGGCGTAGCACATTGATTACCTTTTAGTTAGGTGTTACAACTGATATCACACAACTTGATTAAACAAGATAGGTAGGTTTTGCTATCACCTATTACGTGCACGTCATACGCAACACTAATGCAGCCATATCAGTAGCTATTGCATTTGTGTTTGTGGGTTAAATTGTGGCAATCCCACTCACTTCAGCTTTAAATTAAAGCCTATATTCATACATCTCTGTATTACCAACCATATACAACATCACAAACGTCATTGCACATAGGTGCTGCGTTTAAGGCATCCAAAAAGGGTAGTGTGATGAGGCTGAGTGCAAGCGACTCATTGCATACCGTCACACATTTAAGAACGGACTCTGCAGCACTATTACATTCGGCGTGCTAACCTTATGCTTACTGTTATGTTTATTTATACAAACAAAAGGAAATGTGAATTAAATTGGTTTTGGTAGGAATTAGTTTGTGCTGACACTACTATTTGTGATTTAGTGTGAGGGCAAATACTATGAACACGTATAAATGTTTAGTTAAAGTAGAAGTGACTAAAGTGATTAAGACAACTAAAGATGTGGTAATACAAGCTAATGATGCACACAAAGCAAAGCTGCAATTAGAAGCTATGTATGGACGAGTGAATGTTGTGACTTATCCAACATTAGTTAGGTAAGGTGGTTATGACTGAAGATAGATATATACGAATTAAAGAGCTTGCGATAATGCTAAGCATTTGAAGAAGCACAATATATAAACTAATGAAAAAAAATCAATTCCCACAGCGAATCAAACTTAGTGAAAGAACTGTTGTTTGGCGATTAAGTGTGATTAACGAATGGATAAAGGAAAGAGAAAAGTTAGATAGATAAATATTTGTATGAGATTTTACGAATTTACTATTAAGCCACTTACGCCACAAAAAGCACAAATTAATGCACTAAAGCAGCAGAAAGAAAGAGCGACAACTGCATTAAAGAATGAGCGAGTAAGGCAACAGAAACAAAAGGCTGTTGCTGCTATACAAAAAAATAATCAAACTATTGCTAAGCTAAACCGTAACGTCTAATTGTGCGTTTTTTCTGCATGTATATTACTGCATAATACTTGATTATTCATTACACATTCTATTACACACCATTTAATAATCACTTTTAAGTCAATTTAATTAAAGACTTATTACTAGTATTCGCAATTCATAATCCTGGGGTCGAGGGTTCAAGTCCCTCTTTCACCACCATTTTACGGGGCTTACAGCGATGTAAGTCCCGTTTTTCTTTGTTGCACACTCATTACACATTTCTTGTTGTTCTTTTTCTCATAAAAGCGCATAGTTAATATCATAACTTTTAATCACGTATTTTTACTAAATGGCACAATTATCAGCTAATTCTATACAAATATTAGATGGCAAAATTACGCTAACTAAGCGTAGTCACAGCAGTGCTTGGCAAATGCGTTTTAAGATTGGTAATAGATGGTTAAGGCAAAGCACTAAAGAAAAAGATTTGAAAGAAGCCAAAGCTGTAGCAGAAGAAGCATACGTTGTAGCCAAAGTTAGGCATAAAGATAATATGCCTATCATCAGCAAACGCTTCGATGCTGTCGCACGTTTAGCTAACAATAAAATGCGAGTGCAGTTAGATGCTAAACAAGGTAAAAAAGTATATGAAGATTACATACGTGTTACCAACAATTACCTTATCCCGTTTTTTGGTAATCACAACATTACCAACATCACTTATCAATTAATCCATCAATACGCAATTTGGCGTGATGAAAAGATTGGACACAAAGCAAAAGCAAGCACCATCAGCACACATAACTCAGCACTTAATAAAATATTTGATGAGGCGATGCTGCACAACTATATGAGCAAAGCGCAAATCCCACAGCTTATTAATAAAGGCGAAAAAGGTACTAGACGCAGCGACTTTACATTAGATGAGTATAGATACTTGATTGAGTTTATGCGCACGTGGGTTAACGAGTTTGAGGGCAAAAGACAAAAAAGTATTGAAATGCGTGAATTGCTACGGGACTATGTGTTGATATTAGCTAACACAGGTATGAGACACGGAACTGAAAGTTATGGACTTAAATGGAAGCATTTGAGTTGGCACAACAAAAACGGCAAGCAAGCATTGATGCTAAGCGTTGATGGAAAAACAAAGCAAAGAGAGCTTGTAGCACGTAGGAATTGTATTGCATACTTTAAGCGCATACACAGCAGAAGCGAAGACATACGACATTTAACATTTGAGGAATTGATGGAAGGTGGTATAGACAAGTACGTGTTTAGGCTAAGTGATGGCACACGCACTAAAAATTTGTCGCAAACTTTTGAAATACTAATGCGTGATAGTGATTTACTAATTGATAGAAGAACAGGCACAAACAGAAGTTTGTACAGCTTACGTCACACCTACGCCACATTTGCTTTGCTGTACGAAGACATTGATGTATTTACACTAGAAAAACAAATGGGCACTAGCGTTGAAATGATTAGAAAACATTATGCACACATCACTGCACGTATGTATGCAGATAAGTTAAGTGGCACTGATTACGAGAAACTAAAAGCTGAAAAAGAACGCGCGCTTGAAGTATTGAGTAAAAGTGAAGATGAAGAAGACAAAAAATAAGCGTCAAAAAAAGCAAATAAATTTCTGTCCATATACTCACACCAGCCAAACTATCAAAAAATAGTAATTTGACAGCCAAGCGCAAGCTATAGGAGTATATTGTTTATTATTTCTACGTCTAAATTAATCTATGCGTCAGCTAAACAAAACAAAACTAGAAAAGCTCATAGCTAAGCTGGACGCAGGCAAAGCTGTTAGCTTACGAGATTTAGAAAATGTATTAGGTTTGGACGGTTTGGTTGAATATGAACGACTTTGGAATGAAGAACTTGCTAGACGTAAGTTTTTTGAAGTAAAGCCAACAGCACTAGCAGACTACGAGGCAATGCTAAAACGTGCTGATTTACTGACTATACGTGCAGAAAAAACAGTTACAGTAAATAGTGCAAAAAATTTACGTGTATTGGCTAGTGCAGAATATGACGCTGCACTAGCACATTTGCAGGCTTATATTACAAAAAACGAGGCTGATAAGTTTTGGTTGGATAGAGATGCATTTGGGGTGTTTGGGGTACTTGGATTAATAAACCAAGTGCCACGTTTAGTTACTAGCAGAAGTGTACACAAGCTAACGGAAGGTGCTAGCGCAAAAACTAGCAAAGAGGATATTAAAAGGATTGTATTACAAACAGCATTAGATAAGATTGTGGCTGAACAAAAGACTTTTAGTGAAAGTGCAGACGGAATTAAGCTAAAGGCTATGTTGGCTAAGTTAATGAAAGACGGAAGGTGATACACGTTAAAATTTTGCACAGTTTACTGTATTTACTATTTGCAAACAGAGTGAAATAAGTTCAATATCATATTTACAATTAGCAATTGAATGCAGAATGCTGCATAAGATGAGGCAAAGTAAAACAGTGTTTGAGTTATATTTTAATAAATATTAAATCCTAAAAACCTAAAGCCATACAAAAACTTGCACGTGAGAGCTTAGCTAAAAATTTTAAGAATTGTAGAATAAACAAATGACTATGAAGAGAATAATAATATTTTTTGTGATAACAGTTTTTATGAGTATAAACGTCTATGCAGCAGATAGTACAGATGATGGTGAAAATGCTGTTTTAGACGGCGACTATGCGCGAGCAGCTAAGATATTTAAGCCGCATGCATTGAAAGGAGATGCTTTTGCACAATATATGTTGGGTACTTTGTATATTTTTGGACAAGGCGTTACGCAAGATTATGCGGAAGCTGTTAAGTTATTTATGTTAGCTGCTCAACAAGGACTTGCTCAAGCACAACATATGTTGGGTGATATGTATTATTTTGGACGAGGTGTTACACAGGATTACACTTTGGCGCATATGTGGTATAACTTATCGGGTGCACAAGGCACTAAACTGTCAATTGCTAATAGAGATTTAGTAGCTAAAAAACTTACCCCTCAACAATTAACTGAAGCACAAAAACTTGCACGTGAATGTGTAGCTAAAAACTATAAAGGTTGCGGCAGCTAAACTAATTCAACAGCAGCCCGTTTCATATCACTAGTAACGCTGATTTAGCGCATTGTAGGTAGATAATTGTATGCATATATGCTGTGATTTTTACAAGGAGATTGAAATTGTTAAAAAAACAATATTATTTGAATCTAATTTGGATATTTTTTTCTTTGCTAATAATAGGATGTGGAAAAAAGGCAGAACAAAACCAAGCAGAAAAGTCTGATGATAGGATTGATGTTAGAGCTATGATTGGAGAATATAGGCAATTGCAAGATAGGTGCAGGGGTGGTAGTGGCGATGATTCTAATACTATCCAAGCATGCAGAGAGCGTGACTCTATGTTCGAAAAAATTACTGCTGCTGGATGGTGCTATGGAAAAGAGGGGCAAGCTGAATATGAGAAAGATTGGCATTCTTGCAGTAATGACAAAAAAGACGTTAATACGCCTTCAAAATCAGCCAATAATTCATCTTCAAATAATGCCTCACAACTTTTAGATATGGATTGGTATGCTCCCAATAACATTACAAACGAATGCGAAAAAAATGAAGGGCCTAGCAAAACTATTGAGTTATTGTTAGCACTGCATAAACCATATACAGCCACAGATGAAGAAGTGGTTGCAGGTACTGTTACAGTTGTTAGAATAGATATACCTGAAGAGGGTGGTGGAGTTAGGTATTTAAGGGGAAAAGATAGGTGCAATGCTTATGTAAATGCTATTAAAAAATCCAACAAAGCAAAGGTTGACAAATACAAATAGTAAAATTTATTTCTTGCATGATTAGATTGTTACAACAAAGCAACAGCCGCACGTTTCATATCCTGCGTCACATTAATATAGCGCATTGTCGTTTGCGCTTGTCTATGCCCCGCAAGCTCCATCAGCACTTTAAGCGGCACTGACTTAGTGGATAAATGTGTTAAAAAACTACGTCTACCACTATGGCTACTTGCACCATCCAAAAAGCCAGCGTCTTTATATAGCATGTGTATTGTGTAAGTCAGTGTGTTTGCAGTAAACCCGTTATCGTTTTTCTGAGTAGTAAATAATGCTTTGTTGGCTAAATCGCTGTAAGTAATTGCAATCAGCTCAGCTTTACTAAAGCGCGTCAGTAAGTAATCCATCAGCTCTTTACGTAGCTTTTCTGCTAATACTACAGTCCTACCGTATTTGCCTTTTGTCTGTTCAGCTGTTAAGTTAATCTCAAGTTTAATTGTGCCATCTGCAGCTAAGATGTCTTTTATGCGTAAAGCTGCAACCTCACCAATACGCATGCCACCAAAATATGTGCATGCCAAAATAGCTCTATCGCGTGCTGCGTATTTGCGTGTGGCTACATATCTAAATAATGCGTTTAATTCCTTTTCGTTTAATACTCGTGCTTGTTTCATTTTCCGCCTCTTAAACCAATGTTTATCAATAACTGCAGCATAATTTCTTATGTTTATAATTCCTACCAGTTTTTGCCAAGTGTTTAGTAATTGCATTTTTATACCAATAATCAACTATTTAGCTTGATATAAGACTTGAAAACAAAGATATTATGTATTAGCTTTGGTTTAGTGTTTAAATTTGATAGTATGCTTGAAATGAAATATTAATAAGGGAGGGACACAAATGGAAACTAAAAGAATTTTTGCAATTATTGGTATGGTTGTTGGTGTTATATGGGCAATTTATATTTTAGTTGGATGGGCAGCTTACAATGAAATGAATCAATACAATACTCTGGCTATTTTTAAAGATGTGAGAGAAAAGGCATTTGTTGGCTTGATGTTACAAACAATAATTGATTTTGGTCTTATTCTTGTTTCTGCAATACTTCTTAAGCCAACCACAGCTTCGTCAAGCAATTGGCAAGAGGACAGTTATGATTTAAATAGCGATTCTTTTAAGATTTTTTTGACTAAAAAGTATGGTATTGAAAAAAATGAGGCATTAGGCAAAGTTATTTGTAACAATCAATTGTTTAATACAATTGATGAAGCACTAAAACATGCTGGAGAAATTGAACAGAAAAATCAAAATTCAAATACAACACTTTCCTCAGCGCCATTTATATTTTTTGTGATTGCTTACTTTGTTCTAGTAATCTTCATTCTTATTTAACTTTAAGGGTTGCTTCCAATTTAAAATTATTTAAGCAGCAAGCTAACGCTTGCTTGCTTTCACAAAAGCTATCGCTTTTGTTCAGCATTTTTTTAAGTTTTGTTTTTTGAATTGACTGGTTTTGGAAGCAAGCAACGGCTATGTCTTATTGTTTAAAAATAAGAACACGTCGTTGCTTTGTATAACTGGTTCAGTGTAGCTATACAACTGTAGATAGTTTTTACGTAAGACAATCGTATTAAAACTTACAACTCGCTTTAGCATTGATTTGCTTGGCAAGTAAACTTGCGGCACTTACTCATTTGTTATTCATCATCTACAGCAGCGAATAACGAGTGCGAGGGCATTAGCCGTTATATTCCACCTCGCGTTTTTGCACTTTGTTCAAGCAGTAGCTTATCTGCTTTTGTTAGCCTTAAATCCTTGTCGCCTAATCTTTGCGCCTATATTCATCACTTCATATGTCATTCGTTTTGTAATGCCTTGTCGCTGCTTGCTATTAAACATTAGCTGACAGAATGTCATTAGTTTTTGTATTTGTTCGTCTGTTAATAAGTTTGCTTTGTTTTTAAGTAAATTGTGTGCTGTCTTTTGTGCTTGTAGTTGCCATATTTCTGCCTTATTAAATTGCTTCTCTGTAATGCCATTATTTTTAAGCCAAGTGTTAGTTAATTTTTCAGTCTTGTTATTTTGCATATTTTTATTTATGCAGAAAAAACAAAGGAAATAATTAATTGGTTTTTTGCGCCAGTTGCACTAGCTGATGGCAGGTATATTGAGGTAGGAATTGTTTGCTACTGAAGTTAAACTAAAAGGTTAAGCTGAGGTTTGGCGACGATTAATAGAGGCATTAAAGGTAGGAAAAATGCACACAAGACTGTAACGTTTAGTTTTAGACTGAGGAGTTACAGCTATGAATACGTATCAATGTAAAGTTAAATTAGAAGTGACAAAGACGATAAAAACAACTACTAATGTGCAGGTGTCTTTAAGTTAATTTGCGCTTAAATCTTAGTTAAATTAGACTAAAGATTTAAGCTTAAAAATGATACATCACACTTATTTGAGTTGAGTGCATGTCGATGTTGTTGCGAAAATTACTATTGTAGATTGTTTCTCTGTATGTTTCTGTTCTAAAATCAACATAATTATACTCAACTCTAGCAGTTATATTTTGAGTCAAAAAATGTTCAATACCAACACCCAATAAATATCCATCCTGCCATTGTGAATTAGATCCACTTGGATCAAAGGCACTATCAACAGTCATGTTTTTGGTTTCTATTTTACCTGCTACGTAGCCAGCTGTTAGGAAGCCTAATGTTTGATTGTTATTAAATATATACCCTAATCGTGCTTTTAGTTCTGCACTTTGTTCTATGTTTGTCTCAACACTATAATCAGTGTTAACAATACCATTCAATTTCTCAAAATCTTCGCCATTAGCCCCATAAAAACTATAAGTTGCTTCAATGCCTAACAAAATATTCTTTGTAGTTACATAATTGAATCCAACAAATCCTCCTGCTTTGATACCTTCAGCTTTAATTTTTGACGTATAACCACTCTTCTCCCCATTCAAAATTTCAGCGTATTTACTATCTGCACTAACTGCGCCAACACCAGCGCCCACATAAAATCCTCCAAAATTACTTTGATTGGTTTCCGCAGATGCCGTGTGATTAGCTATTAGTAAAAGGCTAACTAGTATTATTTTGATAAGCTTCATATAAGCAAATTTCTATTTATGTAATTAATTAAAAAATAATTTTACGATGTCACTTATAGTTTGACAAGTAATTCAAAGATTAATACTAAATAACTACATGCGCATACAAGAAATAACCACCATAAAACCAATCAAACCGCTTACTCCACAGCAGTCAAAAATCAACACACTCAAACAACAAAAAGAACGTGCATCAATACAGTTAAAAACTGAACGCGATAGGCAGAAAAAGCAGAAAGCTTTAGCAAATATCAGTCAAAATAATCAAGTGTTAGCTAAACTGAATAATTACTAATAATTAGAGATTATTGATAGTAAATTGTGTGTTTTTTGAAAGAATATACGATGACACTTGATAGATATATTAGAATTAAAGAGTTAGCTGTGATGTTAGGCATTAGTAGAAGCAATATTTACAAACTAATACAGTTAGGTAAATTCCCTCAACAAATTAAGTTAGCAGAAAGAACTAGTGTGTGGCGTTTAAGCACTATTGAGCAATGGGTAAAAGATAGAGAAGTTAATAATTAGCCACCCCACTTTGTTACACATTTTATTACACATAATTTTATATCACGCTGTAAGCTATATTTAACAAGCATTCTTGTCTTAACTAAGCAATTCATAATCCTGGGGTCGAGGGTTCAAGTCCCTCTTTCACCACCAAATAAAGACGCCCCTTTCGAGAGATTGGGGCGTTTTTCATAGCATATTTTCAATGAGTGTATGCAGAACCTCACTAGGTTAATCTAGGAAATCACCGTATAATACTTGCTTGATTGCAAAATCAAATCGCCTTGGGGTGGCTTTACTGCCTGAGATCTCTTTTTTAGAGGGACCCAATGAACCTGATCCAGTTAATACTGGCGTAGGGACAGGCAGAGCATATTTCAAAAGCAAATTTTTTTGGTTGTTATTTTGATGCAACTTCATTAATACTTATCTCTCCTGTCCTTTTTATGATTGTTATAGAAAGGATAATCTTGAAACCGATTACCAAAAGTTTGTCGTTAATTGGTCTTTTATTTGCAACTCCTGCACTTGCCGCAGAGGGTATCGACATTAAGATCGCTGATGTGATTGTGAGTGCTGATTTTAGGCCTAGCACGGCGGCAGAGACGGCTGTTAGTTTGACAGAAATTGATGCAGAATCGATAGAGTCGCGTGGTGCGCAACACTTGGAAGAGGTGTTAAATCTTGCGCCAAATGTGAACATTTCTAGCGGTGCTTCTCGTGGTCAGTTTGTTCAGATTCGCGGTATTGGCGAGCGTAGCCAGTTTAGCGCGCCACTGAATCCATCGGTTGGTTTAGTGATTGATGGTATTGATTTTAGCAGAACGGGTGGTGCTGCAACTTTGTTTGATATTGATTCAATTGAAGTTCTGCGAGGTCCACAAGGTACTAAATTTGGTACTAATGCTTTAGCTGGTACCATTAATATGCGCAGTAAAGCGCCTACTGAAGCATTTGATATGCGTGTTGAAACAGGCTTAGCCGAATACAATACGCGCAACTTTGGTATTGCCGCTGGCGGTACGATTGTTGAAGATCAATTACTAGGCCGCGCTTCATTGTATAGCCACAAATCTGATGGCTATATGAATAACGATTTTTTAGGCCGTAACAATACGCAGAATCAAGATGAATTGACCTTTCGTAGCAAGTTTAAGCTATTGGCTACTGAAGACTTAACATTCGATTTTACTTATATGCACTTGGATATAGATAATGGTTATGATGCATTTACTTTAGACAATAGTCGTAATAGTCTCTCTGATCAGCCTGGTCAAGACAAACAAAGAACGAATGCATTTGGTGTGACAGCTAATTGGCAAGCTTCTGATGCCGTGATTATTCAATCTGAAGCCACCTATCTAAAATCCGATATTGTTTATGCTTATGATGCTGACTGGGGGTTTACAGGCCAGTTTGATCCGAGCCTGTTTCCATATTCAGCCACTGAGCGTTTTGACCGTGAGAGAGACAACTATTCTTTTGAGTTACGTGCATTATCTGATAAAGCAGGGCGTATTTTCAATGACTCGACTGATTGGACTGTTGGTTTTTTTCACCTAAACCAAGATGAAGCTTTTTTAGTCAATTCTGATTTTATTCCAGCACCATTAAAAGGTGATTATGATACTGAAAATACGGCGATTTATGGCCAGCTCGATTCACATTTGACTGACAAACTCACACTCGTTACAGGCGCAAGAGTTGAATATTTTTCGGCAATTTACGACGATTCAACCGCCTTGGGGATTAAGACCAATGAAACACTTTTTGGTGGGAAAGTTGGTTTAAATTATCAGGCAAATAAAAACCATTTGTTTTATACCAATTTATCTCGTGGCTATAAGTCTGGTGGCGTCAATAACGATCGTGCATTGGCTGCCAGTCAGCGTGTGTTTGATACTGAATATAACATTAGCTTGGAAGCTGGTGCCAAATCAAGTTGGATAGATGGTCGTCTAATTACTAACTTCGCTCTGTTTTATACTGACAGACGGAATGCGCAAGTCAAAAACTCTGTTCCAGTGGGGGTAGGTACTTTTGTTGATTTTATCGGTAATGCATCAACCGCTACACATAAAGGCATTGAAGCCAGCCTTGATTGGTTTGTGACTGATAAAGTACGCATACTGGGTGCGTTGGGTTTACTGGATGCAACATTTGATGAGCATGCGGTACAGGGCATTAACTTTGATGGTCGACAAGTTGCACATGCACCAAACTATACGTTTAGTTTAGGTACAGAGCTATATCCAACTAGCGCATGGACAATTCGTGCTAACGTAGAAGGTAAGGATGATTTTTACTTCTCTGATAGCCATAATGCTGAGTCTAACGCTTTTGCTGTTGTGAATGCTAGTGCAGATTATCGTCATAGCAAACATTGGAAAGTGAGCGTTTGGGCGCGGAACTTATTTGATAAAGACTATGCTACTCGTGGTTTTTTCTTTGGTAATAATCCAGCAAAAGACTATATCAATGAGACCTATGTACAACTCGCAGAGCCACGTGTTGCTGGCATGACAGTGACGTATGATTATTAAATAAAGGAAAACAATATGCGTATTTCAGTCGATATTAGTCTTTACCCATTAACCGAAGGTTATGAAAAACCTATCTTGGCGTTTATCGCTAAATTAGAAACCAATGCCAAATTGGTGGTTAAGCGCAATAGTCTTAGCACGCAAGTGTTTGGTGAGTATCGTGAGGTGATGGATTGTCTTGATGCGGAAATGGAAGCTGTTTTTGCCGTGTTGCCACATAGTGTGTTTGCCATCAAGTTTATTGGTACTGATCGTGCAGATGTTGTGGATGTTTGACCATTAAGCCAAACTACCGACAATGGAAAATATAACGCTCAGTAGTTTCATGACTGCTTTTAGCCAATTATCTGGCTGGGAAGTGACCGCCGCTTTAATGGGTGTGGCTTATATTTTATTGGCGGCAAAAGAGTCTCAATGGTGTTGGTTGTTTGCCTTTATTAGCACGGTAATTTATACCGTACTATTTTGGGAGGGGCAGCTTCCTATGCAGGCGTTGCTTAATTTTTATTATATTGGCATGGCCATATATGGTTTTTGTTTGTGGCAACAACATGGTAAAGCCGATGAGAATCTAATGATTACCAGTTGGCCCTACTCTAAACATCTGCTGTTTGTGATGATTGGTGTGGCTATTAGCGCTTTAGCAACTTATTACCTTGCGTTAACGCAGCAATCGCAAAGCCCTATGTTGGATGCCTATACCACAGTATTTGCGGTGATGAATACGTGGCTCATGGCGAGAAAGATTTTGCAAAATTGGTTGTATTGGGTAGTAATTGATGCTGCGGCAGTGGTGCTTTATATTCAAACAAACTATTACGCTACTGCCGTTTTATTTGTAATTAACACGATACTTGCTATTGCCGGCTATCTCAACTGGCTAAAGTTACATCAAAAACAGTCCGCCACTTTTTAACTGCTACGCTAGTTGATTCATCCAGCTTGATAATTTGGTTTCACCCAATACTTGCATCAAAAACAGTAGCAATTGATAACAAGCTTTTTGTTGGGTATATTCTGGCCAATCATTTTTTTCTGTATAGGTCGCTTTAAACAAAGCGAACTGTTGCGCTGTTAATACATATTCAAGCAATACCAGCTCTAAACTAGGCGGCCCAATCACAAAGGCATCCAAATCAATTAAAGCCAATGTATGGTCCTGGTCTAAACTTCTCAACTGATCCCACCGCAAATCAAGCATAATCGGCACAAAAGTGGTTTCTTTTATCATGCTAGCTTGATCAATGATGTCGTTAAGATGCTTGGCTGATATTGCAAATGCATTTTTTTGTTGGTGCGTTAACAATACTTGCTGCAAGCGTGAAGACCAATCTAGCGCGCTAAGTGCTGGTTTTTGAACATGGCCCCAGGTTGTATATTGGCACCCATGCAATTGGCTCACATGATTAGCAAGCTGTATCACCATTTGATTGCTAGCTTGGCTTTTATTGACATCAAAGCCAGCCAAAAATCGTGTCATTACAAATGTGTTTGCTTGGGATGCAATCAATTCTGGAACGCGTAACGTGCCCTTTTTTGCTAAATATGAATACGTTTTATCCGCCTGCTGTAAATTATTCGGGAAATCTGCCTCGAATAATAAATTCAGTATTTGCCAAAAACCTGATTGTGCAATTGCGTGATGATCACATACCTTTAACACCATCGCACCATCCTTCGTTTCACAATGCCAAAGCTGATGCGTACTATCATGAAACTTGCGCTGCATTACTTTTGGTTCAGCTACTAATGCCGGCAGCGCCAGCTGTTCATTGGCGGTTAGAGAGGGATAGGTCAGCATATAAAGTAGGTCATCAATAGGATTCATTGCCATGAATAATCAAAGCGTACACTCAGCGAATTGTGCCAAATACGCGTCTAAACTCCCCATTACTTGATGACTATTTTCTAGCACAAATTCACTTGGGTCTTTTAAATCTGGCACAACAACCACTTTTAGACCTGCTGCAATCGCAGCTCTGGCACCAGGCTCGCTGTCTTCAAACGCAACACACTCATCTATTGCCACGCCCAATCTTTCAATGGCGAGCAAATAAATATCAGGGCTAGGCTTACCATTAGTAACTTCTTGACCGCTAGTAATGCTACTAAAATATTGAAGCACACCAACACAACTTAAACGATGCTCAATATGTGCGATAGGAGAAGATGAGGCGACGCTACAAACGACCTTGTTTGCTTGATAATATTGCAATAACTCCACAACGCCAGACTTGAGCGGAAACACATGATTGCGGGCTTTTAATATTGCTTCTACTCCCTGCCCCATTTTAGCTACGTTTTCCGTACCGTTTAACTGTTCTGCCATGATGCGACTGGCGTCTTTTGATGACCGGCCAATCAGTTCGACAAACTCAGCTTGACTATAGGTGATGCCAATGTCTTTGGCAGCTTGAATACAGGCTTGCATAATGATGCGCTCTGAATCGATTAATAGGCCATCCATATCAAATATTGCTGCTTTTACTGCCAGTTTTGTCACAAGATACTTTCATGCAAAAAATGTGACTTTAACACAGACATATCATTATTAGCGCGCACAAAAAACCCCAGCATTTAGCTGGGGTTTGTATAAGCATGAAAGCTTATTTGTTCATTACGTACATTGTTACTTCAAAGCCAAAACGCATTTCAGTAGCTGCTGGTGTTGTCCACATAATATTTCTCCATGTATTAAATCGTTAAGTTTTTTAATTCAAACCTACATCATTGCTGATGTGTTTCTATGACTACAATCATATCGACATGTTTCATTAATCGCCTGCGTGTGTCACGTAAAAATCACTAATGATTTTACGTAATGCCGTTTTGCCTATTTATTTTATTGATGTATGTCAGCGCTTTAAACATCGATAGGCATGATATAGGTTTCTTCATAATGGCTTTTTTAATCATCTTCATCATCCAGAGCATCAATCTAATTTAAATGGCGCTCGCGCCTCAAGCTCTGTCGTATAGGCAGCGACACCACTTGCCTCTCTATCTAAAAAATCTTTAATGGCATGCTCAAAATCAGGATGGGCAATTTTGTGAAAAGAGCAAGTGGGGCGCGGCTTAAAGCCACGTGCTAGCTTATGCTCTCCTTGTGCCCCACCTTCAAAATATTGAATATTCTCGGCAATACAAAATTGTTGTGCTTGATAATAACAAAGCTCAAAGTGTAAACCCGAGATAAATTGCGTAGCGCCCCAATAACGACCATATAACGTATCATTGCTATAAAAATTGAGCGTACTAGCGACTCTTTCGCCAGCCACCGTTGCTATCATCAACAAAATAGATTGCGGCATGTTGCGACTAATTTCATCAAAAAAAGCGCGGGTGAGATAGGGTGTAGAGCGATGCTGCTCATAGGTGATGCAATAACATTCATAAAAAAAATCCCAATCCGCTTCGGTTGTATCTGCACCTTTAATCAACTGACAGCTAACACCGGCTTGTGCCACTTTTTTGCGTTCTTGATGAATCCTTTTGCGTTTGTTATGGCTTAGGTTTTGCAAAAAATCTTCAAAGTGTTGATAGCCCTCGTTTTGCCATCTAAATTGCACACCCATGCGCTTCATCCAGCCAGCATTCTCCAGCAAACTCGCATCCACCTCATCTGGGAATAACACATGTGCACTTGAGAGCTGATGCTGTTGCATCACTGTTTCTAGCGCTTCAATCAACAATTGTTTTGCTTGAGGGTTATTTGCCAGTAAGCGCGAGCTGGTAATGGGCGAAAATGGAATGGCTGCAAGTAACTTTGGATAGTAGCGCAAGCCATTTTGTGCATACGCGTCGGCCCAAGCCCAATCAAATACATACTCACCATAAGAGTGACTTTTGATATAAAGTGGTATGGCGCCGATTAACACATTGCGCTCTTGCATGACGATGATGCTAGGGGTCCATCCGGTACCCTCACCGACAGAACCTGATGCCTCTAATGCAGCTAAAAATGCATGCTTCAGCAACGGCATATCGGTCGCCAGCGCATCCCATTGCTGGGCATCTACTTCTTGAATAGAACCTATTATTTGAATCACAACTTGCGAAACATCATCCATGCGACAACTTTAGCGCATATGAGTCAAAAATCAAGGTAGTTTGTTTGAGAAAAATAAAGTGTGAATGAGCAAAGAAATGATGGTTGATGACTAACTTGGGTGTTGCCCTGCTGTGGCTGCTTGCTTGCTCTCTTTTGGCTGTGCTGCCTTGCTTTTAATTTCGGCTTCTGCTTCTTTAATACGTTGCAACTCTAATTTTGCTTCAGCCGCTTTGTGGCGCTCTCTCCATTTTGCTTGTGCTAATTCTAGCTCATCAAAAGTAATAACATTATTTTCATCAATATCGACAGCATTAAAGTGGCGTGCAATTTGTGGTAAACATTCGGTGACTTCTTGTCGATCTAATGAATCATCTAAATCTTTATTACACTGGGCAAATCGCTCTCTAAGACTGTCTCGCATTAATTGGCGTTGGCGTTTGATTTTAATATGCTCAGGATCATTATTTCTAGCATAATCTGTGAGTGCTTTGCGCAGAAGCGCACGATCAACAGGGCTAAAATTATACTCAAGTGTTTTTTGCAATCCATCATTCACTTCATCGAGCTCATCTGCTGTTGATGGTTCACTTGAGTTACCTGACTCTAGAGAGGCAATTGTTCCGGCAATTGAAGGAAAAACAAAAGCAGCGCTAGACATGAGTAGCACTAGAGTTTGTGACCATAAAAATACTTTATTTGTCAGCATATTAATTGTTTTAACTCCAAAACAAATCAACTCTCTCAGCAAGAGCGGAGGAGTATAATGAATCAACTTTGTAAGTGGAATGTTTCATCTACACATGGAATTGTAAAAAATTGTAACCAATTATGCAGTATTTTCACTTCTGACTTAGAGCTAACTTTTTGAATAAAAGTTCGCCTAATTCTAGATTTATGTATCACGAAGACCTATACTAATTCATTGTCATACGACGATACGAAAGTAACCTAATTTATAAAGAGCAATTAACATGGCTGATAACAAAAGAATATTAATGGTAGATGATGATTTGCGTATGCGTGAATTATTACAACGCTACTTAACTGAGCAAGGTTTTGATATTAAAGCAGTCTCTGACTCTAAAGAAATGGATACTGTTTTAGAAACAGAACAGTTTGACCTCTTTGTATTGGATTTAATGTTGCCTGGCGAGGATGGTTTAGCCATCTGCCGTCGCTTGCGCGGCAACAACATTATTACGCCCATTATTATGCTAACGGCACGTGGTGATGAAGTAGATCGCATTATTGGGTTAGAAATGGGTGCGGATGATTATTTACCAAAACCGTTCAATCCGCGAGAACTATTAGCACGTATCAATGCGGTCATGCGTCGTCATGAGCTCAGCCCAAATGCTAAGCAAGTAGCGAATCAAGATACGTTTAACTTTGGTGAATTTATTTTTGATGCTGCAAATCGCAGCTTAACAAAAAGTGGTGAGAATATTACGATTACTAGTGGCGAGTTTGCACTACTAAAAGTATTTACAGAGCATCCAAGACAGCCATTATCGCGTGATCGCCTTATGCAACTGGCGCGCGGCAGAGAGTTAGATGTTTTTGATCGTAGTATCGATGTGCAGGTCTCTCGGTTACGCCGTTTAATAGAACCCAATCCAGCGCAACCTCGCTTCTTAAAAACCATGTGGGGTTTCGGCTATGTATTTATTCCTGATGGCGAATCTAATCACTAATTGTTTAATGCGCATTGCTAAATGCGCTAAAAACAATCCAGCAAATTGAGACTACTCCCGCGTACAATTTTAGCAAGGCTCATGTTGCTTATTGCTATTTTATTGGCTATTAGTATTTATGGCTCGCTAAAAATATTTGATTATTTTGATCGCGAACCACGCGCTGAAATGGCGGCATTACAAGCAGTTACTATTGTTAATTACACCCGCGCTTCATTAATTGCATCTCATGAAAACAGAAGAGGTGCTTTGCTTTCTGAATTATCCGGTCGTGAAGGTGTACGCGTTTATGCGGCCGATTTCATGGAGCAAATTGAGCCCTTGCCAGAAGACCCATTTGTAGCGCTAATTGCAAGAAAAATTCGTGAGCGCTTAGGCGAAGAAACCATCATCACCATCAATCATTATGGCATTCCAGGTTTATGGATTAGCTTCAATGTTGAATTAGATGATTTTTGGGTTGTTATTCCTAAGATTCAAGTTGATAGGCCCTTCCCTTTGCATTGGCTTGGCTGGGCTGCATTAATTGGTCTTTTATCACTTGCGGGTGCTTACATTACTGCTGCCCGCATTAACCGCCCACTTAATTTATTAGCCTACGCTGCCGATAAATTACGTAATGGAGAACCCGCTCCCAAACTACCTGAAGATAGCTTGGATGAGTTGCGCGAAGTTAATCAAACCTTCAACGAAATGGCAGATGCTTTGGTCAGACTTGATAGTGAGCGGACACTACTGCTGGCTGGTGTATCTCACGATATCCGCACACCATTAGCACGTTTACGGCTTGCTGTAGAGCTGTTACCTGATAGTGAGTCGTCACAAATGAAAGAAGGCATGATTGAAGATATTGCAGACATGGATAATATCATTCATCAATTTTTAGATTTTGTGCGCGGCGTTGAAGGCGAGTCAACCAAAATGATGGATATCAACGTATTATTAAGATCATTAGCTGATCGTCAAGCGCGCGCCGGGCGAAAATTAGAAGTAAGGTTAAGTCCGACTTACTTTATTCCATTACGTCCGCTGGCAATGCAACGACTACTAGACAATTTAGTTGGCAATGCCTACGCCTATTCAAAAGGTGAGGTTATTGTAGAAAGTCGCATTACCGCACAAGAAATCATCATTAGCGTATTAGATCGTGGCCCGGGCATTCCTGCCGAGCAAGCCGAACGCTTACTTCGACCATTTGAGCGTTTAGATAGTGCGCGCACAAAAAATGAGGGGGGTAGCGGCCTAGGCTTGGCAATCTGCAATCGGATTGCCAAGTTGCATCAAGGTAAACTACAATTAATTAATCGCGAAGATGTGGGCTTAGAAGCCCGCCTATCACTGCCTATTCAACATCGTTAGTCTTGTTTTTAGTCATCTCGCCTAAAGGTTGCCCTTCTACACGGTTACGCCCACCTTGCTTAGCCAAATATAGCAGCCTATCTGCTTTTACCAACATCTCATCTATGTTTTTTCCAATATGACTACTGACTCCAATGCTACAGGTATATTGAATCATGTGTCCTTTGATATTTAAGCGTTGTTTTGCAATTTTTTCTCTAAAGAAGTGAATGCGCTCAAAACTGTGCAAATATTGTGAGTTGGTAGTTAATACAGCAAATTCTTCACCACCCATTCTGGCGACCACATCTTCAGAAAAGTGTTGCTGAAGCGCGTTCGCTATATTTTTAATTACCTCATCACCAACATCGTGCCCATAAACATCATTAATTATCTTAAAGTGATCTATATCAATCATCATCACTGTGAGCACATCCTCTTTTTTTAGCCCGCTCACAATTTGATTGCCGCGCTCAAAAAAGTAGCGCCGGTTAAACACATTGCTTAGGTAATCGATATTAGATAATTGTTTTGCATACTCTACAGCATCTAACATATCTAAATGTTGATTAATTCGACAGAGCAACATTTCATAATTAAATGGCTTATGAATAAAATCATTCGCACCTGCTTTAAGAAACTTTACTGCTAATCTATCATCGCTTGATGAAGACATGCCAATAATGAGCATTCTATCTTTTGGGTAATGCGCTCTCATTCTTTTGGCAAAGGTAATACCATCAATTAATTGCATATCATAATCAACCAATATCAGTTTGATATCTGGGTTTTTTTCTAACACGTCATCGGCTTCTGAGACGTTATTCACTTGCAATACTTGAAATTTTTGTAGGGCAAGCTCTCTAGCAATGACAAACTGTGAGACTTTAGAATCATCAACCACCAATACTTTAATGGCTTTATTTTTAAAGACACGGGTAACTAAATCACAAATATAAGCAGTATCTGTACTGGTTGTTTTAATCACATAATCCAATACATTCTTTTTTATTAACGCATCACGCAAAGCATCTTCAAATTGATCAATGATAGCAATGACAGGAAGATGAAATGATTGAAGCAAATCAATTTGCCTAAGATCTGCACTCACGCTACTGATACTCAAAAAGAATTTATGTGGATTTCTTTTTAGCAATAATCGCGCGGCACTTTGAGAGTGAACTATCACCACACTCATTGGTAAGCGCTTTTCTAAATTGATTTTAAGGCTATGCGCAAAGGCAATATCTCGCTCTAAAACCAACACAAAAAATTCTGCTGGTTTTTTTGGGCGGCTAAGCTTGCGCGTATGTTTTGCTACCATCGCTACACAATATGACTAAAACGCTATTCACTCGGCTGGATTGAACCAATTTAATTTTTCTCTCAATAAAACGACTTCACCAATAATAATAAGACAAGGCGCCTTCAGCTTCGCCAACTTCACTTTTTCAGGCATATCATCCAAAGTGCCTGTTACCACGCGCTGTCGTTGTGTTGTTCCCTGCTGAACAATGGCGATCGGCATACTTGCCGTCATACCGTTTTCAATCAATTGCTGACAAATACTTTCTAGGCCAATTAAACCCATATAAATCACCAATGTTTGCTTAGGGCGCACCATTGCAGCCCAATCCAAATCAACAGAACCATCCTTTAGATGGCCCGTGATAAACAAACAAGCTTGTGCATAATCGCGATGTGTTAGCGGAATACCCGCATAACTAGCCACACCACTGGCCGCTGTAATCCCTGGTACGACCTGAAATGGCACGTTATGTTGCATTAATGTCTGAATTTCTTCACCACCGCGACCAAATATAAAAGGATCACCACCTTTAAGCCGCAACACACGCTTACCCTCTAACGCCAATCTGGCCAATAATTGATTAATCTCCTCTTGCGGCAAGGTATGTTGATCACGGGCTTTCCCAACATAAATTAATTCTGCATCACGTCGCACCAGCTCCATTACTTCAGGGCTAACTAACTTGTCATACACACAAACATCACACTGCTGCATTAAGCGCAATGCCCGAAAAGTGAGTAAATCAGGATCGCCAGGCCCACCTCCGACCAAATACACCTCACCCTGCTGCTTTGTATTGTCAGCTTCTGCGATCTTATTTTGAAGAAACGTGCGCGCGGCTTGATCTTGGCCGGATAATACACGCTCTACTAAAGGGCCTTGCAAGATGCCTTCCCAAAAAATCCGCCTTGCCTGTGTTGTGGTAAATTTAGCTTTAACTTGCTCACGAAACTCACCTGCAATTTCAGCAATCCGACCATAAGCGGCAGGCAACATTGTTTCAATTTTTGCGCGCACATAGCGTGCCAAAACTGGCGCATTTCCTTCAGATGTAACCGCAATCACAATGGGACTGCGATCAATAATTGAGCCCATGGTAAATGTACATAATGCTGGCGCATCCACTACGTTCACTGGAATATTAGCCGCTTGCGCCGCCTTAGAGACGGCTTCGTTTATCCGTTCATCATCTGTGGCAGCAATGACTAAACGCGCACCAAGTATATGATCTGGTGTGAATGTTGTATTGATATGCTTTATTTTATCTCTATCAATCATGGCTTGCAGTTCGTGGCAAACCGCAGGCGAAATCAAGGTTATCGCCGCCTGCGCCTTGAGCAACATCATCACTTTGCGTGTTGCAACATCCCCACCACCAATCACAACACAATGCTGATTGACGATATTCATAAAAATAGGTAGCGCTTGCATATCAAAATTCACTTCAAAAAGATGTCATTATTTTACCTTGCTAATCGGGTTTCCCCTATCAATCAGCGATTGACAAAATGCGTAGATGCAGTAAATGCGTTAAAATAGTATTCTTATATCACTTTCTGTTAAGCCTATTTTTTGTGACAAAACCAAACGTTAAAAAGATATTTGTAAAATCCTTCGGCTGCCAGATGAATGTGTACGATTCGTCTCGGATGAAAGATATGCTAGCAGCTAGCGATGGCATGGTAGAGACCGACTCGCCAGAAGATGCAGATGTCATCTTACTGAACACCTGCTCCATCCGCGAAAAAGCAGAAGATAAAGTATTCAGCCATCTTGGACGGTTTATCCCATTAAAAGAAAAAAATCCAGGTTTAGTCATTGGTGTTGGTGGCTGCGTTGCTTCGCAAGAGGGCGATAACATCATCAAGCGTGCGCCTTATGTAGATGTTGTTTTTGGCCCGCAAACCTTGCATCGTTTGCCGCAAATGATTAAAAATCGCCAGCAAACTGGTGTATCTCAAGTCGACATTAGCTTTCCTGAAATAGAAAAGTTTGATCATTTGCCTCCCCCAAGAGTAGAGGGTGCAACCGCTTTTCTCAGCATCATGGAGGGTTGTAGCAAATATTGCAGTTTCTGCGTTGTGCCTTATACGCGTGGTGAGGAAGTTTCCCGACCTGTTGAAGATATCCTTACTGAATCCGTCCAATTAGCGCAGCAAGGTGTCAAAGAAATCACCTTACTCGGGCAAAATGTCAATGCGTATCGCGCTGAGTACGAAGATGTAGAAGCAGATTTGGCAATGCTAATAGAAATCATTGCTGAAATTCCACAAATTGAACGCATTCGCTTTACCACTAGCCATCCAAATGAAATGAGCGATCGTCTAATTGATTGTTTTAAACATGTGCCGAAACTAGCAGTCCAACTGCATCTACCTGTGCAGGCGGGTAGCGATCGCATCTTAATGGCCATGAAACGCAATCACACTGTTTTGCAATATAAAAGTATTATTCGCAAATTAAAAGCCGCCAATCCCAATCTCACCATTACGTCTGATTTTATTATCGGCTTTCCAGGAGAAACAGAAAAAGACTTTGAATCAACAGTTAAGTTGATGCAAGATGTTGGGTTTGATTATAGCTTTAGCTTCTTATACAGCCCGCGACCAGGCACCCCTGCTGCCTTTCTTGAAGACGACACACCACAACAGATAAAACTGGAGCGCCTTAACAAGTTACAAGCCATCAATAATTTACAAGGCGATGCGATTAGCCACGCGATGTTAGGTACAACGCAGCGAATATTGGTCGAAGGTGTTTCTAAAAAAGAGAGTACATTATTGGCTGGCAGAACGGATAATAACCGTATTGTCACTATTGCAAAAAATGAAGCCTTAATCGGCAATTTCGTGATGGTAAAAATCACCAATACAGATAACCCCAAACGCTTACAAGGTGAATTGATCGAATAGACAATTCAACACTATGGAAATTACATTACAACCAGAAGACAATACGCGCCTCGCCAACCTTTGCGGCCCTTTAGACGAAAATATCAAACAGATTGAAACAGCGCTTGAGGTAAATATTAACCGCCGTGGCGGCACATTAAGCATTACTGGCAAGCAGGAAAATAGGCGTATGGCAGCGCAACTGATTGAGAATTTTTATATTCGCGCAAAAAAACCAATTGAACTAGAAGATATTCAGCTGGGATTAGTCGAAATTGAAAAACTCAGCCCAGATGAAGTGGATACCAGTGCAGGTATGCCCGTACTCATGACAAGACGTGGCGATTTACATGGCCGCACACCCCGTCAAATTGAATATCTCAAACAAATTCAAGATTACGACATCACTTTTGGTATTGGACCAGCGGGAACAGGCAAGACTTATCTAGCCGTTGCTAGCGCAGTTGACGCAATGACGCGCGATCGCGTTAAACGCATCGTACTCGTTCGCCCCGCGGTGGAAGCGGGCGAACGCTTAGGCTTTTTGCCTGGTGATTTAAACCAAAAAGTAGACCCCTATTTACGACCACTATACGATGCTTTATATGATTTAGCCGGCTATGACACCGTCAATAAAATGTTTGAACGCAACGCCATTGAAGTCGCCCCGCTAGCCTACATGCGCGGTCGCACCCTTAACCAAAGTTTTATTATTTTAGATGAAGCGCAAAACACGACTCCAGAACAAATGAAGATGTTTTTAACCCGTATTGGCTTTGGTACGAAAGCGGTGATTACAGGCGACGTGACGCAAATTGACTTACAACGCCATCAAAAAAGTGGGTTAATTGAAGCGCAAAAAATCCTCAAAGATGTCAAAGGTATTGCCATGACACACTTTTTAGCAGCTGATGTTGTGCGTCACCCTTTGGTGCAAAAAATTATCAATGCCTATGAAAGTTACGAAGCCAATAACCAACCATAACGAGTCTCTATTCGGCAAAGGGCGTGAGATGATTCGCTTATCAATTACCCTTATCTCTATCTTAAAGTTAGATAATATGGTTTTTCGCACCAGTAGCATGTCTGCCTATTATTAAGATTAACGATCAGTATTAATTGGCAATGACTTTGATTTAAATTTCTGTATAAGCTTCTACACGATTTCTACCATTGTTTTTGGCCATATATAATGCAGCATCAGCCTGCATCATCAACGCTATCTCATCAGTATCTTGACTAGGCATTATATTACTCACGCCAATGCTTGCAGTCACAACGCTTTTATTGGCACTTGGAATAGCGAGCTGAGCGATTTTTTTGCAAAGCATTTTAGCGATGTTCATGGCTTCTACTAGCGATGTTTCACCCAATACGACCACAAACTCTTCACCTCCGAATCGCGCAGCTAAATCACTAGAACGTCTTGTACATGCTTTAATCACATCGCTAATGCGGATTAAGCAAATATCGCCGAGGATATGTCCAAATTCATCATTGTAACGTTTAAAATAATCAATATCGATTACCAAAATACTGAGCGATTTCTGACTACGCATACCGCGAGTCCACTCTTGATGCAGAAAATTATTCAAATGATGGACTTCCCAGAATTCAGTAGACATTCAATAATGTCGAAACTGAACTGGAGAGTAGTAAATGAGAGGTACAAGATATACAGCTGAATTTAAGGCTGAAGCAATAAAACAAATCACTGAGCGTGGTCATGGTGTCGTTGAAGTATCAAAGCGCTTAGGTGTTTCAGATATAAAGCCTATACGCTTGGCTTAAGCAAAGCCAACTAGGTGATTTACCAAACTCAAAAGATATTGTTGCACTCAAACAAGAGTTGCAAAGGATGAAAGCAGAGCTCAAGCGCACCACTGAAGAGCGTGACATCCTAAAAAAGGCCGTGGCGTACTTTGCCAAGCTGTCCGATTAAAGTACGCATTTATTGACCAGCATCGCCAAGTGTTTCGCTTAATGAGTATGTGTCGTGTACTAAAAGTGCATCGTAGTGGTTCATACGACTGGAAATTAAAGCCACTATCCAACCGAGCAATTGAAGACGCTGCACTACTTGTTGAAATCAAGCGATCCTACGAAGACAGCTATGGCATTTATGGCAGTCCACGTATTCACTACGATTTACGAGAGGCTGGCATTATATGCAGCGAGAATCGCGTGGCTAAAATCATACGTAATGCTAAGCTCAAATCTATTTGAGGCTATCGTAAGCCACACTATAAGTCTGGACGACCATCTATAGCATCACCGAATAGACTTGGGCAAGTGTTTACAGTACCGCAGTCTGACTTAACTTGGGTGACAGATATTACTTATATCCGCACCTATCAAGGCTGGTTGTATCTTGCTGTGGTGATTGATCTTTATTCAAGGTCAGTGGTTGGCTGGTCAATGAAGCCTACGACGGCAACAGAAATCGTATTAGATGCCTTAACGATGGCCGTATGGAGACGTAAACCAAAACAGCCAGTGATTATCCATTCCGATCAAGGCAGTCAATTTGGCAGTGATGATTTCATTAGATGGTGCAAAGACAATCGTTTAGAGCCAAGCATGAGTCGCCGTGGCAATTGTTATGATAATGCAGTAGCAGAATCCTTCTTTAGTAGCTTGAAGAAGGAGCACATCAAACGAAAGATTTACGTATCAAGGCAGGAAGCTAAATTAGAGATATTTGAATATATTGAAGTGTTTTATAATCGTAAACGTCGGCACAGTCATCTCAATCAGATGAGTCCGATGATGTTTGAAGAGTTACAAAAAGGAAACTAGAAAACGTCTACAATATTCTGGGAAGTCCAGTTTTTATTGTTAAGGGAAACATGATTCACTTGATTTATTGTTATTGCTTAGTGATTATTATGATTTACGACTGATATCTATGCAAGTTAAACGCTGTCCTGGTGCGGAAATCAAGCTGAAGATAAATTACGTTTTCGCGTGACACTATTGGCTATCAGAGAATGTATGTTTCATCTATTCATTGCCTCACGTTACCCTGTTTTAAGGTGTAACTCATATTGAGCAGCATATTGAAAAGTTTAATCAACGACGCGTTTGATTATATAATGTCAACACCCATGCCAAGTATTCAATTTAATCTACAAATTGCTAGCGAACAAAGCAATATCCCCACGTCATCGCAATTTAGAAAGTGGGCAAAAGCAGCATTGCGCGTAGATACTGAAGTGACTATTCGTATTGTTGATGCGCTAGAGGGGCGTGCACTTAATCTTGCCTATCGCGGTAAAGATTATGCAACCAATGTATTGACGTTTCCATTGGCAGAAGAGCCGCATTTAATGGGCGATATTATTATTTGTGCGCCTGTGGTTGAAGCTGAGGCAAATGCGCAAAACAAAAAAATTGAAGCGCATTATGCGCACTTAACCGTGCATGGTGTTTTACATTTGCATGGTTATGATCACGAAATTGAGGCGCAAGCGGCATTAATGGAGTCTATTGAGGTGACAACATTGATGCAATTGGGGTATCCTAACCCTTATCTCATTACATAGGGTGCCCTGCATGGCTTCCGACTCGGAAACAAGTAACAAACCAAGTTTATTAGAACGTTTAAGTCACTTTTTACTTCGCGAACCAGAAGACCGCGAGCAACTTGTGGAACTCCTGCACAGTGCTTACGAAAATCATTTAATGGATGGTGACTCGCTTGCGATGATAGAGGGTGTGTTACAAGTGAGCGAAATGCAAGTGCGGGATATTATGATTCCGCGATCGCAAATGGATGTAATTGATATCACCGATTCGCCAGAGACTTTTATTCCATATGTGATTGAAACAGCACATAGTCGTTTTCCTGTGATTGAAGATGATAAAAATGATGTGATTGGCATCTTACTCGCTAAAGATTTACTCCGTTATTATGCAGGTGAAGATTTTGAAGTGCGCGATATGCTTCGTCCTGCTGTTTTTATCCCAGAATCTAAGCGTTTAAATGTGCTGCTCAAAGAGTTTAGAAGCAACCGTAATCATATTGCGATGGTGGTGGACGAATATGGCGGTGTGGCCGGCATGGTAACGATTGAAGATGTGCTGGAACAAATTGTGGGTGATATTGAAGATGAGTATGACTATGATGAAGATGAGGACAATATTATTCAGCAATCTGCAAAGCATTATCGTGTAAAAGCGCTCACAGAAATTGCTGTTTTTAACGAGACAATGGGCACCACGTTTAGTGATGAAGAGTTTTCTACTATTGGTGGTTTAGTGGTGAATAAGTTTGGCCATATGCCAAAACGTGGCGACCATATTGTGATTGATAATTTAAGCGTTACAATTGTTCGGGCTGATAGTCGACGTTTACACGCAATTTTGGTTGAAATATTACCAGATACTGCTGATTTGGTTGAACCAATTTAAACCACCTAACTCTTAGTTTTACTATTTTTGGAGTAACCAATATGAAACGATTAACAGTACTTGCTTTATTGGCTTTTTGCACAGCTTGCTCATCAGTTAACACCAAGCCATCCGATTCAGCGCAGACAGATTCTCCAACAAGTGTTACTAGTGAATCGGCTGTTGTTAAGACATTGCCAACAGAAGAGCGCGCATTCGTTGATGCGATTGAATTGCTTGATAAAAAAGCAATTGTGGCGCAATTAGGCGAGCCGGCTAAAGCAGATGATGTGAAGATTAAAGGGACTAATCGTATTGTGGCTTCTATTTGGCATTACCACAACATTAATACAGATGAAAATGGTGTTTATTACCAAACAACAGAACTAGACTTTATTGATGACAAAGTCGTACAGGTTGTTTTTTTGAATAATGATGGTTCTGAAACAACTAAAGACCCCGAACGTACGTATGAATTACCCAAATAAAATCTCATACTAAAATGTTTGAAAGTGACAATAAAGGGCGAGTAAATCGCCCTTTTTTATTACTTATTTTATTGATCTAATGGCGCTTATTTTTTCTTTAGTGCATCACGTATTTCTGTCAGCAACACGATATCTTCTGCCGGCGCTGCTGCCGCTGGTGCTGGCTCAGCTTTTTTCAATTGGTTCATCACCCGTACCATTTGAAAAATGATAAAGGCCAAAATGATAAAGTTAATCGCAACTGTAATAAAACTACCGTAAGCTAATACAGGTACGCCGGCTTCTTTTAATGCCGCCAAATTATTGGCCAAGCCTGCTGGCATATCACCTAAAACAATATACATATTCGCGAAATCTAGGTTGCCAACAATACTACCCACAATAGGCATCATAATATCTTGAACCATCGAATCAACAATCTTACCAAATGCTGCCCCAATTATCACACCAACGGCTAAATCCATTACATTGCCTTTAAGTG
The DNA here is from genome assembly GCA_018398995.1 of Methylophilaceae bacterium. Lineage (NCBI taxonomy): Bacteria > Pseudomonadati > Pseudomonadota > Betaproteobacteria > Nitrosomonadales > Methylophilaceae > Methylophilaceae bacterium. Next base: position 1,503,880 of record CP073759.1, on the reverse strand, counting down.
CAAATTGTTTAAACTCTGAACACATACTCATTTTTTTACCCTCTCTATTTAGTTGTAGACTGCAGCGCAATAGTCTACTGTCATTAAATGAATGTCAAGAAAGATAGACCCAGTCGCAACTTCATTAACTTTTTTAACATTCTGCCGGTTTCACTTATACTGTGTAAGCTAAGCATTCATCAACCATCATCAACATCTATGCATAAACAACTTCAACCTTTATTGGCTTTTTCTCTTGGTGCGCTTGCAGTGCTCGGTTATGCGCCTTTTTACCTTTTTCCGGCAACCATTGTTGCACTTATCGGTATCATTTACTTATGGACAAAAGCGCCATCAGCAAAATCGGCTTTAATGCTTGGTTTCCAATTTGGACTGGGGTTATATACGGTTGGTATTTATTGGATTTATATCAGCCTGCATGATTTTGGTGGAATGCCTTGGTGGTTTGCAGGTTTTTGTACTTTTTGTTTATGTGCATTTATGGCTTTGTTTCCCGCCCTAGTTGGCTATTTGAGCAAACGCATCGGTTATTTAAGTGTGAGCACTGCCATCCTATGGGGATTATCTGACTGGGTGCGCGGCTGGATTTTTACCGGCTTTCCTTGGCTCACAATCGGTTACAGCCAAACACCATATAGTCCATTAGCCGGTTATATGCCGATTATTGGCGTCTATGGTGTATCAACGATAACAGTTGCTATTGCAGCTTGTATTGCCATTTGGTTTGCGAATCAACATCAAGCAATTAACTTCGTGTGGCGCCGAAACGTCATCACAGCAATCACACTGCTAATTGCAATCGGTGGCATAATAAAAGTCGTGCCATGGTCATCACCAATTGGTGAACCATTGAGCGTAAGCCTTATTCAAGGCAATATTCCGCAAGCCATTAAATGGTCGCCAGATTCGGCAGAACAAACCATCGCTCAATATATTGCCATGACGAAAAGTAGCCAAGCCGATTTAATTGTGTTGCCAGAAACAGCTTTACCAGTGATTGCGAGCCAACTCGACCCTCGCGTTAAAGAGACATTAAGCGCACATGCCAAACAGCTCAATAGCAATATTATTGTGGGTATGGTTGATTATAATCGAGATACACAAGAATACTTTAATAGTGCATTCAGTATCGGCACTGCACCAACCCAAAGCTACAGCAAAAATCACTTAGTACCTTTTGGCGAGTTTATTCCATTAAAACATATGCTTGGCTGGATATACCGTGATTGGCTCAACATGCCGCTCAGCGATTTGTCGCGAGGTGGCGCACATCAAACACCCATGTTATTAAACAAGCAAAAAGTCGCCGTTAATATTTGTTATGAAGATGTATTTGGTGAAGAAATCATTCGCCAATTGCCAGAAGCCACCCTATTAGTAAATATCAGCAACGATGCGTGGTATGGGCAGTCCTATGCGGCTGATCAACACATGCAATTTTCTCAAGCACGCGCATTAGAAACTGGCCGCATGATGCTGCGTTCGACCAATACGGGAGCAACCGCCGCAATTGACCAGCATGGCTATGTGATTGCGCATGCCCCACACGACACAACCACTACGCTCAATGTGATTGCGCAAGGCTATTCAGGTACAACGCCTTATGTGCTTTGGGGTAATTGGCCATTTATTATCTTCAGCTTTGGTGCAATTGCCTTTGTGATAAGTCGCAAAAAACAGTAAAATCAATCCTTTGCAATTTCAAAAGCATTCAGATGTTAACCTTTCAACAAATCATTTTAAAACTCCAAGATTATTGGGATAAACAAGGTTGCACCTTGTTACAACCTTACGATATGGAAGTGGGCGCTGGCACTAGCCACACCGCGACTTTCTTACGTGCATTAGGCCCAGAGCCTTGGAAAGCCGCTTATGTGCAACCAAGCCGCCGCCCAAATGATGGTCGTTATGGCGAAAACCCAAACCGTTTACAACATTATTATCAATTTCAAGTGGTACTAAAACCAGCACCAGCAAACATCATGGACTTATATTTAGGTTCGTTAGAAGCGCTTGGCTTTGACTTAAAACAAAATGATGTGCGCTTTGTAGAAGATGATTGGGAAAATCCAACCTTAGGCGCCTGGGGCTTGGGCTGGGAAGTATGGCTCAATGGCATGGAAGTGACGCAATTTACCTATTTTCAGCAAGTGGGCGGGATTAACTGCAAGCCCATCACCGGTGAAATCACTTATGGTTTAGAGCGTTTAGCGATGTATTTGCAAGGCGTAGAAAATGTATATGATTTGGAATATTCACCTGGCGTGAAATATGGCGATGTATTTTTACAAAATGAAAAAGAACAATCTGCCTACAACTTTGAGCATTCTGATGTTGAATTTTTGCTAGTTGCCTTTAATGCGCATGAGAAACAAGCGCAACATTTAATGACAGAAAAACTAGCACTTCCCGCTTATGAGCAAGTATTAAAAGCAGCGCATACCTTTAATTTATTGGATGCACGTGGTGCAATTTCTGTAACGGAACGCGCCGCTTACATTGGCCGCATTCGTAACTTAGCACGAAGCGTTGCTGCGAGTTATTTAGATAGCCGTGCGCGTTTGGGCTTCCCGATGGCGCCTAAAGCTTGGGCAGATGAAGTGTTGACAGAGATAAAGAAAAAACAAGCGGCATAATCGTCATTCCGACGAAAGTCGGAATCTAGCGACTTTAAAGACAAAACTAAAGACACTGGATTCCGTGTCGAGCACGGAATGACAGTAGTAAATATATGGAAACTAAATGACCACGCAAAACTTATTAGTCGAATTATTTTTAGAAGAACTGCCACCTAAAGCGCTTAGAAGGCTGGGTGAGTCCTTTGCAAGAGTAATTGCCGAGGAATTGTTTAATCAAGGGCTATCAGCAAAACCGGTAGCAGACTCCAGGTCAGATGGCATTAAAAGAGAAGCTGTTGGCTCCTCAGAACTATCATTAATTACAGTATATGCTTCACCTCGTCGACTAGCAGCACATATTACTAACGTTTCAGCCAAGGCCTCAGACAAGCAAGTCGCGCAAAAACTTATGCCCGCCAGCGTTGGTTTGGATGCCAGCGGTAACGCAACACCTGCGTTGGTGAAAAAATTAGAAGCCCTAGGTTCGACCGCACAAGATGTTAGCAAATTGCGCAAAGAAAACGACGGCAAGGCAGATATTCTATTTTTGGATGCCACGCAAACAGGCGCGACTTTGCAAGAAGGCTTGCAAAAAGCTTTGGAAGAAAGCTTGGCAAAGTTGCCGATTCCAAAGGTCATGACTTACCAAATCAATGATGGTTGGGAAACAGTCAATTTTGTGCGTCCTGCGCATGGTTTAGTGGCGTTGCATGGTAGCGATATTGTGCCTGTCAGCATCTTAGGCTTAAACGCTGGCAACACAACAACGGGCCACCGCTTTGAATCAAACAAAGCGGTCATTGCTATCAATGACGCAGACAGCTACGAACAGCAACTAAAAACAGAAGGTAGCGTGATTGCCAGCTTTGAAGCACGCAAGGCCGATATTGCTGCCCAATTAAAAGTAGCGGCTGATAAAGAAGGCTTAACTGCGATTGAAGATGAAGATTTATTAGACGAAGTAACGGCATTAGTCGAGCGACCTAATGTGTTGCTTGGCCAATTTGAACCAGCGTTTTTGGCAGTGCCGCAAGAGTGTTTGGTATTGACCATGAAGTCTAACCAAAAATACTTCCCATTATTAGATAGCAAGGGCAAGCTCACCAACAAATTCTTAATCGTTTCCAATATTCACCCTTCTGACCCAAGTGCGGTGATTGGTGGCAATGAGCGTGTGGTGCGCCCGCGTTTAGCTGATGCAAAATTCTTTTTTGATCAAGACCGTAAAAAGACCTTGGAAAGCCGCATTGCGCACTTAGATAAAGTGGTTTATCACAACAAATTGGGTTCACAGGGTGAACGCAATCAGCGTGTGGTTGCCATTGCAAACGCCATCGCCAGTCAGTTAGGTGATGCCAGTTTGGTGGCAAAAGTAGCGCAAGCCGCTCGCTTATCAAAAGCTGATTTAATCACCGATATGGTGAATGAATTTCCAGAGTTACAAGGGATTATGGGGCGTTATTATGCGCAGCATGAAGGCTTGGATGATGATGTCGCTTTTGCGATTGAAGACCATTACAAACCGCGTTTTGCCGGAGACGATTTGCCTAGTAGCAAAGTCGGTATTTGTGTTGCATTAGCCGATAAACTTGAAACATTGGTCGGCTTATTTAGTATTGGCGAAAAGCCAACGGGCGATAAAGACCCTTTTGCACTACGCCGTCAGGCTTTAGGCATCATTCGGATGTTGATTGATGCCAAACTGCCATTGCCATTTGATAATTTAATCAAGCTAGCATTACAACCATTTGATGCTGATGCAGCAGTATTAGCATCGATTAAATCTTTCTGCTTCGACCGTTTAAGTGTCAATTTAAAAGACCAAGGTGCAAGCGTTCAAGAAGTAGATGCGGTCGTATCACTAGCGCCTACGTTATTACTTGAAATTCCTCAACGGCTTGCAGCTGTAAAAACATTTGCTACTTTACCTGAAGCCCCTGCCCTTGCCGCCGCCAATAAGCGCGTCGGTAATATCTTGCGTAAGGTTGAGGGTGAAGTTGCAGCTAAAGTAGACAATGCATTACTACAAGAGCCAACTGAAATCGCATTAGCTGCGGCGCTCAACACGTCAAAAGCAGAAGCGGATAAACTATTTGAAGCAGGTGATTACACTGGTTCATTACAAGCGTTAGCCGTACTAAAAGCGCCTGTTGATGACTTTTTTGATAATGTCATGGTGAATGCAGAGGACCCCGCACTTAAAGCCAATCGTTTAGGTTTGCTGGCAATCTTGCACCAAACCATGAACCGCGTTGCGGATTTATCTAAACTAGCGAGTTAGACACTTAAAATGAAACTGGTGATTCTAGACCGTGATGGCGTCATCAATAAAGACAGCGATCACTTTATTAAAAATCCTGATGAATGGATACCGATTCCAGGTAGTTTAGAAGCCATTGCGTTGCTTAATCAACATGGCTTCCGCGTGGTAGTTGCCACGAATCAATCTGGGGTTGCTCGCGGTTTATTTGATATGGTTACCTTAAATGCCATTCACGATAAAATGCACCATGCAGTTGCGCAAGTGGGCGGCCATATTGATGCGATTTTTTATTGTCCGCATGCGGCTCTTGATAACTGTGAGTGTCGAAAACCAAAAAGCCAAATGATAGAAGATATTGGTCATCGCTTTTCAGTCGATTTACACCACGTATTTGCTGTGGGAGATGCTTTGCGAGACTTGCAGGCTTTTGCCAATGTCGGTTGCCAACCAATATTAGTTAAAACAGGCAAAGGTAAGGCTACACTAGCCGCTGGTAATATGCCAAAAAATACCTTGGTTTTTACTAATTTAGCCGAAGCTGTTGACCATATTATCGATCATCAATAAAGACAAAAATGGTTTATTTTCGCTCGTTTATCTTTAATCTTGGTATGTGGATATTCACTATTCCCTTTACTACCATTGGTCTGCTTACGTTTCCTCTCGCTCCACCAACACGTTATCGCTTTCTGAGTTTATGGGCGCGTTGTATGTTGTGGTGGTTACGCATCAGTTGCGGCTTAAGCTTTGCCGTCAAAGGTCGCGAGAATATCCCTAATAGCCCAAGTATTATTCTGTGTAAACATCAATCCGCTTGGGAGACATTAGCATTACAACTGATTTTTCCACCACAAGTATGGGTACTCAAACGTTCACTTTTACGCATTCCATTCTTTGGTTGGGCACTGGCCTTAACGTCACCAATTGCGATTAACCGTGCCGCAGGTCGTGAAGCATTAAAACAATTGGTGTCGCAAGGCAAAGATCGTTTGGCCAAACAGTTTTGGGTAGTGATTTTTCCTGAAGGCACGCGCACCGCGCCTGGCGAACGTGGAAAATATCATATTGGTGGCGCTTGGTTAGCCACGCACACACAAACACAAGTAGTGCCAGTCGCGCATAATGCCGGCGTGTTTTGGCGTAAAAACTCTTGGTTGAAACATCCAGGCGTCATTCAAGTGAGCATTGGCAAACCAATTCAATCTGCAGGTTTAAAACCTGAAGCACTGAATCGGCAAGTGGAAGATTGGATTGAAACTGAGATGCTAACCTTTTCGCAATAATGGCAAAAAAATCTGTTCAATTGAGTAATGGTAAAACCATTGCTTATCAACTAGAACGTAGAGCGCGTCGGACTGTTGGTCTAAAAATTACGGCAGATGGTTTGATTGTTCATGCACCTCAATACATTTTAGAATTTCAATTAAAAAAACTCATCCAAGAAAAATCAAATTGGATTCTAAGCAAACTAGCAGCACGAGAACAAAATGCTGTTCAACCAATGAGTTGGCGAGATGGAGAAACGTTACAATTGCTAGGCAATACAATCAGCTTGCAGGTTATAAAAGATGCAAAAAACAAACAAGCACAATTTAATCACACGAGTTTGGTTATCACCTCACCCCAAGCTGATGATGAAATCCTTATCAAAAAAAAGGTTATTCAATGGTATAAAAAGCAAGCCGAACTTGATTTTGGCAGACGCTTGGCGATTTTGGCAGCAAAGTTAAACGTCAGCACACCACCGCTTAAACTATCCAGCGCTCAATCACGCTGGGGCAGTTGTAGTAGCCGAGGCGATATTCGCCTGAACTGGCGTTTATTACAAGCTCCACCCTCGATTATCAACTACGTAGTCTGCCACGAGTTAGCACATTTAAAAGAAATGAATCACTCAGCCAAATTTTGGGCAGTCGTTGCCAGCATTTATCCAGATTACAAACTGGCAGAAAAAGAATTGAAACAACTATCTTCTCAGTTGCACCGAATATAAAGCATATCCAATAATAGCAAGTGCTATTCAGTCAACTGGCTGGTTAATTTATAGTAGCTTTTGCACATCACTCGCAATATCTTCTGCTTTTTGTCCGTAGCCTAAATACAACCTGGCTTTACCTTGTTTATCAAAGGCATACATGCCTGCACTATGATCAATCGAGTAATCGTTTTCGCTATTACCTGGCACTTTTGCATAATAGATTTTAAAATTTTTCACTGTCTCTGCTGTTTGTTGCATATCTCCTCGCAGGCCAATAAAACGGCTATCAAAAGAGGGTACAAACTTAGCTAACACTGCTTGCGTATCTCGCTCTGGATCAACTGTAACAAACAATACTTGCACTTGATCTGCTTGATCCCCGATAAGTTTCATGGCATTTTTTAAATCTAACATTGTCGTCGGACAAACATCGGGGCAATGGGTAAAGCCAAAAAACAATAAGACTACTTTCCCCTTAAAATCAGCCATGGTACGTGCCTTACCCGTATGATCAGTGAGTGCAAAAGATGTGGAGAAATCTGCGCCGGTAATGTCTGTAGCAACAAAGCCCTTGCCAACCGGATTTGCATCACACGCAACTAATAAACTCAATGTGATCATGAGCAATATCGTTCGACCTAGGTTAAAAAATGAGGAAAACATAGCAAAAGCTCCAATAAATATAATATTTTGATTTTAACATGCTGAGAAAATACCAGCCTTTAGTTTACAATAGGGTTTTATGTATATTTAAGGTAGTCGCAACATGGCAATACCAACCTCGATGTCTGACCGTGATGGTTTTATTTGGTACGATGGTCAATTAGTAAACTGGCGCGATGCCACCACCCATGTGTTAACGCACACTTTGCATTATGGCATGGGCGTATTTGAGGGTGTGCGGGCTTATGAAACAGATAAGGGCACGGCAATTTTCCGCTTGCAAGACCACACGGATCGATTATTCCGCAGCGCGCATATCCTAGGCATGAAAATGCCATTTGATAAAGCAACCATTTCAGAAGCGCAAAAAACAGCGGTGCGGGAAAACAAATTAGCCTCAGCGTATATTCGACCGATGGCTTTTTATGGCTCAGAGGCAATGGGCATTTCTGCCAAAACGTTATCAACACACGTCATTTGCGCGGCGTGGAGCTGGGGCGCATACATGGGTGACGAAGCGCTCACCAAAGGCATCCGTGTTAAAACATCCTCTTTTTCACGTCATCATGTGAATATCACCATGTGTAAAGCCAAAGCCAATGGTAACTATATGAACAGCATTCTTGCCCATCAAGAAGCGGTGCAGGATGGTTATCATGAAGCACTTTTATTAGACGTTGATGGTTTTGTTGCTGAAGGTTCTGGTGAAAATGTTTTCATTGTGCGTCGTGGTAAGTTGTATACCCCTGATTTAACCAGCGCGCTAGAAGGTATTACAAGAGATACTATCGTGCAACTTGCGGCTGAAATTGGCTTAGAAGTGGTTGAAAAACGCATCACGCGCGATGAAGTGTATAGCGCTGATGAAGCGTTTTTTACCGGAACAGCGGCGGAAGTGACCCCCATTCGTGAATTAGATAATCGTGCGATTGGTAACGGCTCGCGCGGCCCAATTACTGAACAATTGCAAACCATGTATTTTGATATAGTCAAAGGAAAATCAGCTAAGCACGCAGATTGGCTAACGCTGGTTTAAATAGACACCACATAAAAAGGATGTTTTGATGTCTGATGTTAAAGAATTTGAAGTTACGGCAAAACAATTACCACTACATTGCCCAACTAAAGAAGTGGCGCTTTGGGCATCGCATCCGCGTGTTTTTTTAGATATTGCAAAAACAGGGGAAGTCACTTGCCCCTATTGCGGTACAAAATATAGACTTAAAGCGGGTGAGGTTGTTGGCCAACATTAATTGCTATATGGTCAATTGTTGAATGTTAACTGGGTGGCCATACAACGTTTGCATCACAGTTACCGCTGTTGCTAATTGACTATTTGTCCAAAAAACGACCTCTGCATCATGATTGTTTTGTACCAATAGTTTTTTTTCTGCTAATTTTTTCTGAAGTTGTAGGCTAACCGCATCACCCGTATCAATCACGGCAATATCTGATCCGACAATCTCTTCAATTAATGGGCGTAAAAATGGGTAATGTGTACACCCCAATACAATAGTATCTGCATTATTATCTAATAAAGGCTGTAGGTAACGTGCTAACAACTGACGCGTAGATGCTGTTGCTAGCGCTCCACGTTCAACACACTCAACCAATCCGACACATGCTTGCGCTAGCACAGTAACGCCAGTGCCATAATTGGCTAATAGTGCCGCATACTGCGCGCTTTTAATGGTGCCAACCGTTGCCAATACACCAATCACTCCATTACGACTTGCATTCACAGCAGGTTTCACTGCTGGCTCCATACCGATAATAGGTAAATCATATTGCTCTCGCATGGCTTGAATGGAGGCAGCAGTTGCTGTGTTGCAAGCAACCACTAACGCTTTAACACCTTGAGCAATCAGAAAATCGCCAATAGCAAAACAGCGCTCAGTAATTTCTGTAGCGGATTTGTTACCATAGGGTGCATACAAGCTATCGGCAACATAATAAATAGATTCATTTGGCAATCGTTTGCGAACGTGATGCAGTACGGAAATGCCGCCCACGCCAGAGTCCATGATACCAATCGGAAGAGAATATGATGGTTTATTGTTCAATAAATGGTTATGCATGATTTATAATGACCGATTATATTAGAAATGCAACCAATGGGTAATCGATTAAGTAAGATTTACACACGCACTGGAGATGATGGCACAACAGGGCTAGGCGATGGCACTAGAGTGGCAAAAAACAGTTTACGGGTGCAAGCAATGGGCGATGTGGATGAGCTGAATGCAGTCGTTGGCCTTCTGCTCACAGAGCCTGTCTCAGACAGTATTCACGCTTGCCTGACAGAAGTGCAGCATGATTTGTTCAATCTTGGTGGTGAAATCTGCATGCCAAACATGACGCTAATCAAAGCTGAGCGAATTGAAGCATTAGAGGCACAGTTAGATTCTTGGAATGAGCAACTGACTCCACTGAAGGAATTTATTTTGCCAGGCGGTAGTCGCGCGGCTGCCTATTGTCATCTTGCTAGAACGGTTTGTAGACGTGCAGAGCGCACCATGCACGCACTTGATGCAGAAGAAAAGTTGACTGGTGTTTCTTTACAGTATATCAACCGTTTCTCAGATTTATTGTTTGTCTTATGTCGCGTTTTAAATAAGGAGGCAGGCATCAATGACGTACTATGGAACAATACGGCCAATCAATGATTAAAAAATTTCTTAATCGCGTATTCAAAAAAAAGGGGAATGCAGCAGTCGCTATTAATGAAGCCGACCTACGCTTATCCAATACTGCAAAGAAAATTTCTGTTAAGCAACACAAACTTAATCAAAATTTAATCAGTGATGCAGCGCTTAATACATGTGAAGCGCTACAAAACGCTGGTTTCGATGCCTATATTGTTGGGGGTGCAGTTCGTGATTTATTGCTAGATTTCAAACCTAAAGATTTTGATGTGGCCACCAATGCAGAGCCAGAGCAAGTGCACAAGCTATTCCGTCGCTCGCGTATTATTGGCAAGCGATTCCGCCTTGTGCATGTATTATGGGGCAGAGAAACCATTGAAGTCTCCACATTCCGTGGTCACCATGATAATAAAGGTGACGCATCAACAAATGATACTGGTCGCATTCTGCGTGATAATATTTTTGGTAGCTTAGAGGATGATGCCGTCAGGCGCGACTTTACCGCGAATGCACTCTATTACAATCCTAAAACGCAAGAAGTGCTCGATTTTCATCATGGCGTTGCTGACGTCAAAGCCCGATTATTGCGCATGATAGGTGAGCCAACAATTCGTTATCAAGAAGATCCTGTGCGTATGCTTCGCGCGGTAAGGCTATCAGCTAAACTAGGATTGAAAATTGATAAAGCCACAGAAAAGCCGATTGCTGAATTAGCCCATCTGCTTCAAGACGTACCACCAAGTCGCTTATTTGATGAAATGCTAAAGCTGTTTTTATCTGGGCATGCCATCGAAAGTATTAATATTTTGCGTGAGCAACATTTACATCACGGGTTATTACCGTTATTAGATGTGGTCTTAGAACAGCCGCTAGGCGAAAAATTTGTCATGTTGGCGCTTAAAAATACAGATGACCGCATCATGCAAGGTAAGTCATCCAACCCGAGCTTTTTATTTGCCACTTTACTCTGGCACGAAGTACTCAAGGCATGGCAAGTGCATCAGCAACAGGCGCCCATCATTCCCGCTTTGTACCATGCGATGGATGAAGTGATTCAGTTACAAGCTAATAAATTAGCCATTCATAACCGGTTTGTTTCTACCATGAAAGAAATTTGGGCAATGCAACCACGTTTTGAACAGCGTGCTGGCAAGCGCCCTTTTGCACTCATTGCCCACCCACGCTACCGCGCCGCTTATGATTTTATGTTATTACGTTGCGAGTCGGGTGAGATTGCAACTGAAATTGGTGAGTGGTGGACAACATTTGCCCACGCCAATACTGAACAGCGAACAGCCATGTTATTGCCAGAAACCAATCCACACAAAAGACGTAGACGAAAACCAAAAAAACCTGCGCTTAAGGGCCTTGATGGTGCATAGAGCCTATGTCGCACTTGGTAGCAACTTATGCGAGCCAGCATCACAGGTCAAGCACGCACTTATTGCGCTAGAAAAAATCCCTCAAACGATGGTATTGCAACACTCCAGTCTTTATCAATCAGAACCTGTTGGCTATGATAACCAGCCTGATTTTATTAATGCAGTAGCTGAACTTGACACTGACTTATCGCCAGAGTCTTTGCTAAGTGCATTACTTGATATTGAGCAGGCATTTGGGCGTGAACGTCCTTTCCCAAACGCGCCTCGCATTCTTGATTTGGATTTACTGCTATATGACCACCTTGTCAAGCAAACAGATTTTTTAACCTTACCGCATCCACGTATGCATGCACGTGGTTTTGTTTTATTACCGCTAGCAGAGATTGTTCCCACCATGGTGATTAACCACAGTGATGTTATTCCTAAAGACACTAATGTTGTAAAATTAGCAGAAGCTTTTCAAAACCAAGGCATCCAAAAACTGAGCAATGATTGAGCATGAGCATTTTTAACAAATATCCATTTATTGTTGTTGAAGGACCTATTGGTAGCGGGAAAACGACTCTTGCACGTATGCTATCAGAAAAATTTTCAACACAATTACTGTCAGAAAAAGCAGAAGAAAATCCTTTTTTGGCGCGTTTTTACCACGATCCAAAACGTTACGCTTTACAGACACAAATCTTTTTCTTATTTCAACGCGCACGTCAAATTGCTGACATCAGCCAAATTGATATGTTTTCGCAGCCCATTACCGCTGATTTCTTTTTGGAAAAAGATCCGCTTTTTGCACGCTTAAATTTAAATGATGAGGAATATGCGCTCTATCACCAGATTTATCATCACTTACAATTAGAATCACCTAAACCCGATTTAGTGATTTATTTACAAACGCCTAGTGCGACATTGCTGGATCGTATTGCAGAACGTAATATTGATTATGAATCGAATATGCCGCCACAATATATTGAGCGCTTATCTAGTGCATATAGTGAGTATTTTCATAGCTATGATGCAGCACCAGTGTTGATTGTTAATAACGAAAAACTCAATATTATTAAAGATGCGGCAGCACTGGATTTATTAGTCGACCGCATTCATCAATTTCAAGGTCGCCGTGAATATTTCAATCCCAATTTCGAATAATGCCTATGCAATCGACCCATAGCAATAAGCTAGACAAACTGAACAAGTTAACCTCAATTGGCGAGAAAATTGCTATGTTAACTTGCTATGATGCGACCTTTGCCAAATTAATGGCGCTAGCTGATATTGATGTTTTACTGGTTGGCGACTCTTTAGGTATGGTGTTACAAGGGGCGGAAAATACGCTCAATGTCAGCATGCACCACATGACTTACCATACCAAAAACGTGGCTGCAGGTGCGCCCAATACACTCATTGTTGCTGATATGCCATTGGGCAGTTATGAGCATGACAATGAAGCGGCGCTTAAAAATGCGCAGTGGCTGATTAAGTCTGGTGCGAGCATGGTGAAATTTGAAGGCGGTGGCAACCGCATTGAAACTGCACGATATTTAGTATCTCATGGTGTGCCTGTCAGTGCGCATTTGGGCTTTACCCCACAGTCTGTGAATCAACTTGGTGGTTATAAAATACAAGGCAAAACCCAAGAATCGGCCCAACAAATGATCAACGATGCAAAAGCCATGGATGCGGCAGGCGTGAGTATGGTTGTGCTGGAAATGGTACCAGCTGCGCTTGCCGCACAAATTACCAATCTCATCAAAGCGCCTACGATTGGCATTGGTGCTGGGGTGGATTGCGATGGTCAAGTGCTGGTGTTGCAAGACTTACTTGGCATCTATACCGGCCCAGCAAGCAAGTCTCCTACAGCGTTTAAATCACCTCGTTTTGTGCGTAATTTTTTGCAAGAAAACAATAGCATACAAGAAGCAATTACAGCTTATATTCATGCAGTTAAAGACCAGTCATTTCCTGGACTTGAACACAGTTACTAATGCAGCTACAGACTAGTACACGTTAATCAGATGCAAATTGTTCACACCAGTGCAGCACTAAAAAACTGCTTAAAAGATTACGCTAAGATTGCCCTTGTGCCCACAATGGGCAATTTACATGCGGGTCATTTACAATTAGTCGAACTCGCCAAACAACAAGCTGATTGTGTGGTTGTGAGTATTTTTGTGAATCCTCTACAGTTTGATTCCCTCATTGATTTAGAGAAATATCCACGTACTTTAGTAGACGATTGCAAACGGTTAGAACAAGTTGGTGCTTCAATTGTTTTTGTACCCTCTGTAGAAGAAATGTACCCTGATTTTGATGGTCAATCGCTCAATCAAAGCATGATGGTGACACCGCCACCAATTGCAGCTGAGTTATGTGGCGCTAGCCGCCCCGGTCACTTTACAGGTGTCACAACTGTAGTGGCAAAATTATTTCATATGGTGCAACCTGATATTGCTATATTCGGTAAAAAAGATTTTCAACAGCTATTCATTATTCGGGAGCTAGTTAAGCAACTTAACTTTGCCATTACAATTATTGCAGGTGATATTGTGCGAGAAGCGAGTGGACTTGCGATGAGTTCACGCAATGGTCACTTTAATACGCATCAGGCAACACAAGCTGCCCAGCTGAATCATGCTCTGAGAATGGCCGTCAAGCATGCACAATCATCTAACATTGATTACTCAACTATTGAAACCAAAACAGCTGAAGCGCTGATAAAGCAAGGCTGGCAAATTGATTACATCTCAATCCGAGATGCTTTATCTCTAAAACCAGCCACAAAATATGACACGCAATTAGTCATTTTGGCTGCCGCTACCCTTGCCAATGTTCGTTTAATTGACAACATTGAGTTTTGCGCTAAACCTTTCAATTGATTACAATGCTACCTTTGTAAGATTGATTGGTCATACCTAATGCAAAGAACGATGCTTAAATCTAAACTTCACCGTGTCCATGTGACGCATAGTGAACTGCATTATGAAGGCAGTTGTGCGATTGATGAAGTACTGCTAGAAGCCGCTAACATTAGCGAATACGAAAGAATTGAAATCTATAATGTAACTAATGGGGAGCGTTTTAGCACTTATGCAATTCTTGCTGACCGGCATTCAGGCATCATCTCAACTAATGGTGCAGCAGCGCATAAAGCCAAACCTGGTGATATTGTCATTATTGCTACCTATGCAGAATATAGTGCTTTAGAACTTGAAACATACCATCCAGAGTTGGTGTATGTTGATGAACAAAATCGAATAAAAGCAATCAAAAATAAAATCCCAGCGCAAGCTGCTTAATCCATTATCTAAAGGTCATCATTTGTCAGATTTAATCGCAATGAAAGATGCGGTCGTTAACGCAATCGAAAATATCAAAGGTTTTGATATCACTGTTTTGGATGTTTCAAAACTCACCTCCATGACCAATTACATGATTATTTGCAGCGCAAATTCCACACGTCAAACAAAAGCCATCGCCGATAATATCTATGTCGAACTGAAAGCAAAAGGTTATCACCCTCGCGGTTTAGAAGGCGAAAAAGATGGTGAGTGGGTGCTGGTTGATTTAGGTGAAGCGATTGTTCATATCATGATACCGACCACGCGTGCTTACTATAACTTAGAGCAATTATGGGGCGGCGAAGCCAAACACGTCAAAGCCGATAAGCTAAATCCAGCTTCGGCATAACCCCCGTTTTACCATCGCATGAAACTCAAAATTATCTCAGTTGGGCATAAAATGCCAAGCTGGGTAGAGGTTGCTTGTGCTGAATATACCAAACGGATGCCGCGTGAATTAACCATAGAAATCATTGAAATAAAGCCAGACAAACGTGCTGATGGTAAGAAAAATCCTGCAGTGCAAGCGGCTGAAGCCGATCGCATACTTAAGGTGGCCAATAAAGATTATCTGATTGCCTGCGACGAACATGGTAAAGCAACAACCACAGTGGAGTTAGCAACCATGATGCAATCTTGGCAAGAGATGGGTCGCGATGTCAGTATTGTGGTTGGTGGCGCTGATGGTTTAGACCCCGCGTTAATTAAGCAAGCCGATTTTTGCTGGGCTTTGTCCAAACTCACATTGCCGCATGCCTTCGTACGGGTTTTATTAGCAGAGCAACTCTATCGCGCCTATACAGTCATACAAAATCATCCTTATCACCGAGAGTAATCTAAGGCCCCAAAACCGATGCAATATATCAACTCTTTAGTTTGGTTTCGCCGAGATTTGCGCGATTTTGATCACGCTGCGCTTTATCATGCATTAAAAGCATCGCAGCAAGTCTATTGTGTGTTCGTTTTTGATACTGAAATTTTGGATGCCTTAACTAACAAAGCAGATCGACGTGTCGAATTTATTTGGGAAAGTATTCGCGAACTTAAATTAGCACTACAACAGCGAGGCGGTGACTTACTGGTGCTGCATGGTAAAGCAACTGACCTAATTCCCATCTTGGCAAAACAGTTAGCCATTGACGCCATTTTTGTTAATCATGATTATGAGCCCAGCGCGATAGCAAGAGATGAAACAATTAAAACAATACTAAAAGCCAGCCAAGTAGATTGGCATGACTTTAAAGATCAAGTGATCTTTGAAAAAGATGAAATACTTAATTTAAGCAATAAACCATACCGTGTATTCACGCCTTATCGTAATGCGGCAATTAAAAAGCTGAATGATTTTTATCTAAAAGCCTATGCTGTTGATCGCTATTTCAATCATTTGGCGAAAACAACACCTACCGAGTTACCCAGTTTAGAAAACTTAGGCTTTAAACCAACCAATTTAAAAAGTATGCAATTACCTACCGGGATGTCTGGTGGCAAGCAATTATTAGACGATTTTATTGCTCGTATAAGCCAATACAAAACAGCAAGAGATTTTCCCGCAATTAAAGGGGTGTCTTACCTATCAACTCACTTGCGATTCGGTACTGTTTCTATCCGCCATTTAGCACGCACTGCGCGGAATATGGACAATCTTGGCGCTGAGACATGGTTAAATGAGCTTATTTGGCGTGACTTTTATTTTCAAATTTTGCACCACAATCCAGAACTGGCATTTGGTCGTGCTTTTAACCCCCAATTTGAACAGTTAGCATTTCCTAATAATCAGCAATATTTTGCTGCTTGGTGCGAAGGAAAAACCGGCTATCCACTAGTTGATGCAGCCATGCGGCAAATCAATCAAACAGGTTATATGCATAATCGTTTACGCATGATTGTTGCTAGTTTTCTAGTCAAAGACTTGCTGATTGATTGGCGCTGGGGAGAGCGTTATTTTGCAGAACATTTAATTGATTTTGATTTCAGCGCCAATAATGGCGGTTGGCAATGGGCAGCGTCTACTGGCTGTGATGCGCAGCCTTGGTTTCGTATCTTTAATCCAGTAACGCAAAGTCAACGATTTGATTCTAAAGGGAACTTCATCAGAAAATACATTCCCGAACTAGCAAAGTGCAATGATAAAGAAATACATGAACCATGGAAAATACCGCCTTCACGCCAACAAATATTGATGATAAAAATGGGTGATGACTATCCTGAACCTATTGTGGATCACCCGCAACAAAGAGCACTAGCACTAGCGCTATATCAGGAAGCGAATGATGCCATCTTGCCTCCATAAAGAGGAGCAAAATGAAATTTATTTTGCACTGGATAGAAAAAGTTGTTTTTTTACAACAGTTATAATCTGATAAAAATAGACCTTGCTTATTTGATAGACAGCAATCGCAGTATTAAGGATAATCATCCTTGTTCGGGTATGCAGGGCTTCAAAAAATCCGCCTGTAGTAAAATTATAATCGAAAGATAGCAAATACATATGCAGTCAACACTCATCAAGTTATTATTCAGCTGCCTGTTAGTCATCGTAGCAACTGGTTGCGCCACACTTGACAATAAAGATCCATTAGAATCCTTTAACCGTGGTGTTTACAAATTCAATGATGTAGCTGATAAAGCAGTCATAAAGCCAGTAGCGACGGCTTATAAATCCGTCACCCCATCTTTTTTTAGAAAAGGAGTTAGTAATTTCTTTTCTAACCTGTATTCAGTAACATCGGTATTAAACAATATACTGCAATTAAAATTTGCCAATGCATTTTCCGAAGCAGGTCGATTTGTGATTAATAGTACCTTTGGTATCGCAGGGCTAATTGATGTTGCCAGTATGGATAATATTCCGCGTTATCGCGAAGATTTTGGGCAAACCCTAGGTCATTGGGGCGTTAGTAACAATACTTACTTAGTGTTACCTCTGCTTGGGCCGAGCACCCTACGTGACGCTACTGGTATTATTGTTGATAGTATTACCACCGATCCAATCACTTATACCCACAATATTGGTCAAATCCGATTACATAATCAATTACGATCAGCACAACTGATTGATCAACGCACGCAGTTATTAGATGCTTCAGATATTTTGGGTAATGCTTCACTAGACCCTTATGCATTCATAAGAGATGCTTATTTACAGCGCCGAGCCAGTCAGGTACAAGACGGCTTGGTACCATTAAGCCTTTTAAACGATGAGTTCGAGCCGGCAGATGAAGACGCCACCGAATCCCCTAAAGCGCCCTATTTACCAGCGTTAATCCCTTAGCAATATCACTATCATCAGCCTCTATAAAGAGGCTGATATATTTAATTCTTAATACAATCACCCACCTGCAACGGTCATACTCTCGATGAGTAGCGAGCCAGTCTGCTTAGCACTTGGCACCACCGCATCATTGCCGACAGCAATAATTTGATTCAACATTTGTTTTAGATTGCCTGCAATTGTAATTTCTTCAACTGGATATGCAATAACGCCATTTTCAACCCAGAATCCTGCAGCACCACGTGAATAGTCACCTGTTACCATATTAAGACCATGACCCAAGAGCTCAGTCACAACTAAACCTGTGCCCATCATCGCCAATAGCGCCGCAAATGATTGCCCTGTAGGTTGCACGACTAAATTATGTGCACCACCAGCATTACCTGATGTTTGCATGCCTAACTTGCGCGCAGAATAACTAGATAAAATGTAGCCTTGCAATACGCCATTTTTGACTAACATACGCGGCTGGGCGACGACGCCTTCATTATCAAATGGACTACTTGCCAAGCCTTTTTGTACATGTGGCAGCTCTTCAATATTCAGCAATGAAGAAGCAACCTGCTTTCCCAAGCTGTCTAGTAAGAACGAAGATTTTCGATATAAATTACCGCCTGAGATAGCACTCACTAATGAAGAGATAATGCCGCTAGCTAGGGGCGCTTCAAATAAGACTGGGTATTGTCCTGTTTTGATCGGACGAGATCCTAAACGTCGCACTGTTCGCTCACCAGCTAACTGACCAACAAATTCAGGCGTTCGCATATCACCAATATCTCTTGCTGACGTATACCAATAATCGCGCTGCATAGCGCCTGCTTCCTCTGCAATCACCGAACAACTGATACTGTGTCGAGAGCTAGGATAGCCGCCAACAAAACCATGTGTGTTGGCATAAACAAATAGCCCTTCATTAGTCGAAACACTGGCGCCTTCTGAGTTGGTGATACGCTTGCTATCAACAGCCAATGCTGCTGCTTCACAACGCTTTGCAATCTCACTGGCCTCTTCTACAGGCAAAGACCAAGGGTGATATAAATTTAGATCAAGAACCGTTTTAGCCATTAAATGTGCATCAGCAAGGCCACAAAATGAATCTTCTGCTGTAAATTTTGCAATATTACAAGCCGCATCAACTGTGTCTTTTATTGCCTGACTGCTAAAATCAGAACTGCTGGCATAGCCCTTTTTATGTCCAAAATAAACGGTGACGGAAATACCTTTATCTCGATTGTATTCTATGTTCTCAGTTTCACCTTTGCGTACAGAAACCGTTTGTCCTGTACCAAAGCTCACATCGACTTCTGCATGTGATGCCCCCGCTTGTTTGGCTAATTTAAGCGCATCTTCAGTCATTTGTTTTAAAGCGTCTTGGTTCATCATATCTCGACTATTACAGCAATCCATTATAAGTAATCATTAAAACTGTTATCATACCGTGCATCGGTAGCATCCAAAGCAAAGTTATTAAAAACATGCAAGAAAAAGATCTCGAACAAACCTTTATTAGCAAAACCAAGCGTAAAGCTGAAGCAGATGCGCAGCAAATGGTGGGTAAAAAATTAATAGCGCTAACAAAAGGGCAAATTCATCAATTAAACCTAGAGGAACGTTTATACGACGCGGTAATAGAAGCTAAACGCCTGACTGCCAATGGTGCAATCCGCCGTCAATTGCAATATATTGGTCGCCTAATGCGCGATACCGATATTGAGCGAATTGAGGCGCAACTTGCGCGCTGGGAGGGCAAAAATAATGAAGAAAATGCTCGCTTCCATCAATTAGAGCGCTGGCGAGATCGATTAATAGAAGAATCATCTGAACCGCAATCAGACGCGCTGCAAGCGTTTCTAACCAGTTATCCTGATGCTGATGTGCAACAAATTCGCACCTTGTGCCGCAATGCGCACAAAGAAAAACAAAATAATAAACCGCCCAAAAGCACAAGAGAGCTATTTAAGTTGCTGCGTCAAATAACAGAATCAGCATAGCCATACGACATACTGGAACGTATGGCTAACGACTCGCTCGCGATTAATGTACTTTTAATGTTGCTGTCGTGTCCGCTAACACATCATTTCTACTATAAATAATCTTAACCGTCTTCCCTTTATGTTGACCAACCAATTGCGAAAGTTGCGATGGTGTCTCTAGTGCAACATCGCCTATTTTTAGCAATACGTCACCGCGTTTTAAGCCCGCTTTAAATGCCGAAGAGCCTTTAATAACAGCCAACACCTTAAGACCCTCATCCTCAACTATTTCACCACTCTCTTTTTGTTTATGTTTTAGTTTAAGCACATGCAAGCCAAGTAACGGCATGGGTAATTTCGCCCAATAACTTGCGTAGTATTTATACTGCTCTTCATCACCCGCCAGCGCTTCGGGGTCAATTTCACCCGTTGTTTTTGCAGCCTCTTTAATGGTTTGTAATTTAGAAAGTGGTGATTTTTTAGCAGCGTATTTACTGTAAACCAAAACAACATCCGCTTTAATGGCTTTAGCATGCGCTAATGCTAAATCAGGGGCAATACTGCCGGCTTCAAAGCCACTACTACCCATCATGTCATAACCACTTTCCAACATACTGATGTTGTCATCATCAAAATGATTGCTGACATACATTTTAGTGTCAGGGCTGGCTTGCATCGACTTTAAGTGACCACTATTTTGTTCCTTATAATTTTTTTCATACAAATTTTCAGTGGCATATGCTGTTTGCATGCACAACGTTACCAAAACCACATACAACATTTTTTTCATCATCGTTCCAAGTCCTTGAGTATTTATCGTGATAATCTATCACTGTCATTGACACAATATTAAACAAACAATTCACATGCAAGACAAAATAATCAAAATCGGCTTAGTTTCCATTAGCGATCGCGCATCCCAAGGTGTGTATGAAGATCAAGGTATACCAAATTTGCAACACTGGCTTAAACAAGCGTTAATCTCACCTTTTGTTACAGAGCCCCGTTTAATAGCGGATGAGCAAGCCACTATAGAGGCTTGCTTAATTGAATTGGCAGATGTAACAGCTTGTCAATTGATATTAACAACGGGCGGCACAGGACCGGCTTTACGTGACGTGACGCCAGAAGCAACGCTGGCTATTGGTGATAAGATCATGCCAGGATTTGGTGAACAAATGCGTCAAATTAGTTTGCATTTTGTGCCAACCGCCATTTTGTCGCGCCAAGTTGCGGTCATTCGCAAGCAATGTTTAATCATCAACTTACCAGGCCAGCCAAAAGCCATTGCACAAACACTTGAAGGACTAAAAGATGACGATGGCAATACCTTGATTCATGGGATTTTTGCCGCTGTACCTTATTGTTTAGATTTAATTGGTGCCCCTTACATCGAAACAAATGAAACGATTGTGAAAGCATTTCGTCCCAAGAGAAAATAGGGCATGCAATACGCTTTGTTATATTTATAATATTGTTTTATAACAACAAATCAATTCTACTATCACTGCATGATGTCGACAGAGTTTAATCTTATTAAGCAATATTTTACGCGTCCCACAGCGCAAACAGCGTTAGGTATCGGTGATGATGCTGCGCTTATTCAAACTAGCACAGATCACCAATTAGCAATATCAAGCGACATGTCTGTGGTGGGCACTCATTTTTTTCAGAATACCGCGCCTTATGACATTGGATGGAAGTCACTTGCAGTGAACGTTTCAGACCTAGCAGCCATGGGCGCCAATCCAAAATGGGCCACATTGGCAATTGCCCTACCTGAAATAAACCCAGATTGGCTCAGCGCTTTTTCAGCTGGTTTTTTTGATTGTGCTGATGCATTTAACATCGACTTAATCGGAGGCGATACAACGCGTGGCCCTCTCAATATCAGCATCACGATCATGGGCGAAGTGCCCATGGGCAAAGTGCTAACTCGTCGTGGTGCACAACTAGGTGATGACATTTGGGTAAGCGGTTATTTAGGCCATGCAGCATTAGGATTAGCGCATTTACAACTAAAAATTAAATTACCTGACGAGATTCGCGATACCGCGATTGCCGCATTGCATCAACCGCAACCTTGTGTGGCTTTGGGTTTAGCCTTGCGTGACGTTGCCAACAGCTGCATTGATATTTCTGATGGATTACTGGCAGACTTAAGCCATATACTAAAAGCATCTCGCGCTAATCTAACGGGCAATGAGGCGATGGGTGCCACCTTGCAATTAGAAAAAATCTCCTGCTCAGCTACGCTACAAAATCGCTTACAAGAGCCCATAATACAACAAGCGATATTAGCTGGTGGTGACGATTATGAACTGTGCTTTACTGCCTCATCCAATCAAAGAAACACAATCGCAGCGATTGCAAAGCAATTAGATATCAACTTAACGCGTATTGGCGAAATAAATGAAAGTGGCAATCTAACCGTACAGTTTGAGCAACAAAACATCAATATAACCACATTAGGATATGACCATTTTGCCTAAACAACCCGACTTTAACTTTTTAATCACACACCCCGCACATTTTTTAGCGCTTGGTTTTGGTAGTGGCTTAGCGCCAAAAGCGCCTGGCACCATTGGCACAATCGTAGGATTGCCTTTGTTTTACTTAATTGCCAATGACGCGATATACCTACAAATCATGATTATTACGGTTTTGTTTATCATTGGCATTTATTGCTGCGATGTAGCAGGAAAAGCCTTAGGCGTTAGCGATCACGGCAGTATTGTTTGGGATGAAATCGTGGCGATGATGTTGGTGCTTACTATCACACCCAATCAATGGTGCTGGTGGTTGATCGCTTTTGCTCTATTTAGACTATTTGACATTTGGAAGCCTTTTCCCATCCGCCAATGTGATGCCAAACTAAAGGGTGGCTTTGGCGTCATGTTTGATGATCTGTTAGCGGCCATTTATGCCGTGATTAGTTTAAAGGGCTTGCTATGTATAACCTCATAACCCTCAGTACACAGCTAGGTCAATCCCTCAAAGAAAAAAATGCCATGCTGGTGTTGGCTGAATCATGCACAGGCGGATTAGCTTGTGCAACAATGACTGACATCGCAGGCAGCTCCGCATGGTTTGACCGTGGGTTTATCACTTACAGCAATGCTGCCAAACAAAGCATATTAAACGTCACCAACCAAACCCTCACCCAGTTTGGTGCGGTGAGTGAAGAAACCGCAAAAGAAATGGCATTAGGGGCACTCAATAATAGTGATGCAGATATTGCAGGTAGTATTACTGGAATTGCCGGTCCTGATGGCGGCACAATTGACAAACCAGTCGGCACAGTCTGTTTTGCCTACGCGACGAAAAGCGGTTATTTAACGACCATGACCAAACATTTTATTGGCAATCGCCAACAAATTCGACAGCAGTCTGTTATCCACATCATGAATGGGCTAATCTCATTAGCATCCAATCATTTAAATAAGTAAGCTAGTGCCCGCCTCGACCACTTTCGCCTAGACGATGTTGGTATAAGCCACCATCTCGGCGAACAGGTGGCAGATTGTTAACATTTGGTTGGTTTTGTTGATAAAGCAACTGATCATCATTGTAGGGAATGAATGGCATCATATAAATAATAGCTTGCTCGGCTTGGGTCCCAATTTCACCATTGTTTCCAAATAGTATTGGCGCACTGCGATGAGTGCCAATCGAATGCGGCGGATAGGCCGCTCTATTTTCTTCATCTTTTTCTGCACGCTCAAGAATATGTTCAGATGTACCTTGCGCAAGTGCCGTTGATGTTATCGCAACCGTCATAACCACTAGCGCAAGTGTTTGAATGATTTTCATCTGATGCCCTCCTTATCTGTCGCTGCAAACCTAGTGACTAAACGGTGAACGATTGATATCGTTGACATTGTTGACTGCATATCGATTACACCCCATGAATGATATTATCTTCTCATACCAAGCCACCAACACACAACCTTAACGCTTACCTTAAATGACAAACTGTGAAATAATTACACGTTAATTAAAGTCGCTAAAACAAAGGGAAAAGCACATGGATGATAATAAAAGCAAAGCACTGGCAGCCGCGCTTTCTCAAATTGAAAAACAATTTGGTAAAGGCTCCATTATGCGTATGGGGGATGGCGAGATTGATGCAGATATTCAATCTGTATCAACAGGTTCACTAGGCTTGGATATTGCTCTTGGCATTGGTGGTTTACCGCGCGGTCGTGTGGTTGAAATTTATGGTCCAGAATCTTCTGGCAAAACAACCCTCACACTGTCTGTGATTGCACAAATGCAAAAAGCGGGGGGCACTGCTGCTTTTATTGATGCAGAACATGCATTAGATCCACAATATGCGGCCAAATTAGGGGTCAATGTGCCCGATTTGCTGATTTCTCAACCTGACACTGGTGAGCAAGCATTAGAAATTGCGGATATGCTTGTGCGCTCAGGTTCAGTGGATATTGTGGTGGTGGACTCTGTTGCCGCATTAACGCCACGCGCCGAAATTGAAGGCGACATGGGCGATTCGCACATGGGCTTACAAGCACGTTTAATGAGTCAAGCTTTGCGTAAGCTCACTGGCAATATCAAACGCACCAATACCTTGGTTATTTTTATTAACCAAATTCGGATGAAAATTGGCGTGATGTTTGGTAATCCAGAAACAACAACTGGCGGTAATGCACTGAAGTTCTACTCATCTGTACGTTTAGATATCCGCCGCACTGGTGCCATTAAACGTGGCGATGAAGTGGTTGGTTCAGAAACCAGAGTGAAGGTGATTAAAAACAAAGTAGCGCCCCCATTTAAACAAGCTGAGTTTGATATTCTGTATGGCGAAGGCATTTCACGTGAGGGTGAAATCATCGAATTAGGCGTCAATCTAAAATTTGTCGAAAAAGCGGGTTCTTGGTACAGCTATAACGGTGAAAAAATTGGCCAAGGCAAAGATAACGCACGCCAATTTTTAAAAGAAAATCCAGATATTGCCAATGAGATTGATGCAAAAATTCGTAGCAATGCTAAAGTTTTGTTGGATGGCATGATTGCCCCACGCGAAGAAGGTGACGAATAAGCTGAAACAGCCGCAACAAAAATCGTTGCGCCAACGTGCACTTGAGTATTTAGGTAAACGCGAATACTCAGCGATTGAACTGGGACAAAAGCTTAAACATTACGCAGAAGAATCAGATGACATCCCTGCATTATTGGCCGATTTTAAAACCCGCGGCTGGCTGTCTGATGCAAGATTTACTGAGCAACTGATTAATGCCAGAAAAGTAAAGTTTGGTAGCAATAAAGTAGCGCATGAATTAAGAGAAAAAGGCATTGCAGATGATTTAATTATTGATGCAGTATCTGCAATGCAAGAAACAGAATTGGAACGTGCGACAGAAGTTTGGCGCAAAAAATTTAACCAAGTAGCAACTGACCGTAACGAATGGGCAAAACAAGCCCGATTCTTACAAAGCCGTGGCTTTAGCTTCGATACGATAAAAAAAGTACTCAGTAAACAAGATAATGACGATTAAATTAAGCAACAACCCAAGTAGCAATGAAATCAGAAAAGCCTTTCTGGACTTTTTTGTCTCTAAAGGTCACACAGAAGTACCGTCTAGCTCACTTGTGCCGCATGACGACCCTACGCTGCTATTTACCAATGCGGGCATGAATCAGTTTAAAGATGTGTTTTTAGGCTTTGATAAACGTCCTTACACCCGTGCAACCACCAGCCAAAAGTGCGTGCGCGCTGGCGGCAAACACAATGACTTAGAAAATGTTGGTTACACCGCCCGCCATCACACTTTTTTTGAGATGTTAGGTAATTTTAGCTTTGGTGACTATTTCAAACGCGATGCAATCAAATACGCTTGGGAATTGCTGACAGAAGTATACCAATTACCAACAGAAAAACTCCTAGTCACTGTTTATGCCGAAGATGATGAAGCCTATGATATCTGGCTAAAAGACATTGGTGTGCCTGCTGAAAAAATCATTCGCATTGGTGATAACAAAGGCGCACGTTATGCATCGGATAATTTCTGGATGATGGGCGATACTGGCCCTTGCGGCCCCTGCTCCGAGATTTTTTATGACCATGGAGCGCACATTCCAGGTGGCCCGCCAGGCAGTCCAGAAGAAGATGGCGATCGCTTTATTGAAATTTGGAACAATGTATTCATGCAATTCAACCGCGATGAAGCGGGCGTGATGCACCCATTACCAAAACCAAGCGTGGATACTGGCATGGGCTTAGAGCGCATTTCAGCCATCTTACAGGGTGTGCATGCCAACTATGAAATTGATTTATTTCAAAAGCTGATTAAAGCAGCGGCGCGAGAAACCAAAACCACCGACTTAGACAGTCCAAGCCTTAAAGTATTAGCCGATCACATTCGTGCTTGCTCATTTCTAATTGCCGATGGCGTCATTCCTGGCAATGAAGGCCGTGGTTATGTGTTGCGCAGGATTATTCGCCGTGCGATTCGACATGGTTATAAATTAGGTGCTCGTAATGCATTTTTTTATAGCATGCTAGCTGATTTAGTTAGCGAAATGGGTGACGCTTATCCTGAGCTAGTGAGTGAACAAAAGCGTATTAGCGCAACATTAAAGCAAGAAGAAGAACGGTTTTTTGAAACCATTGAAAACGGGATGGCAATTCTTGAAGCTGAACTTAAAAAAACCAAAGCTGCATTTGATGGCGAAACTGCATTTAAACTACACGACACGTATGGTTTTCCATTAGATTTAACTGCCGATATTTGCCGCGAGCGCAATGTTACTGTTGATACTGTTGGTTTTGACGCCGCCATGGCCCGCCAAAAAGAACAAGCCCGTGCTGCTGGGAAATTTAAAATGGCGGCCAACTTAGAATACGATGGTGTTGCGACTACTTTTTATGGTTACGAACAACTAGAGACCAACGGCAAAGTGACCGCTTTATACAAAGATGGCGTATCTGTTTCGCAACTGACAGAAGGCGAGCAAGGCGTAGTCATTCTTGATAACACGCCATTTTATGCCGAATCTGGTGGTCAAATTGGTGACTGCGGCGAGCTTAAATTGACCAGTGGTTTGTTTGCTGTAGAGGATACACAAAAAGTGCAAGCCACTGTCTTTGGTCATCATGGTATTGTAAAAACGGGTTCATTAACGGTCGGTGATAGCGTTGTGGCAAAAGTGAATATGGCCGCGCGAACAGCAACCATGCGCAATCATTCCGCCACGCATTTGATGCACAAAGCCTTACGCGAGGTATTGGGTGAGCATGTGCAACAAAAAGGCAGTTTGGTCGATACCGAAAAAACCCGTTTTGACTTTGTGCATAATGCGCCCATGACGAATGAGCAAATCCGTGAAGTGGAACGTATTGTGAATGCAGAAGTATTTGCAAATCTTGAAACACAAGCGCGTGTAATGGATATTGATGCCGCAAAACAAACGGGCGCCATGATGTTATTTGGCGAAAAATATGGCGACGAAGTACGTGTATTGGATATTGGCTCATCTATTGAGCTTTGCGGTGGTACACATGTAAAACGTACTGGCGATATTGGTTTATTCAGCATTGTTGCTGAAGGTGGCGTTGCAGCCGGCGTTAGGCGTATAGAAGCGGTAACTGGCTTAAATGCATTACATTATCTACAAAATATGGAAACCACTTTAGGTGGAGTTGCTGGCACATTAAAAGTATTGCCTGCCGAAGTCGCAAACCGTGTCGATCATTTAATTGATCAAGTGAAAAAGCTTGAGCGCGAATTAGCTGTTGCTAAAGGTAAACTAGCCTCATCTCAAGGTGATGATTTGGCAACGCAAGCAATCGACATTAATGGCATTAAAATATTGGCAGCCACATTGGAAGACGCGGATGCCAACACTTTGCGCGAAACCATGGATAAACTAAAAGATAAACTCAAATCTGCTGCGATTGTATTAGCGACTGTCAATGGCGATAAAGTCAGCATGATTGCTGGCGTGACAAAAGACTTAATCACACAAATAAAGGCGGGAGATTTGGTCAATCATGTAGCAAATCAAGTTGGCGGTAAAGGCGGCGGCAAGCCTGATATGGCAATGGCAGGCGGCACCGATGCAAGTCAATTACCCTCAGCACTCAATAGTGTAGAACATTGGGTCAAACAAATCATTCAACCTTAATCACAGCACAAATTACTCATTATTTAAATTATGGCTTTAATTGTACAAAAATATGGCGGCACCTCGGTTGCAAATGCAGATCGCATTCGCAATTTAGCAAGCAGAGTTGGGCGTTTTAAGAAAAAAGGACATCAAATTGTTGTCGTGGTGTCTGCCATGTCTGGCGAAACCAATCGTTTAATTAATCTTGCCCACGAAATCACCGCCAACCCAGATCCGCGTGAGTTGGATGTGATTGTATCAACAGGTGAGCAAGTGACGATTGGCTTAACTTGCCTTGCATTGCAAGAGCTTGGCTTTAAAGCAAAAAGCTATACAGGCACACAAGTAAAAATTTTAACCGATGACGCCTTTGGTAAAGCCCGTATTATTGATATTAATGGTCAAAATATGCAAAGAGACTTAGATGATGGCTATGTGGTTGTCGTGGCGGGGTTTCAAGGGTGCGATGCAAACGGCAACATTACCACGCTAGGACGAGGTGGCTCCGATACCACTGGCGTGGCTTTAGCAGCCGCACTTAAAGCAGAAGAGTGCCAAATTTACACAGATGTTGATGGCGTTTACACCACCGATCCGCGCATTGTGCCGGAAGCAAGACGATTGGATAAAATTACATTTGAAGAGATGCTAGAACTAGCCTCTCAAGGTAGCAAAGTATTACAAACCCGCTCCGTCGAGTTTGCTGGTAAATATCAAGTTAAATTGCGTGTACTTTCTAGCTTCCAAGAAGAAGGCGAAGGCACACTCATTACATTCGAAGAAGATAGCAAGGATAACAACATGGAAGAACCCCTTATTTCTGGTATTGCGTTTAATCGTGACGAAGCAAAAATAACTGTACTTGGCGTGCCAGACAAACCAGGCATTGCTTATCAAATTCTAGGGCCTGTTGCAGACGCCAATATTGATGTTGATATGATTATCCAAAATCAAGGTGCCGATGGCACCACCGACTTTACGTTTACTGTGCATAAAAACGAAATGAAAAAAGCACTTGAGATTTTACGTAACAAAGTGCAACCTGGCATTCATGCACGCGAAATAACTGGCGACGATAATATTGCAAAAGTTTCTGTAGTGGGTGTTGGCATGCGATCACATGTTGGCGTTGCCAGCCAAATGTTTCGTACACTTTCAGAAGAAGGCATTAATATACAAATGATTTCTACCAGTGAAATAAAAATAGCCGTCGTGATTGAAGAAAAGTACATGGAGCTTGCAGTACGCGCTTTACACCAAGCATTTGAATTAGAACAAGCATCAAGCATTGCCTGATTTTTTCATTGATTTTAATGCAGGTTTCGCGTAACATCGCGCCCTTGTAAAGTAATAAAAAAGTGTTAAAACGGAGAGCTGGCCGAGTGGTCGAAGGCACTTCCCTGCTAAGGAAGCATACGGGGTAGACCTGTATCGAGGGTTCGAATCCCTCGCTCTCCGCCAAAATAAGAAAGCACCCTATTGGGTGCTTTTTCTTTGAATAAAGGCGTGGCAAGCCGCTGCAACAACAGAGATTTAACTCACTACTTGAGGAATTGGTTAAGCAAGCTAGCTGCAAACATTTTGCCAATTGCCGTTTACCTGCATATATTCACATTTTGAAGTGCCAAGTGGCGGCAATTCTAAAGATGGAAGTGGTTTTATTTCTATTGATGGAAGAGGTCTGAGTGGAGCAATGTCTACAGATGGTAAATCAAGTGCACTGTCACATATGTCTTGGGCACTACAATTGTTTCCATAGTCATCGCAAACCTGAGACATCCTGCAAGCAGCAGATGAAATGTTGACGAATGCAAAAGCCATCATCATTGCAAATAATGTTTTCATAATACATTTCATCTTATCGCTCATCTTTCTTTAATATGCAAAATTCCAAAGCGTACTATGCCGTTAATCGTTTTAAGTCAAAAGCGACATAGTGCTCAAAAACCTAAGGACGTGTATTACTTTTAGACCGCCTAAAATTCCATGGTTCAATAGGGGCTTCATCAACCCATAAACCTAGTTTATTCGCTTTAGCTTCTTGTTCTGCTAAAGCATAATCAGCTTGATCTTGAA
The DNA here is from genome assembly GCA_018398995.1 of Methylophilaceae bacterium. Classification (NCBI taxonomy): domain Bacteria; kingdom Pseudomonadati; phylum Pseudomonadota; class Betaproteobacteria; order Nitrosomonadales; family Methylophilaceae; species Methylophilaceae bacterium. The sequence goes on along the minus strand of CP073759.1, from coordinate 1,473,546 downwards.
TGGGTTGTTGTTTTTGATATTGCCGATAAAACCACGCCATGCCTGCTTTAATTTGTTCAAGATTCATATCGACGTCATCAAGCATTACTTTTCCAACAATGCGGCCATAGCTGTCACGTTTTTGCCAGTGAATAATGACTGCTCTATTAAAAATAAGATTTGATAGCGACTGCTTTGAGGCAGTACCAAACGGTTGCTTCTTCTCTGGCGCATCAATGCCAGACAAACGAATCTTATACAGTTCATTTGATGCGTCTAACACCGTGATTGTATCGCCATCAGCAACACCAACCACGCGACCAGCAATCTCATTAGCACCAACATGACTGGCCAATAGAAATAAGAATAATACCAGTAAGGATTTAACCATCCACCCATCCTTTATTAGTCAAATAATAGATTAATTCTAAAGTCACATGAAACACTATTTTAGATTGCTTTAGCTTGGTTGTAATTTAATACAATTAAAAGCGGCATCATGTATAGGCATACTAACTTGTTGCAATTAAAAAAGTCAGCCAGACCCCACGCTAAAGATTGCGTATTAATCCAATTTTAATCTTCTATGCCGAACCGCTGAGGCAATAATGAGCCTAGTATCATGCTGACCATGCTGACAGCTAGACCAAATAATTGCGCTGGGATTAATAAGGTTTCAGCCCAGATTAGTTCTATTAACAACCAACTAGCAATGCCAAAAACAATGGCAAATAATGCGCCTTGACTAGTCGATTTTTTCCAAAATACGCCAAATACTAATGGCACAAAAGCGCCCGCCAGGGTGACTTTATAGGCAGACTCCACCATGCCAAAAATAGAAAGATCAGAGTTAAGCGCATAAATTAAAACACAAATGGCAAAGCCGATTAAACTTAAACGCATGACTTTTAACATTTCACTATCCGTCAAATGGGGCATTAAATCTTTGACGATGTTCTCAGAGAATGTCACAGAAGGCGCCAATAAAGTTGCAGATGATGTACTCATAATGGCGGCTATCACAGCACCAAAAAAAACAACCTGTGCGAATAAAGGCGTGTGTTGCAAAATAATAGTCGGCAATACGCGTTGTGAATCATCTGCTGCTAGCTGACCGAACACAGCCGGATCGATAATGGTCGCGGCATAAGCAATAAACATTGGAATAAACGCAGAACAAAAATAAAGCGTTGCGCCAATCACTGATCCCCATAAAGCAACTTTTGCACTTTTTGCCGAGGTAATACGCTGAAATACATCCTGCTGTGGAATAGACCCTAGCATCAGAGTCAACCAACCGCCAATAAAAGTTAAATACATCGCAACGTCTGCATGATCAGGAAAGAAATCTAACTTACCAGCCGCTTCTGCATGCGCGACAACTGGTGCCACACCCCCTGTCATACCTGCCACAATATATGCAATGTATAGCAAGCCTGCAATAATCACGATCATTTGCACAAAATCTAATATCGCAATAGAAAGCATCCCGCCCAAAGTAGTATACGTAAGCACAATTAAAGTGCCAATTACCATCCCCATCTCTTGACTCACAGCACCTTGCGTTAAGATATTAAACACCAGCCCAAGTGCAGTAATCTGTGCCGCAACCCAGCCTAGATAAGAAATAACAATGGCAATAGTTGTCAGAATTTCCACTGTGCGGTTATAGCGCATGCGGTAAAAATCACCCAAGGTAATGATATTCAGCTTGTATAGTTTAGTAGAAAAAAATAAGCCTGCGACAATCAAACACATACTGGCACCAAAAGGATCCGCCGCTAATCCGTTAAAGCCCTCTTGCACAAACGTAGCCGATACACCAAACACAACTTCGGCACCAAACCAAGTAGCAAAGACTGTCGCAATCACTATCGGTAACGGCAAATGCCTGCCTGCAACCGCATAATCTTTCACATTATGGACACGCCTAGCAGCGAACAAGCCTATCGCCACTGAACCGATGAGATAAGCAATTACAAACCAAATGAGCACGTGCCAACTCCAAGCAAATTAATAAAATGATTCAACAGCGAATTATTCCATAAATATATTTATCAATCTATGCAGAATAAACGCTTAACTTAATTCTTTTTTATTGTATAATGCACGCCTCAACGCGCCCGTAGCTCAGCTGGATAGAGTACTTGGCTACGAACCAAGGGGTCAGGAGTTCGAATCTCTTCGGGCGTACCAAACAAAACAAAGGCTTACAGTTTAACGACTGTGGGCCTTTTTGGTTTTTTCAAGCCTATGCGCTCATCATGGCTACACTGCAAGAAAGCTAGTCATCTTATTCTCGCTCAAGTGTTCTCGTTCATTCACGCGGGCAAATTTGGCATTGAATCATTACTCACGGTCATGATTTTAATGAGGCTTATCTCATGAAGAGCAATAGTATTGTTTTTGGTTGTTAATGTACTATAAACATATCGACAAGCAAGGTGCTTGTTAATTAAACAACTGAGGAGATTTATTATGTGGACAACACCAGCAGCTACTGAAATGCGTTTTGGCTTTGAAGTTACTATGTACGTAATGAACAAGTAATCTAGCGTAAAGAATACATAAGGGAGCTTAGGCTCCCTTTTTTGTTATATAGAATTCACAATCAGATCTGGCAGTTCTCTTGAGCAATTAGTTATGTTTTGGATTTAATCTGAATCCATCTGCGGTATCTGAATAATCTCCGGATTTTTCTTATTCAATGTTTTAAGTATGAGTTTGTAACTATCCAAATCAAAAGCAAAGACCGTCTTCATTTGCATCATTTCATCAAAGTCGGCTTCGTTATTCACTGTGCCTAAATGACACCATTGATCAAAGACATGAATGTCTGTTAGCCCAGTGACAGCGCTGTGTTCTCTAATGCCAATCTTATGTTGATAAGGCCACCGTTTAAGACGATCTTTAGCAAGCGCTTGTTGAAGCTTTAAATGGTGAATGACTTTATCTTCTTTGTCACAACAGGCGCCACTGCATCGCTTGAGTTGTGAAGCAAAGCAAGGACCTTTGCCAGATTCTAATCCTAAGAGTTTTTGGCAGAGTTGATACTCCGTTGCGATGTTTCTTAATGCTTCTGTGGCTTGTTTTTTGGATCTAAATGTTCCAAACAAATCGCCCATCATTTCAGGAGACATCTCGTCTTGATTAATCAGTTTGACTAATGGAACTGCAAATGGATCAGTACTGATTTGCCAAGCGCATAACTGGCGCTGACGTCGTAATTGTCTGTTATGAATAGGTAGACGCTCTTTTACCAAACGTGACTCTAATAACAATGCACCAAGTTCACCTGCTGTTTCAATCCACTCGATGCGTTTAAGTTCTTGTGATAAACGCATCTCTTTGGTAGAGGCGTGATCACTACTGAAGTGAGAGAACACCCGCTCTCTAATATTAATACTTTTACCTACATACAGTAGACAATTGCTCTCGCCATAAAATAAATACACGCCACTACTTTCAGGCAAGTCATCTAGCATGGCAGGGTCAATACCAACAGGAACACTCGGTTGCTTTACTAGCTGCTCAGCAGTGCTTTGTACTTTCTCAAGTCCAAGTTCATGCTGTGCTACCTTAACAAAGCCGATCATCAGTTCCACATCACCCATGGCACGATGGCGCATTTCTGTCGTGAGATGATGTCGCTCCATAATCGCATTAAGACTATGTTTGTGATATTGCGGATAGAGCTGTCTTGACAGCTTAACCGTACACAAGACTTTTTGTTTTAAGGTATGCCCTAGTCTTCGGTATTCACTTTTTAAAAAGCCTAAATCAAATCTGACATTATGTGCAGCCATGACTGAGCCTTCTAAGTAGAGCGCTAATTCATCTGCCACTTCTGCGAAGGTCGGTGCATCTTGCACCATCTCATTCGTAATGCCAGTTAGACCCTGAATAAAGGATGGAATTGTGGTTTCTGGGTTGACCAAGGTTTGCCAGCGACATACTTCAACCCCATGCTCAAAGCGTACCAATCCAATTTCAGTAATACGATCGTTAAGTGGCGTAGCACCTGTTGTTTCTAAGTCTAAAAAAGTAATGATAGGTAGCATAAATAGATTGTAACGGTATATTGATTATTGTTACAATAATCAAATGAATAATGCATCTACAACACAATCAAATCGAGGCGGTAAACGCGCTAATGCTGGTCGTAAAACAGGTACAGGTAAGTTTGGTGAAGCAACAGAGGTGCTACGTGTTCCCGCCAGTCAAAAGCCTGTCATTGTTGATTTCTTAGCAGCATATCAGCATAAGCAACAATTAGAGGACGTCATTGATATTAGTTCATTGATGTTACCAGCTTTAAACCAAAAAACGCTCAATATTCCGCTGTTTAATTCAAAAGTACCAGCAGGCTTCCCTTCGCCAGCCGATGATCATGTCGAAAAAAGATTAGATCCTAATGAGTTTCTGATTGATCAAGCTGATGCTACTTTCTTTGTGACGATACAAGGTGAGTCTATGGTTGATGTTGGTTTAATGCCTGGTGACAAAGCCGTTGTGGATCGGTCTAAAACGCCGACTATTGGCGACATTGTATTAGCGGTTGTTGATGGTGACTTCACCATTAAAATTCTTAATCGCAAGAAGGATGGTAGTCCAAGGTTATTGCCTGCGAATCAATCAGGCAAATATCAACCAATCGAAATCAAAGAGAATATGACTTTTGAAGTTTGGGGTGTTGTGACAGGTTCATTTAGACGTTTTAAATAAAACCAACCATATAGAACAACATCATGCGTAGCATTGCTTTAATTGATGTAAACAACTTTTACGTTAGTTGCGAGCGCGTATTCAATCCTAAACTAATCAACAAACCTGTCGTCGTTCTATCAAATAATGATGGCTGTGCAGTTGCGCGCAGTAATGAAGTGAAAGCATTGGGTGTGGCCATGGGAGCACCTTGGTTTAAGCTCAAAGACCTAGCAAAGCAGCACAATATTTTAGCTTACTCATCAAACTATGCGCTCTATGCTGATATGAGTAATCGGGTGATGTCGATACTCAATCATTACTCACCCGATCAAGAAGTCTATTCAATCGATGAATCATTCTTAGACCTCACTGCATTTAAATCAAAAGATTTAGTTGAATATGGTCAAGACATGCGACAGCGGATTAAACAATGGACAGGGCTTCCTGTTTGCGTCGGTATCGGTTCAACTAAAACCTTATCAAAGCTGGCTAATCATTGTGCAAAAAAGCGTCCAGCATTTAATGGCGTTTGCAATTTTAATAGCATGGCATCTGAAGCAGTTAACCAAATATGTAGCGAAATTGATGTTGCAGAAGTCTGGGGTGTTGGCAGAAAGCTTGCACCAAAACTAAATGCGCTTGGCATCAATACCGTATTAGATCTCAAACGGGCTAATCCAGAACGCCTACGCGAGCAATTTAGTGTTGTGATGGAAAAGACTATTCGTGAACTCAATGATACTGTTTGTATTGAGCTGGAAGAAATAGCGCCGCCCAAAAAACAAATACTAAGCTCAAGAAGCTTTGGTTATCCTGTGACTGATTACAATAGTTTGGCTGAATCAATCACGCTCTATATGAGTCGTGCTGCTGAGAAATTGAGACGACAACAATCTTATGCTGGATCGGTTTACGTTTATATTAGAACAAGCCCATTTAAAGAAAATGAACGCTTTTATAGTAATGGCAGAACAATCGCATTGCCCAGCCCAACCGATGACACCAGACAATTGGTAAACGTCGCACTATGGGTCTTAAAACAGATATATGTGCCCCATTTAAACTATGCGAAAGCAGGTGTTATGCTGGGTGAACTTGCTTCACTACAGGGAATACAAACTGACTTGTTTTGCATACAATCCACTTCGCCTAAATCGGATCAGTTAATGGCTACGTTGGATAGCATTAATAAGAAGATGGGTAAGGAATCAATCAAGTTGGCCAGTGAAGGATTTAAAAGGCCGTGGAAGATGAAGCAAGAGAACAAGAGCCCGTGTTATACGACTAATTGGCGTGATGTTATTAGCGCCCAATGAGTGATAAGAAACCGCTAGAAACAAGCGCTAAATAGCCATGTTCCTATTCCAATCTTATTCTCGTTCATTCACGCGGATAAATTTGGCATTGAATCATTACTCACGGTCATGATTTTAATGAGGCTTATCTCATGAAGAGCAATAGTATTGTTTTTGGTTGTTAATGTACTATAAACATATCGACAAGCAAGGTGCTTGTTAATTAAACAACTGAGGAGATTTATTATGTGGACAACACCAGCAGCTACTGAAATGCGTTTTGGCTTTGAAGTAACAATGTACGTAATGAACAAATAATTCTTTACCCGTTAAAGATACCAAAGGGAGCTTAATCGCTCCCTTTTTTGTTATACCGAACATACGAATTACCCGCCGTTTTATGATTAGTCCATTTTCGGCTCTGATTGGAAAAGTCATCATCACCGCAGCCCAACCAATCGTCTCCCTAGTGCCTCTGCAGACAATCCCATTGTAATGGCAGTAGCACACGCAATATTGACGGCAAAAAAAGATTTACTCGGTTGAACTGGTGCATTGATGATAATGTCCTAGGTGTTGTAATGCTTTGAACGGTTAGCGATAGGGTGCTAGATGAAGGTATTGCAGCATTACACGTAATAGCGCGCACCAGCTAAACCAACAATTACATTAAACCCGCATTTACTTTAACACGCGCTAATGTTAAGTTAAGTGCACGTCAATGATTAGGTTGCAAAATGAAAGCCTTAGTTAAAAAACATCCAAAAGAAGGATTGTGGTTAGAAGACATGCCTATGCCAGAAGTAGGCAATAATGACGTATTAATTAAAATTAAAAAAACCGCTATCTGCGGCACCGATATTCATATTTATAATTGGGATGAGTGGGCGCAAAAAACCATCCCCGTACCGATGATTACCGGCCATGAATATGTAGGTGAAATTGCCGATTTTGGTTCAAATGTAGATGGTCTTCAGGTGGGTGATATCGTTTCTGGTGAAGGCCACCTGACTTGTGGACGTTGCCGAAACTGCTTAGGTGGCCGTACGCACTTGTGCCCAAACACCATTGGTGTTGGTGTGAATCGACATGGTGCTTTTGCAGAATATTTGGTCATTCCGGCCAAAAACGTATTTAAACCAAGCCGCCCAATTGATACCGATTTGCTGTCATTTTTTGATGCATACGGCAACGCGGTACACACTGCACTTTCATTTAATATGGTGGGTGAGGATGTACTGATTACTGGTGCAGGGCCTATTGGTAGCATGGCAGCTTTGGTCGCCAATCATGCTGGCGCACGTAATATTGTCATTACTGATGTCAATCAATATCGCCTCGATTTAATTAAAAGTATTTTACCCAGCATTGTCACTGTGAATGTTGCCAAAGAAACCATCACAAAAGAAATGATGGATGCTTTGGGTATTTTTGAAGGGTTTGATGTTGGCTTAGAAATGTCTGGCTCACCCAAGGCGTTTGGCGATATGTTAAGCAAAATGATTAATGGCGGCCATATTGCTATGTTAGCGATTATGCCAACTGGATCTGGGATTGATTGGGATATGGTGGTGTTTAAAGGTCTTACGATTAAAGGGATATACGGTCGTGAGATTTTTGAAACGTGGTATAAAGGCTCGATGATGGTACAAAGCGGATTGCCTTTAGACAACATTATCACGCATCGTTTTCATTACACCGACTTCCAAAAAGGCTTTGATGTGATGCGCTCTGGCGAGTCTGGTAAAGTGATTTTAAATTGGGAAGATTAAAGGTAAAACATGAGCTTTAAGCATGCAAAAGCGAGTATCGCAGCAGATTTAGCCGACATTAAAACAGCTGGATTATGGAAAACAGAGCGATTCATTAGCTCTGACCAAAAAAATAATATTACGCTAGCTGATGGTAGTGAAGTACTGAATATGTGCGCTAACAATTATCTTGGCTTAGCCAATGATCCCGATGTGATTGAAGCTGCTAAAACCAGCTTAGATAGATGGGGATTTGGCTTAGCGTCTGTACGGTTTATTTGCGGCACACAAACATTGCATAAAACCTTAGAACAAAAAGTCAGTGACTTTTTGGGTATGGAAGACACTATTCTATATGCCGCTTGTTTTGATGCAAATGGTGGTTTATTTGAATCCATCTTAGGCGCAGAAGATGCCGTGATTTCGGATGAATTGAATCATGCTTCTATTATTGATGGTGTACGCTTATGTAAAGCAGCGCGTTATCGCTATAAAAATAACGATATGGCAGATTTACGTAGCAAGCTAGAAGAAGCAAAAGCCAACAAAGCTCGCCGTATTTTAATTACCACCGATGGCGTATTCTCTATGGATGGCACAATTGCTCAGCTCAATCACATTTGTGATTTGGCTGATGAGTTTGATGCCATGGTGCATCACGATGACTGTCATGCAACTGGGTTTATAGGCAAAACAGGACGTGGCGTACATGAGTACTGCGGTGTGATGGATAGAGTTGATATCATAACCAGCACCTTTGGCAAAGCGTTAGGTGGTGCATCTGGTGGCTTCACCTCTGGACGCAAAGAAATCATTGATATGTTGCGCCAACGCTCTCGCCCTTATTTATTCTCTAACACGGTTGCACCTGTAATTTGCGCTGCTTCATTATTGGTATTAGAACGGCTTGAGCAATCAACAGCACTGCGCGACAAATTAGAACACAATACCTATTACTTTAGAAAAGGCATGCAAGCCGCTGGCTTTGCTGTTGAGGATGGCGACCATCCAATCGTACCCGTTATGCTTGGAGATGCCCACCTAGCGCAAGAAATGAGCAAGCGACTGTTAGAAAAAGGTATTTATGCGATTGGTTTCTTTTTTCCTGTTGTGCCAAAAGGCAAAGCACGCATTAGAACGCAAATTTCAGCTAAGCATACCTTGGAAGATTTGGATAAAGCGATTAAAGCCTTTAGTGAAACGCGAGACGAGATGGCTATATAAGTTAGTTCTTGGTCAGCTTCAGCGCGCGATACCCCACGCCAGCTATACTTATTCACACATAAGTAGCTGTTCTAGATCTTGCGCATGTTGACAAACCAACCAATGGGGTTGCAATGCCTTCACTGCTTGATCGGCATAACCCCATGTCACCATGGCAAATGCCAGCTGATTATGATCGGCCGCTACACCATCCTCATAACGATCGCCAATATAAATCGCTTGTGCTGGATCAATTTGATGATCTGCCATGATTTTCGCCACCATCAATGCCTTTGAGGCTAACGGGGGTTGATAGCTATCTAAAGCAAACACACCATTAAAATAATGATGCCAATTGAGATATTGTACTAATTTTTGCGTTGGGAAATCACGCTTATTGGTTGCAATATAAAGTGTGTATTTTGCTTGCTGAAGCTTGTCAAGTAGGTGTTGGATACCAGGATATACAGTCGCTTTTTGGTAAGCCGCACAATCATAATGTGATTTAAATTGAGTCGCCAAATTTTGTAACAATAGTGCATCATGCTCACCCGCGAGTATGGCCAATGTAGGCATAAGGGGCGGTCCGATTAGCTCAGCTGTAATGGCTTTAGATGGCACGATACGCAGCGAAGAGAATGCGTACTCAAAACTTTCTACAATACTGGGGGCCGAGTCAATTAAGGTGCCATCTAAATCAAATATAATAGTGTGCTTCATCAAATGCTTTATTTCTCTACCAACTTAAACCTAACATCGTATCACATCATCATGCTATTTTAAGCCCCCTGATAGAAGAGCGCGCACAAGTACCCGAGTTAGTGAAAGCAGCATTATTGAATGGCATGGTCACTTTAAAGCAAGATGGTATTAAAAAAGTGCTACAGGGGAAAAACGGATATCGCACAAGTACGTGCAATCTGTTCCTAGCCAGATATTGCATGGTATGCCTGATGAAAAGCGCAATCTAGCCAGACTTAACATGGCACTCACTTTAAACAACAACACCGTCAGCTACGAAAACGCATTTGGTCAGCTCGTTAGCGCTGTTGGTAATAAAACTAACGAACTAAAAGTAACAGGCGCAGCAGCACGATCATTGATGCAACAAAGGCAAGCTGCCCAGCAAGCCGAATCTGGCGTCAATTTAGATGAAGAAGCAGCCAACCTGTTACGTTACCAACAAGCCTTCCAAGCCGCCGGTGAATTCATGCAAATTGCCAGTACACTATTCGAAACATTGCTCACCATAGGTCGATAAGTAGTGATCATGCGCATCAGCACCAACACAATTTACCAAACAGCAATAGGCAAAATAAGCGAGTTACAAGCTGGACAATCAAGATTGCAACAACAAATTGCAACTGGCAAACACATCCTAACGCCATCAGACGACTCTATTGCAGCATCACGCGCACTTGAAATTACCAAATCGGCAAGCATGAATGCCCAATACGCCAGCAACCGCCAAATAGCAAACACACACTTAACTGGCTTAGATAACTCACTAGCGACTATCACTGAATTATTGGTGAGCTCACGCACCCCCCCTTGTTGGCAACGCCGGCACCATAAGCACAGGTCAACGCGTTGCGCTTTCAACCAATTTAAAAGCCACATTAACCCCTAGTTGGCTACGCCAATATAAAAGACGCGCTAGGCAACTATATGTACGCCGGCTTCCAAAGTGATAGCAAACCATTTACCGCCACAGCAACAGGCGCAAGCTACTATGGCGACAGCATATTTCAAGCAGGTGGTAACGATATTTTTAACACCTACAGCGATTTAATAGCAATCTTAGACAACCCAGCCTCAACCGACACCGATGTTACCAACGCCGTAGCCGCCGCGCTCAGCAGCATAGACTGCGGCATCAGCACCGTCAATAACACCCGATCCGCAGTAGGCACCAAACTCAACGAACTCGATGCACTCAACGAATCTGGCGAAAGCCGTAAATTACAATACGCCTAAGCACTATCTGAATTACAAGATGTAGATTACGCACAAGCACTATCCGATTTATCACGACAACAAACCATCCTAGAAGCCGCACAAAAATCATTCATACAAACCACCGGCCTATCGCTGTTTAACTTTATTAGATAAACACTCTCCCCATATCAAACTCGTCACTGCGAGCGTAGTGCGGCAGTCTATACAACCCTTCATCTTGCATCAAATAACAGGATAAAACCGTTACCTTACAATCAAATATATATATTGATCAGATTTGTTCAGTGCTTTTTTCTGAGGCAATAATCGTGTCTGACCCCATTTTTGCTATTCTAGTAACAACACTAGACAACTAGCCTAAAATTACCGAACGGTAATATTACTTGCAACAGAATACCAAAAGACTACAAAAGTTACCTAACGGTAACTTTTTATTGCAATGTGGCAAAAATAATGTAATATATTACCGTTCGGCAACATAGGGATGAAGTGATGGTAAACCAACCAACCAACAAGAATCTCTCTAAAAAAATAAGAACAACAAATGATTTAGGCGAGTTTGTTCGTGAATTTAGAAGCGCTCAAGGAATGACACAGATAGATATTTCAGGCTTAGCCAATACAGGCAACCGCTTTATTATTGAACTAGAGAATGGAAAACCTACAATACAACTTCAAAAGACATTAGATGTATTGGATGCACTTGGTTTAGAAATGGCAATCCAAAAAAAAGGCACCCTCTAAATGAGTGAAGCTAAGAAGCTGGATATTTATAGAGATCACCAACTTGTTGGTACGCTATTCAATCAGGAGCCTATAAAGTTTGTGTACAGCTCATCTTATAAAGATAAGGGACTTTCGCCCAACTTACCTTTATCAGAAGCAGTGCATTCAGGACTGGCGGTAGAGTCCTTTTTCGAAAACCTACTACCTGAGTCCACTATTCGAGATGTATTAAAGCTAAGGCATCAAGTGACCACTACATTCGGACTTCTTAGCGTCATTGGTGGAGACACTGCAAGTGATTTAACTATTCTAACTGAAGGTGAAACACCTCAACCATCACAATCAAAACCAATTACTTGGCAAGATGTTGCGGATGAGTTTGCCCAAGAACAAGGCGTCATTCAAGAAGTTCGTGAAGAAGATCGAGTGAGAATATCACTAGCAGGCGCACAAAGAAAACTCAGCATTTGTATTGATGCCAATGGAGACCCACAACTACCACTTGGAAACTCACCATCCACTTATATTCTTAAACCTGATATTAAAGGTATTGAAGGCGTTTGGGCTTCTGCAATTAATGAAACTTTTGTGATGACACTAGCGGATGAAGTATCGCTTGGTGTGGCTAAAGTAAGCTATCAACCACTTGCAAAAGCCTGCATGATCAAAAGGTATGACAGAGTAGAAGGTAATGATGGAATTATTAAAAGATTACATCAATTGGATTTATGCCAGTTAGACGGAAAACCATCTACAGTTAAATATGAATCAGATGGTGGGCCAACCTTGTTAAGGTGTCGAGAGTTACTCAATGAAAATGGCGTGATAGCAGCTGATATGAAGCGCTTTATTCAATGGATATTTTTCAATCTATTCGTAGGCAACAATGACAGCCATGCAAAAAATATATCCATCTATTTTCTACCAAATGAAGGTGTCAGAATCACACCATTTTACGATCTAATCTCCACCTCACTTTATTCTGGATTATCTCGTAAATTTGCATTCAAAATTGGTGATGAAAACATCCCGTCGAATATCACAAAAGAACATATTACTGCCATGTCTGAATCGCTTGGTTTTAAACCTAAATATGTGCAAAAAATAGCTGAAGAAACTTCAAATACTATACTTGCCTCACTAGAAGAGACCGCAGAAAAAATAAATGGAATAGCAACACCTGGAACTGAAAAAACAATGGTTAAAAGATTACATCATTATATCCTTAGCAATACAAGACGAATCCAAAACCGTTTATTTACAAACCAAAGCAACATTAGCTCAAAGTCATTAAAACCCTATTAAAGCAGTACCCGTTGCAGGTGAACACGTACCTATTACTAAAAAAGCATCCAACCAGATTTCTAGTAACAACACTAGATAACTGGCCACCTTTATCAGGCCAGATGGACAACATCATTGTCTAAGCAACATAGGAGATAAAACTTACCTATGCAACTTATCAAACTAAGCCCACCATCTTTAACGCCTTTATTTCACGCTAACAGTCTGGACCACTGCAATGCTTGGAGGGCATAAGCCCTCTTTAATAGCTGTCTCACTAATGGGGAAGTTGACAGCTAACACTTGTTGCATAAATTGATGCAAATCTGCATAGTCAATATAGCGATACTATTAAGTAGAGCATGCGTTATTATGAGAAAAAAATGGCAAAGTTGATGCCAAAATAAAAGCTAGAAAAGTAGCTTAATTAGGCCAAGGGATTAATCGACAAGATTATTTTTGATTGCATAATGGGTAAGATCTGCATTATGTTTGAGTTGCATTTTTTCGAGCAATCTTGTGCGGTACGTGCTGATTGTTTTAACAGATAAGGACAATTTATCTGCGATTTCGCTAACTGAAAAACCAGAAGCAATTAATATTAATGTTTCATATTCGCGATTAGACAAGCTTTGATGTAATGCTTTATCGCCTACACCAAGAACCTGATTAGCCAAAATTTCGGCGACAGCGCTACTGATATACTTTTTCCCTGTTGCCACCACATGGACAGCACCTACCAACTCACCCGAGGCGCTTTGTTTGCATAAATAACCAGAAGCGCCTGCTCTTAAAGCCCGTAAGGCGTATTGATCTTCACGGTGCATCGACAGCATCAGCACAGATATGTGTGGATTATCTTTTTTAATATATTGCAAGGCCTCAATGCCACTTCGATCAGGTAGCGAAATATCAAGCAAGAGCACATCAACATCAAGCTCTCGGCACTGCCAAATAGCCTCATTGGCTGTGCCAGCCTCTCCAATGACTTCAATATCCCCAGCCTCAGACAGCACTTGCTTCAGACCTGCCCTCAAAATGGCATGGTCATCCACAATGATAATATTAATTTTCTTTTCCATAGCGCTTTACTTAATCAGTCAGCCATTCGTTTGATGGCAGTCCATCGGATTGAATATTGGGTAAAACAACTGTCACACGCGTTCCTTGCGTTGGCAGCCGTTCAATCAAAAACTTTCCTTGCAATGCGGCAACACGCTCCTCCATCCCGCGCAATCCAAACGCATCAGCTTTCATCACATCACTCGGCTTAATACCAACACCATCATCGGTAATCAATAACTGAATTGCATCTGAGCTAAACAATAACGCGACATCTACTTTGCTTGCTTGTGCGTATTTTGCAATATTAGACATTGCTTCTTGGCATATCCTAAACAATGTTGTGGCTTGCTCTGTTGTGCCTTTTTCATCATGGCGATCTGTATTAAATGAACAAGGAATATCAAACTGCTTCTCAAATTCTTTTGTCTGCCACTCTAATGCAGCAACAATACCGAGCTCTAAAATATTGGGTCTTAAATCACCAGAAATACGATGCACCGACTCAAAGGTTGCATCTACAATAGATTTTAATTTTTGGGTTTTTTCAACTAATAGGGCTTGATCATCAGGCAAATGCTTATGTAATGATGCCAAACCAATTTTAATGACTGTTAAATTGCCACCCAAATCATCATGTATTTCACGGGCAATTCTAGTGCGCTCCTGCTCTTTTACAGAATTTAAATGCGCAGATAGTTCCGCCAAACGTTGACGAGATTGTTCCAGCTCAATTTTTTCAAGCTTGCTCTGCGTGATATTCGTCATAATGCCAGACCATTGAATAACGCCATTCGATAGCTTGGTAGGGCTCGCTCTCAGATTGACCCATTTGGTATCTTGCCATTCATGAATCCAAAATCGCCCTTCCCAATTCAACATTGTTAGACTCGTGACAGAGGATTGAATATCGGCTTTTAGTCGTGCGAGATCGTCTTTATCCATAAAGTCAAAAAATTGTTGAGGCGATTGTTTTAACGCGTTTGCTTCCATCCCCAATAGCGCCCTGCAACCATCACTTAAGTAATTAAAACTGATGCCATCATGTTCATCCATCTGAAACTCAAACACCAAACCCAGTGTATTTTGTACTAATACTTTAAAACGACTATCGTTTTCATCTACAGTCGCATTGTGTGCTTCATCACTACCCGATTTAATCAATAGCAAGTATTGACGATGATGCTCTTCAATGAAGGTGATATTAAAACGGTCAAAAACAAGAAAATGGGGGTTGCTGGACGTGCCAGAAGAAAATGCCTTGATGAATGATGGCGACTGCACAAAAGCCAACAGCGCCTGCTTGCTAACGCCAAGCGTTTGCTCAAGTGGTTGCTGTTGCAAGACTTTTAATTCACCATCTAGTACCACGCAAGCACGGTGACTGGCGGAAATCAATTGCATGAATCTGGCATCTAGCAAGAACACTTGATCTTGCGTACCCAACATCAACCCAGCCAATAATCGGTTGCTAGCTAATTCGTGTAACAAATCATTCACCTTTAGCTAGCACCAAAGCTTGGCGTTCGAGATTAGTCACATATTGCTGAACAGGTCTTTCTTGTTCACGAGACAATCCAACAAAAGCAAATCCTACTCGGAATTTTTTGGTGCCATTTAACAGCATCGTCTCGGTAATATGCTTCACGCACAAACTGAAGTGAAGCACGCCAAAATGAGGTAATGTGATCATGCAATTTGAGAACACTTTTTCCACCGCCAGCAAAGAAAACAAATGATCAGAGATAGTACCAATACCACCTAAACTGGCATCTACTATCGTTATCGCTAAGCTTTCTTGGGCATGATCAATAGGATTGACATAAGGGATATAACAAATAATAGGCTCAATTGTTGGTGTTAACGATCGGAAGAACTCTCTGCGCTGAAAGCGATATAGCTGAGTAGGCAAGGCCATCTTAAGTGCTTCACCATCTTTTAAGCGCACTTCAGTTAATTGCTTGGTATGCCACCTCATTTTAATACCATCAGTTTTAGAAAAGGCAATCGAATCACTATTTAACAATCGTTGGTTAAACCCAGGATCCAAACTTTTATCCATATAAACAAATTTTTTATCTCGACTCACACCAATAACAGTGGTCAAGCCTTGGTCTTTGCCATAATTAAATGACAAATTTAAAGTTGTTTTTTTCTAGCTCAGTCAATATTTGCGCAATTTCTACTGAATGATGGATTAAGAACTTATCATCATTGTGTACAGTTTTTTGATTTGCCATTGGCTCAACATTTCCTTTTCAATCGTTATTCCGTCTCAAGGGCTTAAACCCATATCACTATTCTAAATCAAGATCGCTCGAAATGCAGATATAAAGAGACTTTCAAATATTATTTGAATCAGAATAACCCGCAGTTTGACGACATGCAAATTTAAAACAACTTTAATCAAAAACGAAGTAATTATGATTGAAACGCTTATAATACTGTTCCATTTTTACCCCTTTAAAATACGAAGCAACCATGATTAAAACCCTCTGGAAAAGTGTAGGCCTTTTTGGTCCTTATGCGCCATTTATTGCCATGTATATAATGGCATTGCCCCTACTGTCACTCACGCGCATCGGGCTATTACTGTGGCAAGCAGAGCGCGTCGCCGCTACCGGCGCTTGGGCAAATATCCTATTGCAAGGTGTAAGAGTCGATGTCATTCAACTTGGCTTGCTTACGATTATTCCATTAATGATTGCCCCAATTTTCTTTCATCAAAGCATGTGGCATCGATGGAAAAAACTGTGCTATATCTGGGTGTTTTTATCGCTGGTATTATTGATTTTCTTAGAAGCAGTATCACCCGCGTTTATCGCAGAATATGCAACGCGTCCAAATCGTTTATTTATTGAATACTTGCAATATCCCAAAGAAGTCATTCCAATGCTTTGGAATGGCTTTCGCCTAGCCGTATTGAGTTGTGTCAGCGTCAGTATTGTAGCGATATTTTGTATAAAAAAATGGTTGCAGCCATGGCTAAGTCAGCCTCGTCCATCACCCATGTTGCGCCATTGGGTAGCGCTACCATTCGTCATTTTGCTGGTGGCATTGTCAATCCGTTCAACCACCAATCACAGGCCAGCTAACCCAGCCATGTTTGCAATTACCAATGATACTTTGGTGAATTCACTCACCATCAATTCAACGTGGTCTGTTTTTCATGCGATTTATAATTTAAAGCATGAAAGTAAATCGAGTGAGATATACGGCAAAATGCCGCTTGAAGACATCATGCAGCAAGTACAGATGACGCGTGACAAGCTACAAGATAAACGCCCTTTGCTTAAGCATACTGATATCCCCACACTCACGCAACAAGTGGCGAGTGTGCAACGCGACAAACCACTCAATCTGGTGATTGTATTAGAGGAAAGTTTAGGCGCCACATTTGTGAAGTCTCTTGGTGGCCTGCCAGTTACGCCAGAATTAGAAAAGCTAAAGGCTGAAGGCTGGTGGTTTGAAAATTTATACGCCACTGGCACACGTTCGGTCCGTGGCATTGAGGCTGTCGTGGCCGGCTTTCCTCCTACACCAGCACAAAGCACAGTTAAATTATCTTTATCCCAACAGCATTTCTTCACACTGGCAAGCTTACTGCGTAAACACGGTTACACCAGCGATTTTATTTATGGCGGCGAAGGCCACTTTGATAACATGCGTAACTTTTTTCTTGGCAATGACTTTAACAGTGTTGTGGATCAAGACGACTACACCAACCCAATTTTTACTGGTAGCTGGGGCGTATCAGATGAGGATCTTTTTAATAAAGCACATGAACAACTGATGCAACACCACGCAGATGGCAACCCATTTTTTACCTTGATTTTTAGCTCCAGCAATCACACCCCTTTTGAATTTCCAGATGGACGTATTGACTTACACGAACAACCCAAAGCATCAGAAAACAATGCTGTCAAATATGCGGATTATGCTTATGGTGAATTTTTCAAAAAAGCAAAAGTCAGTCCTTATTGGAAAGACACCCTATTTTTAATCGTTGCTGACCACGACATTCGCATCAGAGATGATGATCTAGTGCCAATTGCAAACTTTCATATCCCTGGATTGATTGTAGGTGCAGATATTCAACCACGCACGATCAACACAGTCGCCAGCCAAATTGATTTACCAACCACACTCATCTCACTCATGGGGATTGATGCCCAACACCCCATGATAGGACGTGATATTAGCTCAGAACCAGATGAGATAGCGGGTAGAGCCATGATGCAATATCAAGACAATTATGCTTGGATGGAGGGTGAGCAAGTGGTCGTTTTAAGAGAAGATAAACAACCTTATCATGCTACTTATGATCGCACTATTAAACAACTAGTGCCAACCAAAAAACCCAGGAATGCTTCTCAGATCTATCAAAGAGCATTGAGCCACGTATCTCTTCCTTCATTGCTCTATAGAAAGCAAAAATATAGTTTGCCAAAAGAGTAATATTGTAATTCTGTCTTGATGTCAAAATGGTCAATCTTAAAGTAGCGGTGCGGCAAATACACACCGAGATGCATGCGACATATGGTAGCCGCAAAATGCGTGCTGAGCTCAACGCACAACGCTTTACTGTTGGACGCCACAAAGTACGCAGTTTAATGCGCACACTATCGCTGAAGGCTAAGCGACCTAAGTAACACCGCTATCCTGTTGCAGGTAAGCCTAGTGCGGTTGCGCCTAATGCACTCAATCGGCAATTTAATCCACCCATGGCGAATGTTAATTGGGCAGATGATATTGTCAACTTCCCCATTAGTGAGACAGGTTTAAATTAGAGTTTTCCATTTTTGCGCGATACACCGCTGGCGGTAAATCGCCCAAACTTTCATGTGGTCGCTCTTCGTTATAATCAAGCCGCCACACCCACGCCATCTCTCGTACCTGCGATAGCGTTTCAAATAAATACACATTTAGGAACTCGCGGCGGAATGAACCGTTAAATCTTTCCACGAAACCATTTTGTTGCGGCTTGCCTGGTTGGATATAAACTACATCAATACCATGGCTCTCACACCAATCGTGAAACTCAGCAGCAATTAATTCAGGACCATTATCAACGCGGATTTGTTGCGGTAATCCGCGCTCGTGTTTTAATTGCTCCAGCACGCGAATCACTCTTGCAGCAGGCAGACTCGTATCAACCTCTATCGCTAAACATTCACGTGTGCCTTCGTCAATAATATTCAGTGTGCGAAACCGTTTTCCACAATACAGTGTGTCATGCATAAAATCTAAAGCCCATTGATGATTCGGATACAAACTTACCTCAAGCGGTTGTGCAATCCGCTTTGGCAATACTCGTTTAGTACGTCTGCCCAAATTCAAGCCCATCTGGCAATAAACACGGTAAACACGCTTGTGGTTGAATATATATCCAGCACGACGTATACGCTGATAGCATTTCCAGAACCCCGCACGTGGCGACTTCTTTAATTGTTGATTAAGCGCATCAATGACAGCCGCATCTGCTATACGCCAGTTGCGTGGTGCTCGGTAATAACTCGCACGACTCAAGCGTAAAGTGGCACAGGCCTTGGCAATTGATAGTCCAAATTGCACTAGATCAACCACTGCATCGCGTTTTGCGTCTGTCACCAACCCTTTTTTTCGATTAAGCCTTTTAACGCTGCATTTTCTAAACTCAGATCAGCAAACATCCTCTTGAGCTTGTCGTTTTCTTCTTGCAGCTCACGTAGCTTCTTAACATCAGAAGCCTCCATACCACCGTATTTGCTTTTCCAGTTGTAATAAGTGGCGTTACTAATACCATGCTTGCGGCATATGTCTTCTACCTTAAATCCAACATCAACTTCTTTTAATATCGATACAATCTGTATTTCCGTAAATCTTGCTTTCTTCATCTATAGTCTCCTGAGTTATTGATATCTTCTCAGAATACTCTAATTAGTTGTGTCTCAGTTTATGGGGAGTTGACACTGTGAGCTTGATGTGGTAAGGCCTGAAAATATTATACACTTTTTATGTTACAAATTACTCTAGACATAAAAAGGAAGAATCATGGCAAAAGGCATTCGTTACACAGACGAATTTAAACAAGAAGCAGTCAATCAAATTATCAAACACAGCTATGACATAGCTGAAGTTTCCAATAGGCTGGGCGTCAGCACCAAGAGCCTCTATAAATGGAAGCAAGCTTTTTCCAAGCCACCCAAAGCCCGCGAATCGGAACCAGATCTGCAGGGGTAATCCCCCCAGCAAAAAGTAACGAATAAAAGTAGAGCTTAGGCAACACGTTGTAATTTCTGCATTGGAGTCATGCCACCGATGCCCATGTTTGGCCTTTCATGATTGTATGTCCAAAGCCAATGTGTAGCAAACGCCTGCACTTCTTTAATCGTATCAAACAACATATGTGCCAACCAATCATAACGGACTGTACGATTGTAACGTTCTATATAGGCATTTTGCTGTGGGCTACCTGGCTGAATATAATCAATCCTAATCCCTCGCCTTGCCGCCCATTCTGTTAGCGTTGCACTGATATACTCAGGGCCATTATCACAACGGATGATATTTGGTCTGCCACGCCATTCAATAATCTGATCTAGCGAGCGCACCACACGCGCTGAGGGTAATGAAAAATCAACTTCAATGTTAAGCCCCTCGCGGTTGAAATCATCAATTACGTTAAATAGCCGAATACTACGCCCATCCGATAGCTGATCATGCATAAAATCCATTGACCACACCTCATTGATGCGCCCAGGTACAGTCAGTGCCAAGGGCTTCTCTCTAACTAGCCGCTTACGCGGCTTAATACGCAGATTAAGCTCTAAAAGACGATAGATGCGATATACACGCTTATGATTCCAGCCAAAGCCTTTCACATTGCGCAAGTATAGAAAACATAAACCAAAGCCCCAGTTACGCTGGTGCTGCGTCAATCGTAGTAACCAATCTGCAATGTCATCATTCTCTGTGGA
The DNA here is from genome assembly GCA_018398995.1 of Methylophilaceae bacterium. Taxonomy (NCBI): domain Bacteria; kingdom Pseudomonadati; phylum Pseudomonadota; class Betaproteobacteria; order Nitrosomonadales; family Methylophilaceae; species Methylophilaceae bacterium. Next base: position 1,452,621 of record CP073759.1, on the reverse strand, counting down.
TAGCATAGCGCTATAGCGGTAGCAGCCTTCACTTAGGGCAAAGGTATTGCAGGCCAATCGAATACTCAGACTTTTATGCTCAACCACCCAGCGTGCCATCTCTCGACGCTGAGATGGCTTCACCACTTTTTTTGCATCAACTCTTTGAGTACGTCTGCTTGAAGCTGAACTTCGGCATACATTTTTTTAAGGCGTCGATTCTCATCTTCGAGCTCTTTCATGCGAGACACCATGGACGCATCCATGCCACCGTATTTAGCACGCCATTTATAAAATGTGGCGGAGCTCATTCCATGCTCACGGCACAAATCAGGTACTGGCGAACCGGATTATGCCTGTTTCAATATGTTGATGATCTGACTCTCGGTAAATCTTGATAGCTTCATGTAAAAATTCCTTTAAATCTAATTAAGAAAATTCTACTTCTAAATGCTACTTTTATGCGGGGGGATCCTATCAAGGCTCAAGAAATTTTCTAGTTCTGTGACTTTAAAACTTCGTTTAAATAGCTCTTGATCAATAAACCTTCTATTAGTTGTAACCAAGTCAATCAACAGCAACTTATTAGTACTTGTGTGTACGTAAATAGAGTTTTCAGACAATTCTACAGCTTCCATATTGGGAACCTGATATTGATACACTCTACCTGTGACTCTATTGACAACTATAAAAAAACAAGTGGATAGGCAAACTTTCTTCAATTTCCATGGTGAACCAACTTGTATTTTCATAATGAATCATCCAGTCAAACAATTAATCTAGTTAACATATTGATTTTAGTTGTAAAATATTACAATAATTTTATTATTTTTACTATATTTTTAATGTGAAATATTTAAATACAAAAACCTGAACCACATCGACCTGTCCCTAATAACACTGGACTTCCCAGAATTCAGTAGACCATTACAAGTGGTACTTCTGGATCTGTACAGCCGTCAGGCGGTTGGCTGGCAGATGAGTACGCGCATTGACCGCAAAGTAGTATGCGATGCTTTGCATAATGCAATAATCACACGCGGCAAACCAGAAGGTGTGATGGTGCATTCCGATCAAGGGTCGCAATATGCGTCGAAAGATTACCGCGCACTTATCACGCAATACAAACTCACACAAATCATGAGTCGTCGCGTTAATTGTTGGGATAACGCCGTGGCGGAAAGCTTATTTGCAACATTGAAGAAGCAAGCCATTTTATGGTGTACGTTTTTTAACCAAGCAAGAGGCGCAACAGCATATATTTGAGTATATTGAGTGTTATTATAGTCGTGTACGCAGAAACTCAACAAACGGCTGGCTTAGCCCGGTCGATTATGAGGCAGAGTATTATAATTAAATCGAGGGGATGCCTATTCATTTAATTGACTAGGTCCACTCAAGAACTAGCCACCAAACGGCTTTGGACTTAAAATAATTAGCAACCTCACCAGATATTGGCGGCGCACCTCCAAGACGCTTAATTGAGCCTAGTTTAAGCCCTAGTTTTAGTTGAGAATAATAGTTGGGGGATTACAATTTTTTAATATCAATCAAGATTATGAATCTTGGTTATAATATTTAAGTTTGAATACATGATGAGAAAGAAAAGTCTACAATCCATATCCAAACAAAAAGTTTCCGAAAAATCAAAACGTTCACTATCAGTGCATACTTCAATTGAGGAGGCTTTAATTGATCTGGTAAATTTATATCGTCTACTAAAATTTCGAGAGGTTACTGATAAAGCAGCCGATCTAGTAAAAAACCATCCAAAATCATTAGGGCTTTTGAATATCTACGGAGCAGCACTTTTATCATCTAATAAAGTAAATGAGGCACAAGAAGTGTTTCAGCAAGCACTTAGGCTAGCGCCAGATATACCAGAAATACATAATAATATTGGTTTATGTAAGCAAAAACTAGGGGACTTCTTAAATGCCCTTGATGCATATAAACGAGCGATAAAAATTAAACCATCTTATGTTGATGCAATATTTAATCTTGGGAATCTTTTGCACGACACTGGAAAGTTTTTTGGTGCCATAAAAGCTTATAAAAAGGCATTAAAACTTGAGCCAAAACATAATAGCTCACTAATTAATTTAGCAATTTTATTTTCGGATCTAGGTTACATAAAAAAATCAATCGAAATATATAAGCAGTTACTTCAAAATGAGCCTAATAACTCCCAGTCATATGTAAATTTAGCCGGAGTTTACAGCAAATCAGGACAAGACTCTGATGCAATAAAATGTTATGAAAAAGCCATTTCACTTGATCTTTTGAATGAAAATGCAGTTTGCAAGAAGGGTGACTTTCTACAGAAAAAGGGGGACTTTCAGCTTGCAATCGAGTGTTTTTCTAAGGCACTAAAAATAAACAAAGATTTTGAATATGCAAAAATTCAACTATATTTTTTTAAAAGATACATCTGTAAGTGGAGCAAAGCTGTCAATAATAGAGTTGATTTAAAAATTTCAAATAATATCGAAAAAGCGGCTTCACCATTTTCAGCGCTAGCCCTCGAGGATAATCCAAACAATCAGCGCATTAGATCAGAGCTTTGGGCTAAAAGGAGATACAATAAAAAATACAATACACTCAATTTAACACTCTCTGCAAATAATAAACTAAGAGTAGGAATATTTAGCGCTGATATTCACGATCATGCAACTTTATATTTAATTTCTGGATTATTTAGATCTTACTCAAGTTTAAGTATCGAGCTCTACCTTTTCAGCTATGGGCAATTTAAAAATCTTACAGTTCGTGAAGAGCTTCAAAGAATTGTGACAAAATTTTTTGATTGTTCAACTACATCAGACATCGGTATTGCAAGGATTGCATCTGAGCTTGAATTATCAATTGCAATTGACCTAAAAGGCTATACACAATTTACAAGAACAGAGATATTTCAATATCGACTTGCGCCAATTCAGATCAACTATCTAGGCTACCCTGGTACAATGGGCGCTGAATTTATCGACTACATTATTGCCGATCCAATTGTAATTCCTGCTGAACAACGGAAATTTTACACTGAAAAAGTTATTTACTTACCACACACCTACCAGCCTAATGATAATACAAGGGCTATTGCACAGCTTCTCCCAAGTCGTGAAACTTTATGTCTTCCTGAAAATAGTTTCATTTTTTGCTGCTTTAACAATAACTACAAAATTAGCCCATCAGAATTTGATATATGGATGCGCATTTTGCGAAAAATACCTAACGGTGTCTTATGGCTATTAAAGTCTAACAAGTGGGCGGAAAGTAATTTACGAAATGAAGCTAAAAATCACGGCGTTAATCCGGCTAGAATCATCTTTGCCGAAAGAGTGCCACACGACGAACATCTAGCAAGACACAAATACGCCGACCTATTCCTAGACACGTTTAACTACAACGCTCACACTACGGCTAGTGATGCTTTATGGGCAGGGCTGCCGATTGTTACTAAGCAAGGAAAGCAGTTTGCCGCCAGAGTCGCCTCCAGCCTACTACACGCCGTCGGGCTTCCCGAGTTGGTCACCACTACCGAAGAGGAGTACGAAGCACTCATTCTCGAGCTAGCAACTAATCCGGAAAAACTACAGACAATCAAAACAAAGCTGGAACAAAATCGCCTAAAAGAGCCGTTGTTCGACACCCATCAGTACACCCGAAACTTCGAAAAAGGTCTTTGGCAGGCCCACCAACTCTACTTACAAGGCAAACCAGCACAGGATATCTGGGTTGAAGACTCTAGTATTTCTGAAGTTTTTCAAGCCTCTGAAGTGGGTTCAAATAATACGCAGAAGAAAATACAAATTACCCATTCGAGCACGGCAACAAAAGCGGAGCGCAATCCACCTAAAGAGATATTGGATGATCTCATTACGCTATTCGGAAACAGACGCTATGAGCAGGTTATTCTAGAATCGAGAAACCTGCTTAAGGACTTTCAAGACTCGCCGCTACTCTGGAATATTTTTGGTGCAGGGAATCAAGCTATCGGTAACTTAGATGAAGCGGAAAAAGCATTTCAAAAATCTATTGAACTAAACCCAGAACTCCCGGAAGCATACAATAATCTCGGCATTATTCTTAAAACAAAGCACCAATATCCGGAAGCGGAAGAAGCTTTCAAACAGGCCATCCGTAAAAAACCGAACGACTATGATTCCTACAACAACTTAGGAAATGCCTACTTTGATCAAGGCAAATACGAAAAGGCAATCAAAACCTACGAAAAAGCTATTGAGCTCAAGCCAGACTCTGTTGTTCAGTATATCAATATAGGTAATGTTTTTCGTACTTTGGGCAGATATGTCGAATCGATGAGCTCTTACGAAAATGCTCTCAAAATTGATCCTAATTGCGCTGAAGCACTTGAGAAAATTGGGCATTTATACTACGATAATCGTGGCTTTGAGAAGGCGCGAGCTGTATATAAAAAATTAATTGACATTGGATGGGAAAAAGTAGATGTGTATCTTAGTCTTGGTAATTCCCTAGAGGAACTTGGTAGATCGTCTGAGGCAATACAAGCCTATGAGAAAGAGATTGAACTCTATCCAGACAATTACAAAACGTATAGCAATCTAGCAAATATATATAAAGACACGGGAAACCTATCAAAGGCTATTAAGCACTATAGTCGATCAGTTAGCTGTAACCCCACTTTTTCTCCTGCGAAAGCAATGCTCCTCCATGTTTGTGGGCAGACTTGTGATTGGTCAACACTACAGCAATTCTCTGTCGAGGAAAGGTTCCTGGGCATAAAGACGAGTGCAATATCACCTTTTCTAATGCTGTCGGTTGAGGATGATATGGAGAGGCAGCTGCTAAGATCCAGGAACTGGGTGAAGGAAAAGCTTAAGGCGGAACCCCTACCTATTCAACCGTCTTCAAGAGTGAAGAAAGATTATCTGAGAGTTGGGTTATTCAGCGCTGACTTTAATAATCATGCAGTGATGGAAGTTTTGCAGGGTTTTTTAAGGGTACACAACAAAAAATCTGTCGAAATTTTCTCTTATAGCTTCGTCAGTAAAGTTGATGAAATGCAACAAAAAGCTCAAGCGTTTTCAGATAATTTTTTTGATGTTTCTAAAATCTCAGATATGGAAGTTGTAGAGCATGCCAGAGCAGATCAGTTAGATATTGCGATTGATCTAATGGGATATACAAGCAAAAACCGATCCGAGATATTCCAGTACCGGCTTGCGCCAATTCAAATAAATTATCTGGGATACCCTAGCTCAATGGGCGCTGATTTTATGGATTACATTATTGCCGATCCAATTCTCATTCCAACAGAACAGCGAAAGAACTATCACGAAAAGGTTATTTATCTTCCACACAGCTATATACCCAGTGATAATGAGCGTGCTATTGGATCTACTTCTACTAAACGCTTAGATTTTGGGCTTCCTGAAACGCATTTCGTCTTCTGTTGTTTTAACAACAGCTACAAAATTAGTCCGCACGAATTTGATATATGGATGCGCCTGCTTCAAAAAGTACCAAACAGTGTTCTGTGGCTTTCAAAATCGAACGAAAGTGCAGAAACAAACCTACGTAAGGAAGCTGAATTAAGAAGCATCAGCCCATCCCGACTTATATTTGCTGAGAAAATACCCGATATAAAAGAACATCTCGCTAGACTAAAACATGCGGATCTTTTCATTGATACGTTTAACTACAACGCTCACACTACGGCTAGTGATGCTTTATGGGCAGGGCTGCCGATTGTTACTAAGCAAGGAAAGCAGTTTGCCGCCAGAGTCGCCTCCAGCCTACTACACGCCGTCGGGCTTCCCGAGTTGGTCACCACTACCGAAGAGGAGTACGAAGCACTCATTCTCGAGCTAGCAACTAATCCGGAAAAACTACAGACAATCAAAACAAAGCTGGAACAAAATCGCCTAAAAGAGCCGTTGTTCGACACCCATCGGTACACCCGAAACTTCGAAAAAGGTCTTTGGCAGGCCCACCAACTCTACTTACAAGGCAAACCAGCACAGGATATCTGGGTTGAAGACTCTAGTATTTCTGAAGTTTTTCAAGCCTCTGAAGTGGGTTCAAATAATACGCAGAAGAAAATACAAATTACCCATTCGAGCACGGCAACAAAAGCGGAGCGCAATCCACCTAAAGAGATATTGGATGATCTCATTACGCTATTCGGAAACAGACGCTATGAGCAGGTTATTCTAGAATCGAGAAACCTGCTTAAGGACTTTCAAGACTCGCCGCTACTCTGGAATATTTTTGGTGCAGGGAATCAAGCTATCGGTAACTTAGATGAAGCGGAAAAAGCATTTCAAAAATCTATTGAACTAAACCCAGAACTCCCGGAAGCATACAATAATCTCGGTATTATTCTTACCGACAAGAGAAGTTTTGAAGAAGCTCAGAGCCTTTATGAAAAAGCCATAGATCTTAAACCCAATTATATTGATGCGTATTTCAACCTAGGGCGTCTTTTTTCCTTAGCAGGTCGCGACTTCAACGCATTATTAACTTATAAAAAGGCGCTAGAGCTTGACGAGAATCATCATGACTCTTTATTCAATATTGGGGTCATTCTTCATCAAGTCGGAAACATTGACAGTGCAGTTTCATTCTACCAGCAAGCTTTTAAGATCCGACCGTATAATCCTTTTACCCTAAGCTATCTTCTTTTCTTAGAAATGAAGAGATCCAATTGGAGCTCTTGCTGCGAACTGCTGGAACAGTACCGAAGCAACCAGAACAAAGATGCACCAATATTACCTTTTCTAATGCTGTCGATTGAGGATGATATGGAGAGGCAGCTGCTAAGATCCAGGAACTGGGTGAAGGAAAAGCTTAAGGCGGAACCCCTACCTATTCAACCGTCTTCAAGAGTGAAGAAAGATTATCTGAGAGTTGGGTTATTCAGCGCTGACTTTAATAATCATGCAGTGATGGAAGTTTTGCAGGGTTTTTAAGGGTACACAACAAAAAATCTGTCGAAATTTTCTCTTATAGCTTCGTCAGTAAAGTTGATGAAATGCAACAAAAAGCTCAAGCGTTTTCAGATAATTTTTTGATGTTTCTAAAATCTCAGATATGGAAGTTGTAGAGCATGCCAGAGCAGATCAGTTAGATATTGCGATTGATCTAATGGGATATACAAGCAAAAACCGATCCGAGATATTCCAGTACCGGCTTGCGCCAATTCAAATAAATTATCTGGGATACCCTAGCTCAATGGGCGCTGATTTTATGGATTACATTATTGCCGATCCAATTCTCATTCCAACAGAACAGCGAAAGAACTATCACGAAAAGGTTATTTATCTTCCACACAGCTATATACCCAGTGATAATGAGCGTGCTATTGGATCTACTTCTACTAAACGCTTAGATTTTGGGCTTCCTGAAACGCATTTCGTCTTCTGTTGTTTTAACAACAGCTACAAAATTAGTCCGCACGAATTTGATATATGGATGCGCCTGCTTCAAAAAGTACCAAACAGTGTTCTGTGGCTTTCAAAATCGAACGAAAGTGCAGAAACAAACCTACGTAAGGAAGCTGAATTAAGAAGCATCAGCCCATCCCGACTTATATTTGCTGAGAAAATACCCGATATAAAAGAACATCTCGCTAGACTAAAACATGCGGATCTTTTCATTGATACGTTTAACTACAACGCTCACACTACGGCTAGTGATGCTTTATGGGCAGGGCTGCCGATTGTTACTAAGCAAGGAAAGCAGTTTGCCGCCAGAGTCGCCTCCAGCCTACTACACGCCGTCGGGCTTCCCGAGTTGGTCACCACTACCGAAGAGGAGTACGAAGCACTCATTCTCGAGCTAGCAACTAATCCGGAAAAACTACAGACAATCAAAACAAAGCTGGAACAAAATCGCCTAAAAGAGCCGTTGTTCGACACCCATCGGTACACCCGAAACTTCGAAAAAGGTCTTTGGCAGGCCCACCAACTCTACTTACAAGGCAAACCAGCACAGGATATCTGGGTTTGAAAGTAATCTTTTGCATTCTCTTGGGTTAAATAACTAACCCAAGAGAAAATATTTACACTGGCGCAAATGGCGAGAGCATGATCTGTTCGTCTTCCATTATTAAAGTGGATGTAGCCACATCAAGCAACATCAACCCTATATCGCCTGCTGGATTACCTTGAAAAACAAAGCTCCCTGCATCATTACCTGCTCCAAAATTAAAGTTAAATACAACAGCCTCATTATCAGCTATAACACCATCATTAGCTAGGTATCGCAAAGCATTTTCAAGCTTCGCGGAGCTATCGATGAAAAGCTGAGTGCTGTCATCAAGTCCAAAGAAACTTAGCACCCCTCCACTCACCGTAATCATCCCGATTGAACTTGCGGCAGTTGTGACGTCATCCACAACAGAGTCTTGTCCATAATTGCCATTCAACTTAATCACTGAAGAAGTATCAATAGATAAGGTATCGAAAAATGGTTGAAAATTAGTTACAACATCATACTGATTAAGAAGCGCCGGTGAGTCATTGGCACTTATAGAAAAAGTTGTTCCTGAACTATCTGCCGTTATGATGAATACGTCGGCAGTAACGCCATTCGATGCTGACACAGGCTCAGAACCAAGTGTGATTGCATTTACTAAAGCATCTCGAATCTGTTCAACTGTATCTCCAGGAAGCACATCATAAATAAATTCAGTACCATTAATCGAAACCGATATCGAGTCATCTGGGACCTCGAGAATTGTTACCTGAACTTGCTGTTGACTTGATCCAACGTTCCCGGTGTTAACTTCCGACAAAAACGCCGTTCCTGGGGCGGTGGCTGTTAAGGTAACTGTCCGATCTGTCACACCCGCAGCGGCAGTCACTATCGGTGCGACCGTGCCTGAGTTGTTGATCTCTGTAATTAGGTTGGCGCGGATATTATTTAGCGCGGTTGTACTATTACCCGCCACAGGGCCGCCTGTGCCATCACCATTTGCGCTCAGATCCTGCAGCACTACGGTGTAAGTCACAGTATTTCCATTGACCGTTACCTGGATCGCATCACCGATCTCATAGGTACCAGACAGGGTAATTGTGTCGAATTGAGCTATATCTTGCGCATTCTGCGCCTGCACCGATAAAGTAATCACAATACCAACTTGTTTAGCAGTTAGCGTAATACCTCCAACCCCACCTGATGCCGAAGCAGTTACATCGCTCGAACCAGTAACGGGATCATTAATCACATCAATCAAACCGTTACGTACTTGGGTTAGCGTCTGGCCAGCAGAGCTTGTATAGGTATAAGCCACCCCATTGATCGTTGCGGTGTATGTGTCTCCTGCCTCAACATTTCCCGCAATTGAAATCAGATCAATCTGTTCCGTACCCGCACGGTTACTATCCGTTGCCGTTGCCGTAAAGGCTGTGCCCGGAGAGTCTGCCGTCAGCGTCACAACACCAGCACCGCCCGTTGCCGCCGTCGCCGTTACAGGCAACGACGTGTTGGCATTAATCAGTCCGATCAATCCATCGCGAACCGCATCCTCATTCGCATCACCTGCCGTAGCCGTATACGTAAAGGCTGTGCCGTTGACGGTGATCGTAAATGAATCACCCTCCTCAATGTTACTAATCGTCACCGTATCAACCTGCTCTAACGCCGCACGGTTACTATCCGTTGCCGTTGCCGTAAAGGCTGTGCCCGGAGAGTCTGCCGTCAGCGTCACAACACCAGCACCGCCCGTTGCCGCCGTCGCCGTTACAGGCAACGACGTGTTGGCATTAATCAGTCCGATCAATCCATCGCGAACCGCATCCTCATTCGCATCACCTGCAGTAGCCGTATACGTAAAGGCTGTGCCGTTGACGGTGATCGTAAATGAATCACCCTCCTCAATGTTACTAATCGTCACCGTATCAACCTGCTCTAACGCCGCACGGTTACTATCCGTTGCCGTTGCCGTAAAGGCTGTGCCCGGAGAGTCTGCCGTCAGCGTCACAACACCAGCACCGCCCGTTGCCGCCGTCGCCGTTACAGGCAACGACGTGTTGGCATTAATCAGTCCGATCAATCCATCGCGAACCGCATCCTCATTCGCATCACCTGCCGTAGCCGTATACGTAAAGGCTGTGCCGTTGACGGTGATCGTAAATGAATCACCCTCCTCAATGTTACTAATCGTCACCGTATCAACCTGCTCTAACGCCGCACGGTTACTATCCGTTGCCGTTGCCGTAAAGGCTGTGCCCGGAGAGTCTGCCGTCAGCGTCACAACACCAGCACCGCCCGTTGCCGCCGTCGCCGTTACAGGCAACGACGTGTTGGCATTAATCAGTCCGATCAATCCATCGCGAACCGCATCCTCATTCGCATCACCTGCAGTAGCCGTATACGTAAAGGCTGTGCCGTTGACGGTGATCGTAAATGAATCACCCTCCTCAATGTTACTAATCGTCACCGTATCAACCTGCTCTAACGCCGCACGGTTACTATCCGTTGCCGTTGCCGTAAAGGCTGTGCCCGGAGAGTCTGCCGTCAGCGTCACAACACCAGCACCGCCCGTTGCCGCCGTCGCCGTTACAGGCAACGACGTGTTGGCATTAATCAGTCCGATCAATCCATCGCGAACCGCATCCTCATTCGCATCACCTGCCGTAGCCGTATACGTAAAGGCTGTGCCGTTGACGGTGATCGTAAATGAATCACCCTCCTCAATGTTACTAATCGTCACCGTATCAACCTGCTCTAACGCCGCACGGTTACTATCCGTTGCCGTTGCCGTAAAGGCTGTGCCCGGAGAGTCTGCCGTCAGCGTCACAACACCAGCACCGCCCGTTGCCGCCGTCGCCGTTACAGGCAACGACGTGTTGGCATTAATCAGTCCGATCAATCCATCGCGAACCGCATCCTCATTCGCATCACCTGCAGTAGCCGTATACGTAAAGGCTGTGCCGTTGACGGTGATCGTAAATGAATCACCCTCCTCAATGTTACTAATCGTCACCGTATCAACCTGCTCTAACGCCGCACGGTTACTATCCGTTGCCGTTGCCGTAAAGGCTGTGCCCGGAGAGTCTGCCGTCAGCGTCACAACACCAGCACCGCCCGTTGCCGCCGTCGCCGTTACAGGCAACGACGTGTTGGCATTAATCAGTCCGATCAATCCATCGCGAACCGCATCCTCATTCGCATCACCTGCAGTAGCCGTATACGTAAAGGCTGTGCCGTTGACGGTGATCGTAAATGAATCACCCTCCTCAATGTTACTAATCGTCACCGTATCAACCTGCTCTAACGCCGCACGGTTACTATCCGTTGCCGTTGCCGTAAAGGCTGTGCCCGGAGAGTCTGCCGTCAGCGTCACAACACCAGCACCGCCCGTTGCCGCCGTCGCCGTTACAGGCAACGACGTGTTGGCATTAATCAGTCCGATCAATCCATCGCGAACCGCATCCTCATTCGCATCACCTGCAGTAGCCGTATACGTAAAGGCTGTGCCGTTGACGGTGATCGTAAATGAATCACCCTCCTCAATGTTACTAATCGTCACCGTATCAACCTGCTCTAACGCCGCACGGTTACTATCCGTTGCCGTTGCCGTAAAGGCTGTGCCCGGAGAGTCTGCCGTCAGCGTCACAACACCAGCACCGCCCGTTGCCGCCGTCGCCGTTACAGGCAACGACGTGTTGGCATTAATCAGTCCGATCAATCCATCGCGAACCGCATCCTCATTCGCATCACCTGCAGTAGCCGTATACGTAAAGGCTGTGCCGTTGACGGTGATCGTAAATGAATCACCCTCCTCAATGTTACTAATCGTCACCGTATCAACCTGCTCTAACGCCGCACGGTTACTATCCGTTGCCGTTGCCGTAAAGGCTGTGCCCGGAGAGTCTGCCGTCAGCGTCACAACACCAGCACCGCCCGTTGCCGCCGTCGCCGTTACAGGCAACGACGTGTTGGCATTAATCAGTCCGATCAATCCATCGCGAACCGCATCCTCATTCGCATCACCTGCAGTAGCCGTATACGTAAAGGCTGTGCCGTTGACGGTGATCGTAAATGAATCACCCTCCTCAATGTTACTAATCGTCACCGTATCAACCTGCTCTACCGCCGCACTATTCGTTGCCACAGCACTGCCAGTAAAAGGCGTATTATCCGCATCTGCAAGCAGCTCGATCTGCCCTAAACCACCTGGAGATGATGCAGTTACCGGCACCACTCCTGGACTGTCATTGTTTATTCTGTCAATTAATGCGTCACGAATGTTGTTTAACCCATCGCCAGCAATCGCCGTATAAGAGAAAGTTACTGCATCAATCGTAATACTAAATACGTCCCCGGCCTCAACAACACCCGAGATCGACACAAAACTCCTCTGCTGATCACTAACGCCTGCTGCAGTATCAAGAACATAAGTTGCTGTTTGAGTGCCATCCGAACCCGCAGCAACATTCGCTACCGAAGTTGCCTGCACCGCATCCTGATTAGTAGCTCCAGCTGTGACATTGGCGACCGAAGTTGCCTGAACCGCATCTTGGTTAGTAGCCCCAGCCGTAACATTAGCGACCGAAGTTGCCTGAACCGCATCTTGGTTAGTAGCCCCAGCCGTAACATTAGCGACCGAAGTTGCCTGAACCGCATCTTGGTTAGTAGCCCCAGCCGTAACATTAGCGACCGAAGTTGCCTGCACTGCATCTTGGTTAGTAGCTCCCAAAGTAACGTTGGCCACTGAAGAAGCACGTGACGCCTCTTGGTTATCTGACGCACCGGCCGTCACATTGGCTACCGAAGTTGCCTGCACTGCATCCTGGTTAGTCGCACCCAAGGTAACATTGGCCACTGAGGTTGCCTGCACCGCATCTTGATTAGTAGCCCCAGCCGTAACATTAGCTACTGAAGTTGCCTGCACCGCATCTTGATTCGTCGCACCCAGCGTAACGTTTGCCACCGAGGTTGCAAGCAATGCCTGCTGATCAGTCGCTCCCGCAAGCGTCGCAGGTGTCGAACCCAAAAACGCCATCACCTGCGTGTCGTCAATACCAAGAGCGGCACGATTAACCGATGTAACAGAAGCTGTAAACGCCGTTCCTGGGGCGGTGGCTGTTAAGGTAACTGTCCGATCTGTCACACCCGCAGCGGCAGTCACTATCGGTGCGACCGTGCCTGAGTTGTTGATCTCTGTAATTAGGTTGGCGCGGATATTATTTAGCGCGGTTGTACTATTACCCGCCACAGGGCCGCCTGTGCCATCACCATTTGCGCTCAGATCCTGCAGCACTACGGTGTAAGTCACAGTATTTCCATTGACCGTTACCTGGATCGCATCACCGATCTCATAGGTACCAGACAGGGTAATTGTGTCGAATTGAGCTATATCTTGCGCATTCTGCGCCTGCACCGATAAAGTAATCACAATACCAACTTGTTTAGCAGTTAGCGTAATACCTCCAACCCCACCTGATGCCGAAGCAGTTACATCGCTCGAACCAGTAACGGGATCATTAATCACATCAATCAAACCGTTACGTACTTGGGTTAGCGTCTGGCCAGCAGAGCTTGTATAGGTATAAGCCACCCCATTGATCGTTGCGGTGTATGTGTCTCCTGCCTCAACATTTCCCGCAATTGAAATCAGATCAATCTGTTCCGTACCCGCACGGTTACTATCCGTTGCCGTTGCCGTAAAGGCTGTGCCCGGAGAGTCTGCCGTCAGCGTCACAACACCAGCACCGCCCGTTGCCGCCGTCGCCGTTACAGGCAACGACGTGTTGGCATTAATCAGTCCGATCAATCCATCGCGAACCGCATCCTCATTCGCATCACCTGCCGTAGCCGTATACGTAAAGGCTGTGCCGTTGACGGTGATCGTAAATGAATCACCCTCCTCAATGTTACTAATCGTCACCGTATCAACCTGCTCTAACGCCGCACGGTTACTATCCGTTGCCGTTGCCGTAAAGGCTGTGCCCGGAGAGTCTGCCGTCAGCGTCACAACACCAGCACCGCCCGTTGCCGCCGTCGCCGTTACAGGCAACGACGTGTTGGCATTAATCAGTCCGATCAATCCATCGCGAACCGCATCCTCATTCGCATCACCTGCCGTAGCCGTATACGTAAAGGCTGTGCCGTTGACGGTGATCGTAAATGAATCACCCTCCTCAATGTTACTAATCGTCACCGTATCAACCTGCTCTAACGCCGCACGGTTACTATCCGTTGCCGTTGCCGTAAAGGCTGTGCCCGGAGAGTCTGCCGTCAGCGTCACAACACCAGCACCGCCCGTTGCCGCCGTCGCCGTTACAGGCAACGACGTGTTGGCATTAATCAGTCCGATCAATCCATCGCGAACCGCATCCTCATTCGCATCACCTGCAGTAGCCGTATACGTAAAGGCTGTGCCGTTGACGGTGATCGTAAATGAATCACCCTCCTCAATGTTACTAATCGTCACCGTATCAACCTGCTCTAACGCCGCACGGTTACTATCCGTTGCCGTTGCCGTAAAGGCTGTGCCCGGAGAGTCTGCCGTCAGCGTCACAACACCAGCACCGCCCGTTGCCGCCGTCGCCGTTACAGGCAACGACGTGTTGGCATTAATCAGTCCGATCAATCCATCGCGAACCGCATCCTCATTCGCATCACCTGCAGTAGCCGTATACGTAAAGGCTGTGCCGTTGACGGTGATCGTAAATGAATCACCCTCCTCAATGTTACTAATCGTCACCGTATCAACCTGCTCTAACGCCGCACGGTTACTATCCGTTGCCGTTGCCGTAAAGGCTGTGCCCGGAGAGTCTGCCGTCAGCGTCACAACACCAGCACCGCCCGTTGCCGCCGTCGCCGTTACAGGCAACGACGTGTTGGCATTAATCAGTCCGATCAATCCATCGCGAACCGCATCCTCATTCGCATCACCTGCAGTAGCCGTATACGTAAAGGCTGTGCCGTTGACGGTGATCGTAAATGAATCACCCTCCTCAATGTTACTAATCGTCACCGTATCAACCTGCTCTAACGCCGCACGGTTACTATCCGTTGCCGTTGCCGTAAAGGCTGTGCCCGGAGAGTCTGCCGTCAGCGTCACAACACCAGCACCGCCCGTTGCCGCCGTCGCCGTTACAGGCAACGACGTGTTGGCATTAATCAGTCCGATCAATCCATCGCGAACCGCATCCTCATTCGCATCACCTGCAGTAGCCGTATACGTAAAGGCTGTGCCGTTGACGGTGATCGTAAATGAATCACCCTCCTCAATGTTACTAATCGTCACCGTATCAACCTGCTCTAACGCCGCACGGTTACTATCCGTTGCCGTTGCCGTAAAGGCTGTGCCCGGAGAGTCTGCCGTCAGCGTCACAACACCAGCACCGCCCGTTGCCGCCGTCGCCGTTACAGGCAACGACGTGTTGGCATTAATCAGTCCGATCAATCCATCGCGAACCGCATCCTCATTCGCATCACCTGCCGTAGCCGTATACGTAAAGGCTGTGCCGTTGACGGTGATCGTAAATGAATCACCCTCCTCAATGTTACTAATCGTCACCGTATCAACCTGCTCTAACGCCGCACGGTTACTATCCGTTGCCGTTGCCGTAAAGGCTGTGCCCGGAGAGTCTGCCGTCAGCGTCACAACACCAGCACCGCCCGTTGCCGCCGTCGCCGTTACAGGCAACGACGTGTTGGCATTAATCAGTCCGATCAATCCATCGCGAACCGCATCCTCATTCGCATCACCTGCAGTAGCCGTATACGTAAAGGCTGTGCCGTTGACGGTGATCGTAAATGAATCACCCTCCTCAATGTTACTAATCGTCACCGTATCAACCTGCTCTAACGCCGCACGGTTACTATCCGTTGCCGTTGCCGTAAAGGCTGTGCCCGGAGAGTCTGCCGTCAGCGTCACAACACCAGCACCGCCCGTTGCCGCCGTCGCCGTTACAGGCAACGACGTGTTGGCATTAATCAGTCCGATCAATCCATCGCGAACCGCATCCTCATTCGCATCACCTGCCGTAGCCGTATACGTAAAGGCTGTGCCGTTGACGGTGATCGTAAATGAATCACCCTCCTCAATGTTACTAATCGTCACCGTATCAACCTGCTCTAACGCCGCACGGTTACTATCCGTTGCCGTTGCCGTAAAGGCTGTGCCCGGAGAGTCTGCCGTCAGCGTCACAACACCAGCACCGCCCGTTGCCGCCGTCGCCGTTACAGGCAACGACGTGTTGGCATTAATCAGTCCGATCAATCCATCGCGAACCGCATCCTCATTCGCATCACCTGCAGTAGCCGTATACGTAAAGGCTGTGCCGTTGACGGTGATCGTAAATGAATCACCCTCCTCAATGTTACTAATCGTCACCGTATCAACCTGCTCTACCGCCGCACTATTCGTTGCCACAGCACTGCCAGTAAAAGGCGTATTATCCGCATCTGCAAGCAGCTCGATCTGCCCTAAACCACCTGGAGATGATGCAGTTACCGGCACCACTCCTGGACTGTCATTGTTTATTCTGTCAATTAATGCGTCACGAATGTTGTTTAACCCATCGCCAGCAATCGCCGTATAAGAGAAAGTTACTGCATCAATCGTAATACTAAATACGTCCCCGGCCTCAACAACACCCGAGATCGACACAAAACTCCTCTGCTGATCACTAACGCCTGCTGCAGTATCAAGAACATAAGTTGCTGTTTGAGTGCCATCCGAACCCGCAGCAACATTCGCTACCGAAGTTGCCTGCACCGCATCCTGATTAGTAGCTCCAGCTGTGACATTGGCGACCGAAGTTGCCTGAACCGCATCTTGGTTAGTAGCCCCAGCCGTAACATTAGCGACCGAAGTTGCCTGAACCGCATCTTGGTTAGTAGCCCCAGCCGTAACATTAGCGACCGAAGTTGCCTGCACTGCATCTTGGTTAGTAGCTCCCAAAGTAACGTTGGCCACTGAAGAAGCACGTGACGCCTCTTGGTTATCTGACGCACCGGCCGTCACATTGGCTACCGAAGTTGCCTGCACTGCATCCTGGTTAGTCGCACCCAAGGTAACATTGGCCACTGAGGTTGCCTGCACCGCATCTTGATTAGTAGCCCCAGCCGTAACATTAGCTACTGAAGTTGCCTGCACCGCATCTTGATTCGTCGCACCCAGCGTAACGTTTGCCACCGAGGTTGCAAGCAATGCCTGCTGATCAGTCGCTCCCGCAAGCGTCGCAGGTGTCGAACCCAAAAACGCCATCACCTGCGTGTCGTCAATACCAAGAGATGAATTAATCCTAGTTATTGCGATCGTAACATCTTCATCTTCTCCACCAGCTAAAATGTTTTGGTTCAATTGCGTATAGGCTCTTGCAGCAATCTGAGAATCTTCACCAAGCACTACATTGTCTACTAAAAAGTTAATATCTACGTTTTCAGTTCCAATTACAATTCTATCTTCTCCGCTATCTTCTCCGAGATTAATCTGATCCGCCCCGAAACCTGTTTCGATTATAGACCCCCCGTTATTAAAAATATTTAACACCTGAGAATTAGGACTGCCTAGCATCTCTAATGATCCTGGACCATCAAAAATTGCATTATCAGCATCATCAGCATTTATGATGAAGTTCAATCCTTGAGCAACAGAAGTAGTTTCCGCTGCCGCCAAATGGAAAGATTGACTAAAGGGATTGCTTTGATTTCCGGCCGCATCAGTTGAGATTGCTGTTAAGGTATTGTTCCCACCAAATATTACGTTTAAAGAGCCAGAAGTTGGTGGTATCTCCGACGTATTTACAGACCAGACACCAAAGTTAGAGGTAATGGCGGAATAGGTAGCTCCGGAAATTGTTAAGGTAACAACTGAATCAGCCTCGGCTGTACCAGTTATAATTGGAGAAATTTGATTACTGAGATCCACAACCGTAATTGCAACAGTCGGTGATACAGTGTCCACAGCATAGCTATTTGAGGTACCCGTACCTGTGCCCAAATTGCCCGCAGCATCAGTAAAGTTTGCACCCGTCAGACTAACAACATTCGCAGTATCTTCAATAGTAGCATCCGGTGTTAGCGTTAAGGTCGCAGACAAACGATCTTCCGCTACCGACAGATCGCTTAGCACACCATTCTCAGCAGAAAAATCTTGCAATACCAGCGATTCAGGAGCAATCGCCTCCGAAAAACTACCGTCACAGTCGTCGTTTCACCAATTATCAGGCTCGAGTCAGCAACCGTAATCGAGGTCACTGTCGGTGCAATCGTATCGGCACTAGATCCATTAGAAACTGAAGACAACGTTTGAGATGCAGCTGGATTACCGACAACATCAGTAACCGAGTTAACCGCACCTGCATTAGCTGTATAAATCAGGTTAGTCACTACGCTACCAGATTGAATCGGAGAAGACAATGTTAGCGTAACCTTATTAGCGTCAGAATCAGTTCCAATAACTGCAGCATCAATGGTCCCAGAGTAAGCTTGACCATCGATTGTCACAGCATAGTCAGCGGGCTCCAGTGTACCACCAACTAACTCGCTGTATGTAATGACTATACTCAAACCGTTCGAAGACACCACAGCCGAATTCATCGTAGGTGATACAGTGTCCACAGCATAGCTATTTGAGGTACCCGTACCTGTGCCCAAATTGCCCGCAGCATCAGTAAAGTTTGCACCCGTCAGACTAACAACATTCGCAGTATCTTCAATAGTAGCATCCGGTGTTAGCGTTAAGGTCGCAGACAAACGATCTTCCGCTACCGACAGATCGCTTAGCACACCATTCTCAGCAGAAAAATCTTGCAATACCAGCGATTCAGGAGCAATCGCCTCCGAAAAACTACCGTCACAGTCGTCGTTTCACCAATTATCAGGCTCGAGTCAGCAACCGTAATCGAGGTCACTGTCGGTGCAATCGTATCGGCACTAGATCCATTAGAAACTGAAGACAACGTTTGAGATGCAGCTGGATTACCGACAACATCAGTAACCGAGTTAACCGCACCTGCATTAGCTGTATAAATCAGGTTAGTCACTACGCTACCAGATTGAATCGGAGAAGACAATGTTAGCGTAACCTTATTAGCGTCAGAATCAGTTCCAATAACTGCAGCATCAATGGTCCCAGAGTAAGCTTGACCATCGATTGTCACAGCATAGTCAGCGGGCTCCAGTGTACCACCAACTAACTCGCTGTATGTAATGACTATACTCAAACCGTTCGAAGACACCACAGCCGAATTCATCGTAGGTGATACAGTGTCCACAGCATAGCTATTTGAGGTACCCGTACCTGTGCCCAAATTGCCCGCAGCATCAGTAAAGTTTGCACCCGTCAGACTAACAACATTCGCAGTATCTTCAATAGTAGCATCCGGTGTTAGCGTTAAGGTCGCAGACAAACGATCTTCCGCTACCGACAGATCGCTTAGCACACCATTCTCAGCAGAAAAATCTTGCAATACCAGCGATTCAGGAGCAATCGCCTCCGAAAAACTACCGTCACAGTCGTCGTTTCACCAATTATCAGGCTCGAGTCAGCAACCGTAATCGAGGTCACTGTCGGTGCAATCGTATCGGCACTAGATCCATTAGAAACTGAAGACAACGTTTGAGATGCAGCTGGATTACCGACAACATCAGTAACCGAGTTAACCGCACCTGCATTAGCTGTATAAATCAGGTTAGTCACTACGCTACCAGATTGAATCGGAGAAGACAATGTTAGCGTAACCTTATTAGCGTCAGAATCAGTTCCAATAACTGCAGCATCAATGGTCCCAGAGTAAGCTTGACCATCGATTGTCACAGCATAGTCAGCGGGCTCCAGTGTACCACCAACTAACTCGCTGTATGTAATGACTATACTCAAACCGTTCGAAGACACCACAGCCGAATTCATCGTAGGTGATACAGTGTCCACAGCATAGCTATTTGAGGTACCCGTACCTGTGCCCAAATTGCCCGCAGCATCAGTAAAGTTTGCACCCGTCAGACTAACAACATTCGCAGTATCTTCAATAGTAGCATCCGGTGTTAGCGTTAAGGTCGCAGACAAACGATCTTCCGCTACCGACAGATCGCTTAGCACACCATTCTCAGCAGAAAAATCTTGCAATACCAGCGATTCAGGAGCAATCGCCTCCGAAAAAACTACCGTCACAGTCGTCGTTTCACCAATTATCAGGCTCGAGTCAGCAACCGTAATCGAGGTCACTGTCGGTGCAATCGTATCGGCACTAGATCCATTAGAAACTGAAGACAACGTTTGAGATGCAGCTGGATTACCGACAACATCAGTAACCGAGTTAACCGCACCTGCATTAGCTGTATAAATCAGGTTAGTCACTACGCTACCAGATTGAATCGGAGAAGACAATGTTAGCGTAACCTTATTAGCGTCAGAATCAGTTCCAATAACTGCAGCATCAATGGTCCCAGAGTAAGCTTGACCATCGATTGTCACAGCATAGTCAGCGGGCTCCAGTGTACCACCAACTAACTCGCTGTATGTAATGACTATACTCAAACCGTTCGAAGACACCACAGCCGAATTCATCGTAGGTGATACAGTGTCCACAGCATAGCTATTTGAGGTACCCGTACCTGTGCCCAAATTGCCCGCAGCATCAGTAAAGTTTGCACCCGTCAGACTAACAACATTCGCAGTATCTTCAATAGTAGCATCCGGTGTTAGCGTTAAGGTCGCAGACAAACGATCTTCCGCTACCGACAGATCGCTTAGCACACCATTCTCAGCAGAAAAATCTTGCAATACCAGCGATTCAGGAGCAATCGCCTCCGAAAAACTACCGTCACAGTCGTCGTTTCACCAATTATCAGGCTCGAGTCAGCAACCGTAATCGAGGTCACTGTCGGTGCAATCGTATCGGCACTAGATCCATTAGAAACTGAAGACAACGTTTGAGATGCAGCTGGATTACCGACAACATCAGTAACCGAGTTAACCGCACCTGCATTAGCTGTATAAATCAGGTTAGTCACTACGCTACCAGATTGAATCGGAGAAGACAATGTTAGCGTAACCTTATTAGCGTCAGAATCAGTTCCAATAACTGCAGCATCAATGGTCCCAGAGTAAGCTTGACCATCGATTGTCACAGCATAGTCAGCGGGCTCCAGTGTACCACCAACTAACTCGCTGTATGTAATGACTATACTCAAACCGTTCGAAGACACCACAGCCGAATTCATCGTAGGTGATACAGTGTCCACAGCATAGCTATTTGAGGTACCCGTACCTGTGCCCAAATTGCCCGCAGCATCAGTAAAGTTTGCACCCGTCAGACTAACAACATTCGCAGTATCTTCAATAGTAGCATCCGGTGTTAGCGTTAAGGTCGCAGACAAACGATCTTCCGCTACCGACAGATCGCTTAGCACACCATTCTCAGCAGAAAAATCTTGCAATACCAGCGATTCAGGAGCAATCGCCTCCGAAAAAACTACCGTCACAGTCGTCGTTTCACCAATTATCAGGCTCGAGTCAGCAACCGTAATCGAGGTCACTGTCGGTGCAATCGTATCGGAAGGTGATGGACTAGAGCCGCCTCCGCCTCCGCCTCCGCCGCCAGCAGCAGCGCCTATACCAACAACCCCAAGAGCACCCAAGCCTAATAAACCATAAGACGTAGATGAGTCGGACTCAACACCCTCATTTTCATCATCCTCATTTTCTTCTTCTTTAACATTGTCACTAGCTGTATCCGCTGTCATTGCATTTTCTGCTTCTGCTAACAATATAATCTCTGAATCAAAAATTTGATCTATTAGACCATCTTCCGACCCTTTTGGATGCTGATTATATTTAATAGGTTCTTTAGCTGTTATTTTCTTTGGATTTTTAGCTGGAGTTAAATCACCAACCTCATAGTTTTGGGTTGATATGTTTGATGTAACATCATTCGAGCTAGAAGAAATGTCGAGAAGTTTTGTTGCAAGTAATTTAATATAATCAAACATTGTGCGAACCTAAAAAATAAATATTTGTATAACATTATATATTGAATAAAATTTTTTGTGTAAATCATTTAATAGTTAGTTCCATCTGTCAATTCTTTCGCAACAGATTGTTAGGTCATTACATCATTCTCATTTTAATGGAATGAGCCGGCGTGTGAAGATGTCAGGCGCAAAATACTCTAAGCGGATACAAAATCGTAGTCTATTTATATGCATTTACTGGACGATAAAGCCAATCTCGATAGCCGCTAGAGCTGAAAATCAATGCTTCGCACAGCGATTCAACCCGGTATTGCGTGATGAGTTGTTCCATGAATGTCTACTTTATCAGCCTTGGTTGTTAATGAAGTAAACATGCGGCTTTTTTGGCACCTCGTTGAATGAAGTCGAATTAGAAACCAGCTTTTCTAATTAGCGCATGCGTTGCTGTTCTGTGCTCTTCAATTCTTACTTTTCAACACCCATACTTTTAAGGCAGTGACGAAGCCAACTATCTAAAATACTAATATATTTTAACCAAAGCCTAAATGTGAACCTACACCAATATTTCGGGCCGTTTAAAAGTAGAATTTTCGATTATATTAATGCCATATTAAAGGAGACGCGGCATGAAGAAGTCGAGATTTACCAAGGAGCAAATTGCATTTGCACTTAAACAAAATGAATTGGGTGTATCTGTTGAAGAAGTAAGCCGCAAGATGGGCATCAGCGAAGCGACTTTTTACAATTGGAAACAGAAGTATGGTGGATTAGGCCCATCTGAACTCAGGCGACTCAAACAACTGGAGGAAGAGAATAGTAAGCTGAAGCGTTTAGTAGCTGACCTATCATTAGATAAAGCGATGCTACAGGATGTCTTATCAAAAAAGCTTTAACGCCCGACCGTAAGCTAGGATTAATCGCTGATTTAATGGCACGATTTGGTGCCAGTCAGCGTAAAATTTGTAGCCTAATAGGTTTATCACGCAGCAGTTGGCACTATCAGTCGATTGCACGCGATAGCAGTGCCTTACAAATGCGTATCAAAGAAATCACGGAAACACGTAGGCATTATGGATATAGACGCGTCCATGTCATGCTCAAGCGTGAGGGCTGGAAAGACAATCACAAACGGGTATATCGTTTGTATCAAGAAATGCGGCTATCACTAAGGCTAAAACGTCCGCGCAGACATAAATCGTGTCAGGAGCGACTTCCAAAATATGTTGCTCAACACCCGAATGAAGTGTGGAGTATGGACTTTGTAGCAGATAATCTGTTTGACGGACGTAAGCTACGGGCATTAACAGTGGTAGATCAATATAGCCATGAGTGTCTTGCGATTCATGTAGGACAGCGTTTAACAGGAGAAGATGTGGTTCAAGTGATGCAGCATGTGGCATTCAAGCGAGGACGTCCAAAGTTTATAAAAACTGATAACGGCTCGGAGTTTATTTCCAAAGCTTTAGATAAATGGGCTTATGAGAACCAAGTGACAATGGACTTCTCAAGACCAGGCAAGCCAACTGACAATGCGTTTATCGAATCATTTAATGGCCCCCTGAGGCAAGAGTGTTTAAATAGCCATTGGTTTTTATCGTTAGATGATGCAAAATTCAAAATTGAAGCATGGCGCAGGGAGTATAACGAGAGTCGACCCCACTCATCATTGGATTGGATGACACCTTCTGAATACGCCCAAAAATACTTGAAATCAACCCAAAATGCCATTGCTATTAAGGCCGAAATTTCTATTTAAGTTTGGCTCGGTTATTGGTGCAGGGTCAATTATTATATTATGTAATTAATTTTTCTCTAATTTTTGTTATGTTAGACTGATATTAAAATATTGTATCATATAGCAGTAAAATGGATTGTAGCTTTAATGCGTCTATGGGCTTTACTTAACCATTTATCTAGATCATTATACTGACAGCAAAACCTAGAGCAATTATAAAATACATTCTATTTTATTAATATAACAGAATTTTATTAATCATAAAAAGTTGGGTCTAGATGATTTATTTGCCATTTATTTTTACACTAACCATCAATTTAACACCTAACTATATGAACATTTTGGATTACTGCCTAAAACAAAAAAGAATATTCTTCGCATTTCTGTTATGTTGCAATAGCTTATTAAGTCATGCAGAGCTTGCGACCCTTCAGGGAGTTTTGCTTCAAGCTGTTAGTAATAACCCCCAAATTGTTAACAAAAGAAATGCCTTAGTATCGGCTGGCTATTTGCTTGATAGCGCTGAATGGGGTCGATTTCCATCATTTAGTACAGATATTAATACACTGGAAACTGGCGGTAGCAATACTACTATCCGAATTGAGCAACCTTTGTGGACAGGAGGAAGAATTACCGGTCAGATTGGTTTAGCAGAAGCTACTTTAGAAGCAGCTCGTGCGTCTCTAGGCGATACCGAGCAAAAAATTTTATTAGAAACCGCCACAGCTTATTTCGATGTTTTACGATTTGAAGCGAAGCTCAAAATAGCATTACAAAACGAGATAGAACATCTTCGCTTGGTTGAAAGTATGTCTAGACGTGTGGAGTCTGAAATTAGCCCTAAAGCAGATCTCATACAAGCAGAAACACGTTTACGTCAAACAACCGCAGAACGAATTCAGCTAGAAAATCAAGTAGCGGTTTCACGTATTACGCTAGAACAACTAACTGGCTTTCGTGTTGAAGAGATTGAAAGACCCAGTAGATTTAATACAGAAATAGGTACTATTACGGAAATTCTAGAGACTGCCATAGCATTTTCTCCAGAGCGCGCTCGACTTGTATTTGAAGCGACAATTGCAGAAGAAGAAATTAAATTGAACCGCTCGCAAGCTATGCCAAATGTTGTTCTTGGTTATCAGCGTCGCATGGGCACAGTCTTTTTTACGCCAGACAACAACCAATTATATTTGGGATTGCGTCTTGCGCCTGGCGCTGGCCTTTCTAGCCTTTCTAACATTAACGCTGCAAAAGCAACAAAAGATGCCGCTTTAAATGTGATTGAATCATTTGATCGAAGGGTTGCAAAGGAGGTGCAGTCTGTCTGGTCTGAAAGAAATGCACTACTATCTCAAGCAAAACAGGTCCGTGCATCGGTGATGGGGGCGGATGAAGTCATAGAATCCTACTTACGCCAGTTTCAAGTGGGTAAGAAAAATTGGTTAGAAGTGCTCAATGCCCAACGAGAAAAGGCAGTGGCATATTATGCTTACACCGATGTGGAATATCCATTAGAATTAATGTCCATACACCTATTGATTTTAACTGGTCAACTACAGGCTAAGCAGCTAGATATGTCCAAATTTTTTAGCCGTGATGTACCGATTGAGCAAGAGCAAAAGAAATTCGACTTCAATATTATTATGAATCAATCTACCATTCCTAGCGTAAACAATGCGACCTTCAGTTCAAAAACTAAAAAAAATATTGAAAAAAAGCCATGGCTTGAAGTATTTAAGCCTACACTCACTAGAAAACTACTCAACGTAAAATAAGAAGGCAAAAGTAGAATGAACAATATTGACCAAACTACACCTCTGGAACCTGAACTTAGTCATACTGACTACGCTTTTGAGGAAATGATTGAAAATTTGGCAGTTTTATTGTCAAAAATTTCTACTCACCAAGGTATTTCCACACCAACGCACCGCTTTTCTATGATGGATAAAACACAAGATGGTGTTGCGTTAAAAGATTTATCGCTAGCAGAGCAAGCGCAAGCGATGTGGTTGTCACGCTTTAAACATGGTTTAGTAAGTGAATTGACGTTTGATGCATTGAGTCGCAAGGACTTTCCTATTCTTTGGGTTAGCCAAGCGCAGGATGAGTCGCTGCTGATTAAAGGACGTTTGAGTAATGGTAAATTAGCATGCGAGGATGTGGCTGGAAGTGCGCGAGAGTTAGAGCCAGATGGCATATTAAATGGCAATCTATTGCGTTTTAAAACTGAACAATTAGATGCCGATGATCAAATTGTATTTCCTGTTACTGCACGCGATTGGTTTAGTTATACGCTGCGTAAGCATCGCCGTATTTTTGGTGAGGCAATTTTTGCCACCTTTATGATTAGCAGCGTGGGTTTGTTTTCAGCAATGTATACCATGCAAGTGTATGATCGTGTTGTTCCAACAAAAGGCTACTCGACTCTTTGGGTATTAACCATTGGCGTGGTGATTGGCGTATTAATTGAATTTACAATTAAGCAAGTTCGTGCACGAATGCTTGATCGCACTTCCAAAGCCATTGATTTGGAATTATCATCGGTGTTTTTTGGTAAGGCGATGGATATTCGCATGGATGCGAGGCCAAAGACTGTAGGCACATTTGCCTCTCAAATTCGTCACTTTGAGTCTGTTAGAAACTTTATGGCATCAAGCACGCTTTATATTTTGGCTGATGTGCCTTTTGCCGTTTTATTTATCGGCGTTATCGCTTTTTTAGCTGGCCCTATTGCTGTAGTGCCGATTATATCGTTGTGCCTTTCTTTAATCTCTGGCTTTTACTCGCAAAAAGAAATAGAACAACTTACTCAAGAAAATATGACTGAATCTAATAAGAAAAATGGTCTGCTGATTGATTCAATTGATGGTATTGAGTCAATTAAGGCTTCTGGTGGTGAATGGAAGATGTTAGATAAGTATCAATCCTTAACCAACACAATGGCAAAAAACGAGCTGGCTTTGAAATTCATCTCAACTCGTGCAGCTAATATGGCACAATCCATACAGCAGTTTAATTATATTTGCATTATTGCAGTGGGAGCTTTACTAATTGGTAACGGCGATCTCAGTATGGGGGCATTAATTGCCTGCTCTATTATTTCTGGTAGAGTATTTAATCCTATTACCCAATTACCAAACATGATTATGCAATGGAAAAATGCAATAATTGCACTGAAGTCATTAGATGACATTATGTCTATGCCGAGCGATAGAAGTCATGATCAGCGCTTGGTCATCCCTGAGTCCTGTAAAGGCAAACTGCAATTGCAAGATGTGTCTTTCTCTTATCAAGAAGATATGCTGTCTATTGAAATAGAAAACCTTGTATTTCAGCCTGGAGAACGTGTTGCAATCATAGGTGCCGTGGGTTCTGGAAAGTCCACACTAATTAAAATGTTGTCAGGCCTTTATAAACCACAAAAAGGAACTGTTTTTTTAGATGACATAGACATATATCAGCTTGCACCAGAATTTGTGCGTGAGCATATTGGGTATTTGCCGCAGGATGTAAGACTCTTCAACGGCACCTTAAGAGAAAATCTGACCATCGGCATGCCTACACCAAGTGATTCTAAAATTCTTGAGGCTGCATCGTTAACAGGACTAGATAACCCAATCAGACAACACCCCAAGGGGTTGGAGCTAGAGATTAGCGAGGGAGGACGCGGCCTTTCTGGTGGCCAACGCCAATTGGTAGGACTGACGCGACTGCTGATTGCGAAGCCAAAAGTAATTTTATTAGATGAGCCAACTGCTTCGATGGACATGCAACTCGAGTCCAAGGTAATGAAGCACTTGTTTGAAAAAATTCCCAAAGACCACCTTATCATTGTCGTCACACATAAGTTTTCTCTATTGCCCAAAGTTGACAGAGTGATTGTTATCGACAATGGAAAGATTGCAATAGACGGTCCAAAAGAGAAAGTTCTATCAATGTTTAAAAACGTCAAAGACAAAAATACTCAGGAGCAAAATAAAGCTACAATCCAAACTGAAAGTGCGCCTGTCGATCTAACTCAGCCTAATACAACTTTGGATATAAAGAAAAAGAAAGTATCATGAATTTATTCTGGTTTCTGACTAAAAATGAAAAAACATCAAAACAAGCGCTTTCATTTGAGGAAAATCGTGGCTCAAGATGGGTTTTATGGTTGACTTTTATCACAGTAGGCACTTTTTTACTTTGGGCATACCTTGCTGAAATTGACCAGATTACTCGAGCCCCGGGCAAAATTATTGCCAGCTCACGAACACAGATTATCCAATCTCAAGATGGTGGTGTACTTGAGGAACTATTAGTAAAGGAAGGCAGCAAAGTTGAAGCTGGTGATGTCTTATTTAGAACTAATCGTACACGAGCTGAAGCGGCTTTTATGGAAATTCGCGCTAAAACAGTTGCGCTTTCGGCAACTGCAGCCAGACTGAGAGCGGAAGTATTTGGTGGAAATCCTATTTTTGAGCGCGAAGTCGATAATTATCCCGGCTATAAAATGAATCAGCTTTTATTACTTAAAAAACGCCGTGATGCTTTAAATCAAGAACTTGCATCGTTAGAGAAAATGCGTGTCTATGTTGTTCAAGAGCTAGATATGAATTTACCTCTGGTGACGTCTGGAGATGTGAGCCGTACTGAGGTGCTTAGACTGCAGCGACAAATTGCCGATTTAGACGCGCAAATAAATAATAAACGGAACAAGTATTTTCAAGACTCTCAGTCAGAGTTAAGTAAGGCGGAAGAGGATCTAAACGGTGCAAGACAAGCGCTTGCACAAAAAAAAGATCAACTACTACAAACTGAAATACTTGCCCCAGTAAAAGGTATTGTTAAAAATGTACAAATCACGACCCTAGGAGGCGTGATTAGGCCTGGAGACGAGGTAATGCATATTGTGCCAGTTGACGATGAATTAGTCATAGAGGCGAAAGTTTCCCCTGCAGACATAGCTTTCTTAGAACTTGGCCAAGAAGCAACTGTAAAAATAGATACTTATGACTTTACAGTGTATGGTGGCATGATGGGGGAGCTTGTGTTCATCAGCGCAGATACATTAAGTGAAAGATTACACGAAAATGAAGAGCCCTTCTATCGCATTCATGTGCTTATAGCAAAACCTATATTTAGTGCTAAACCTGACGTGAAACTCGAAATATTACCTGGTATGACAGGTATGGTGGAAGTTAAAACTGGTAGAAAAACAGTGCTGCAATACTTGACAAAACCAATCGTTAAAACAATTAGCGAATCACTAGGTGAAAAATAAAGAGCAAAGCAATACTAACTAAATGACCCACTTCATGTAATGGTCTAACTAAATGATGGACTTCCCAGAATTCAGTAGACATTCAATAATGTCGAAACTGAACTGGAGAGTAGTAAATGAGAGGTACAAGATATACAGCTGAATTTAAGGCTGAAGCAATAAAACAAATCACTGAGCGTGGTCATGGTGTCGTTGAAGTATCAAAGCGCTTAGGTGTTTCAGATATAAAGCCTATACGCTTGGCTTAAGCAAAGCCAACTAGGTGATTTACCAAACTCAAAAGATATTGTTGCACTCAAACAAGAGTTGCAAAGGATGAAAGCAGAGCTCAAGCGCACCACTGAAGAGCGTGACATCCTAAAAAGGCCGTGGCGTACTTTGCCAAGCTGTCCGATTAAAGTACGCATTTATTGACCAGCATCGCCAAGTGTTTCGCTTAATGAGTATGTGTCGTGTACTAAAAGTGCATCGTAGTGGTTCTTACGACTGGAAATTAAAGCCACTATCCAACCGAGCAATTGAAGACGCTGCACTACTTGTTGAAATCAAGCGATCCTACGAAGACAGCTATGGCATTTATGGCAGTCCACGTATTCACTACGATTTACGAGAGGCTGGCATTATATGCAGCGAGAATCGCGTGGCTAAAATCATACGTAATGCTAAGCTCAAATCTATTTGAGGCTATCGTAAGCCACGTTATAAGTCTGGACACGTGGTAAGGCCTGAAAATATTATACACTTTTTATGTTACAAATTACTCTAGACATAAAAAGGAAGAATCATGGCAAAAGGCATTCGTTACACAGACGAATTTAAACAAGAAGCAGTCAATCAAATTATCAAACACAGCTATGACATAGCTGAAGTTTCCAATAGGCTGGGCGTCAGCACCAAGAGCCTCTATAAATGGAAGGTAATCCCCCCGCATAAAAGTAGCATTTAGAAGTAGAATTTTCTTAATTAGATTTAAAGGAATTTTTACATGAAGCTATCAAGATTTACCGAGAGTCAGATCATCAACATATTGAAACAGGCATAATCCGGTTCGCCAGTACCTGATTTGTGCCGTGAGCATGGAATGAGCTCCGCCACATTTTATAAATGGCGTGCTAAATACGGTGGCATGGATGCGTCCATGGTGTCTCGCATGAAAGAGCTCGAAGATGAGAATCGACGCCTTAAAAAATGTATGCCGAAGTTCAGCTTCAAGCAGACGTACTCAAAGAGGTGATGCAAAAAAGTGGTGAAGCCATCTCAGCGTCGAGAGATGGCACGCTGGGTGGTTGAGCATAAAAGCCTGAGTATTCGATTGGCCTGCAATACCTTTGCCCTAAGTGAAGGCTGCTACCGCTATAGCGCTAAGCTATCCACAGAGAATGATGACATTGCAGATTGGTTACTACGATTGACGCAGCACCAGCGTAACTGGGGCTTTGGTTTATGTTTTCTATACTTGCGCAATGTGAAAGGCTTTGGCTGGAATCATAAGCGTGTATATCGCATCTATCGTCTTTTAGAGCTTAATCTGCGTATTAAGCCGCGTAAGCGGCTAGTTAGAGAGATGCCCTTGGCACTGACTGTACCTGGGCGCATCAATGAGGTGTGGTCAATGGATTTTATGCATGATCAGCTATCGGATGGGCGTAGTATTCGGCTATTTAACGTAATTGATGATTTCAACCGCGAGGGGCTTAACATTGAAGTTGATTTTTCATTACCCTCAGCGCGTGTGGTGCGCTCGCTAGATCAGATTATTGAATGGCGTGGCAGACCAAATATCATCCGTTGTGATAATGGCCCTGAGTATATCAGTGCAACGCTAACAGAATGGGCGGCAAGGCGAGGGATTAGGATTGATTATATTCAGCCAGGTAGCCCACAGCAAAATGCCTATATAGAACGTTACAATCGTACAGTCCGTTATGATTGGTTGGCACATATGTTGTTTGATACGATTAAAGAAGTGCAGGCGTTTGCTACACATTGGCTTTGGACATACAATCATGAAAGGCCAAACATGGGCATCGGTGGCATGACTCCAATGCAGAAATTACAACGTGTTGCCTAAGCTCTACTTTTAGCGGCTACTAAAAATGGGGGGATTACCATGGGAAATGCTAAAAAACTAGCTGCTAATTAGTTTCGTTCTTAATAATAAACAATACGGCTATTCTAAAGTGTAGCTCAATGAAAGGTAATCTAACCTAACTATTAGTTGAAACTTAGGGGAATTTCGTGCTATTTTTTTTATGAATAACCTCACCACCTATAGAGGAGCCCTGCTGTATTTTGATACTTGCATATTGAATGACGCCATCAACATTGGAACCAGAATTTAGGGTCAAATCTTCGCATAAGACCTCCCCTTTAATTTCACCAAACACAACCACAGTATTGGCTTGAAACGTGCCATCCAGTACGCCGTTTTTGCCAACCGTTATTTTATCCACTTTAATGGTGCCCTTGAATTTACCATCGATATGCAGCGTGCCATCAAATACTAGTTGTCCTTCAAATAATGCACCTTCACTGATGATGGTTGGTTTTTGTGCAATGTTCATAATTTTACTTGGCAAAATGCTAGTCGATACATCGTTACTTTCCGCTGTTAATTCATTCAAGTGCTCATCAAAATTGTTTGAGGAGTCGGTTTTAGCTGTTTTGCGTTTATTGAACATTTTTTGCCATCGCTGTAATAATTGAAGGGTTTACTTTTACGCCATCAACGGATACTTCGTAGTGCAGGTGCCTGCCAGTTGAAAATCCGGTATTGCCTATCTTGCCTATTGATTGACCCGCTTGCACTTTTTGTCCATGCTCAACAAAAATACTATCGAGGTGAGCATAGAGTGTTCTGACATTATTTGGATGTAAAATAACCACCATATTGCCATACCCAATAGATGAATGTTGCACCTTCTCAACCACGCCGTTGATGACTGCTTTAGCGTTAAAATCTATAGTAGGCATAAAATCAATGCCTTCATGTTTTATTTTTCTATTCGTAATAGGATGAACTCTAACACCGTATTGGGAAGTAGAAATTGCATTATTGGCTGGCTTACGACTAGGAAAAATTAATAATACATTCTTCAATTTCTGCAATTCATCTAAGTTTTTTTTATAATTGACTAATACTTCTGTATTAACACCTGCCGATTTGATAGATTCTATGTTGACAGCTAGCTTTGTGTTGGTATTAGCGTTGTCTTTTTTTAGCTTCTTGATCATGCTTGGTGTAATGCCAGAAACTTTGAGGCCTTCTTCCAACGCACGCGAAGCAAGCTTTAGTTCTTGTGTAGAGTAGTTAACTAATAGCTCTAGTTTTTGTAAACGTTCACGATAGCGATTCGTTACGCCCAGTAACTCAGTCTCAGTAATACCTTCGTCTAGTAAGGCACCAGAATCTGACAAAGAAGCTATTGCAGATAATGCTTGTTGACGCTTTTTTTCCGTCTCAGCCTTTGATAACTCAAGTGCATTGTAGCGCCAAACAGTAACGCAACTATGAAAACTAAGCCCTAATAATATACACATTAAAGTTAGTACAGTTATTAGTATCGCTCGCGTAATAAAGAGTTGAGCTTTGGCCCACACAAGAAAATAATGCAACTCATCAGATTGCTCAAGAATTAATCTGAAATCTTGGAATTCATAATTCCATACTCGCTTTATAAAAGATAAGGGCTGCAACATTACAGGAAGAAGAATAGAAGCAAGAGACCGCACAATTATATAACAGGTTCAATGTTATCAAGTTGATGAGTTGCTGGGGTTAAAGGAGCTTTACTTTTTACAATATTGCCGTCAATAATACCACCAAGCTCAATCTCTAAAGACTGATATGATGTAGTGCCAGAAATTTTACCAGTAGACCTGACAATTAATGTATCTCTTACTTCAATGGAATTGGTCACCTCTCCCTTTATATCGGCAATGTTGACTTTAATCTCACCATGCACCTTGCCTGTTTCGCCAATATAAATTTCATTTGCTATAATTTCACCATTAACGTTGCCATGCACATGCACAACTCCCTGCACTGAAATATTGCCAGTGATGTTAACTCCATCACCTAATAACAAACTGTCTTTGATGTTTTCCATAGCCACCTATTTAATTAATTATATATGCGCAAAAAGTACAAAACTTTATTTGTTAATGATTAACTTCAATATTAAAGTAGTTCAACAATAAATAGCCCTTACACTTTAACAATATTACATAGAAAGCATTATAGAATTAATGTATACAATAGTTATATATATACTTTTACTCATAATATAATACCATTTTTTTAATATATATATCAATATCATTGATATAACTGAGAACAGTATGTAATAGCTTCTTTCACTTTCTTCATAAACATAAAAAATCTCTTATATGGGTAATCCCCCCATTTTTAGTAGCCGCTAAAAGTAGAGCTTAGGCAACACGTTGTAATTTCTGCATTGGAGTCATGCCACCGATGCCCATGTTTGGCCTTTCATGATTGTATGTCCAAAGCCAATGTGTAGCAAACGCCTGCACTTCTTTAATCGTATCAAACAACATATGTGCCAACCAATCATAACGGACTGTACGATTGTAACGTTCTATATAGGCATTTTGCTGTGGGCTACCTGGCTGAATATAATCAATCCTAATCCCTCGCCTTGCCGCCCATTCTGTTAGCGTTGCACTGATATACTCAGGGCCATTATCACAACGGATGATATTTGGTCTGCCACGCCATTCAATAATCTGATCTAGCGAGCGCACCACACGCGCTGAGGGTAATGAAAAATCAACTTCAATGTTAAGCCCCTCGCGGTTGAAATCATCAATTACGTTAAATAGCCGAATACTACGCCCATCCGATAGCTGATCATGCATAAAATCCATTGACCACACCTCATTGATGCGCCCAGGTACAGTCAGTGCCAAGGGCATCTCTCTAACTAGCCGCTTACGCGGCTTAATACGCAGATTAAGCTCTAAAAGACGATAGATGCGATATACACGCTTATGATTCCAGCCAAAGCCTTTCACATTGCGCAAGTATAGAAAACATAAACCAAAGCCCCAGTTACGCTGGTGCTGCGTCAATCGTAGTAACCAATCTGCAATGTCATCATTCTCTGTGGATAGCTTAGCGCTATAGCGGTAGCAGCCTTCACTTAGGGCAAAGGTATTGCAGGCCAATCGAATACTCAGGCTTTTATGCTCAACCACCCAGCGTGCCATCTCTCGACGCTGAGATGGCTTCACCACTTTTTGCATCACCTCTTTGAGTACGTCTGCTTGAAGCTGAACTTCGGCATACATTTTTTAAGGCGTCGATTCTCATCTTCGAGCTCTTTCATGCGAGACACCATGGACGCATCCATGCCACCGTATTTAGCACGCCATTTATAAAATGTGGCGGAGCTCATTCCATGCTCACGGCACAAATCAGGTACTGGCGAACCGGATTATGCCTGTTTCAATATGTTGATGATCTGACTCTCGGTAAATCTTGATAGCTTCATGTAAAAATTCCTTTAAATCTAATTAAGAAAATTCTACTTCTAAATGCTACTTTTATGCGGGGGGATTACCCCTCCAATATTGCATGCGTAACTATTGACTAACCCATCATCCACTCTGCACGTTTTTTTATAAGCTTTTGCGACTATTGCAATTCAATAGTTTACCCACTCATTAATTGCGCAGTATAAAATTTAAGAGTAATCAAATATAACCAAGTTTCGTAAGCTGAATTAGATTGATGCGAGTACAGAGCTCAACATGGTGTTTTTCCATTTTCTCTTGCCAAGGTTTTCCTTCTTTATTTACGAACTTCCCATCGCTTATTTTATCTCTGGGCATCATTTTATTGTTTAAAACTTCCACACCAAGAAAATTCGATAATTTAATTAAAGATTCATCTAAATTATCTCTTAAATCTTCGTACTTTAGAATAAGCTTTTGCTCTGAAGTATCACGCGTCCAATTTTCTACATGATCTGCCCAAATTCCCCAGCGATGTTTCCCTTTTATAACATCCTCTAACGATATCTCATAATTAAAAAATTTGTGCAGGCTTAACATAACTGAATATGCGTCCCGTACCACATAGATCGATTTAGCGTCAGTATGATTAAGTTCATGAGTTTTGATTAAAAAAGGCTTATTTAGAAAGGGCTTAGTGGTAATCTTTCCATTCTCTATGAGCTCAACGTGACCAACCAATTTTTCTAAAGCTGCATTATCGGCTAGATCATTTGGATAGACAGACGCAGATTTTAAGTCGAAACATTGATTTAAAATAGTCCTTAAGTATGTGTTCCCAGATCTAGGGTATGACGCAAGGAAAAGAGGTTTCATTTCTTTTTGCATCCTTCAGCAAGCATACCCTGACAAGCCCTTAGTTTTCTAAAACTTAATAGACTCTCAAAATAAAGTTTATCGGTTTCATTAGGCGATTTTCTGAAGTGGTAGGTAGCTTTGGCTGTAAAGTCCAACACATCCAAAGGACTGCAAATGCCCAAAACGACTCTCAAGTTCTTTTCGTGTTGGCTACTTTTTTTTGTCCCATGTAACAACTCAGACAAAGTAATTACCGAGATAGCCTTACGACTAGCACTCTGGTTGAAGACTTCCATGACCTCTACCGGACGACGCTTAATGACGTCAATCACCATATTGGTATCAAGCAAATACTTAATCACCTAGAGTGTCTCTCTCGCCGATTGCTCTTGCGTGGCACGTATTACCATAAAGTCTGCCGTTGCCACCAGATCAATATCAGCTGCAAAAAAACTAGTCCAAGTTTCTGTAAGCGGCGAAAGAATACGATCTCGACCAAGAACTCTTACTTGAACCTTTTTAACTACCTCTGGCAAACTTAATTCCACAGGCAATCTCACCGCCTGCGTGCGATTATTAATTAGAATGGTAAATGTTGCTATAATCCCCTCCAACACTTAACTTCTATACAGCTCTAGCTGTAGCACATTTTTAAAAAAATACTGTAAAAATGCAGTAAATTTGAGTAAATTCTTTATAAAAAACTGCATAACGTCATGATCCACATCATTAAGTTTAAACCTTTATCAAACCTAGCTTGTATTAAGATTACCTGAGTCAAATTTGAATGCAATATAACAAACAAAGTTTAAATTATCTATTTTCATTTAATATAACACATATATAAAATAAATTTGAAATCAACCTTATGGTATCAAAAAATATTCATTTCCAAAAAATTAAAATTTCACAGGAAGATCGTGAAAAACTCAAGTCTCAAAAAGGGACTGTTATATGGCTTACAGGCTTATCTGGAGCAGGGAAGTCTTTTCTTGCAAATGCCCTGGAAAATAAATTACATCAATTAGGCAAGCATACCTATCTTCTAGATGGTGATAATTTAAGATTAGGTATAAATAAAGATTTAGGATTTAGCGAAGGGGATAGAAAAGAAAATATTCGACGTGCTGCAGAAATATCTAGACTTATGGTGGATGCTGGTTTGATTGTTATTGCAGCATTTATTAGCCCATTTCGAGCCGAACGAAAGATGGCAGGAGATTTAATCGGCAAAGACCACTTTATCGAGGTATTCTTAGATACTCCTTTGGAGATATGCGAACAGCGTGATCCAAAAGGTTTATACAAAAGAGCCCGAACTGGGATGATTCCAAACATGACAGGCATTAATAGTCCTTATGAACCGCCTACTAATCCAGACTTTATATTTAAAGAGAGTAGTAAAGTTAAGGATTTAATTAAGTTAATTGAGACGAGGGTTGGTACGGCCTGAGTTTTCTAAACACTTTCTAGATTCTCAAAATAAAGTTAATCGGTTTCACTAGGCGATTTTCTGCCATTGTGAGTATGCCGACGTTTGGATTATAAAACAATTCGATGTAATTTGACCTGCCCCGGTAATCCCCCCAGCAAAAAGTAACGAATAAAAGTAGAATTTCTAGTAATAGGAGATCTACAAAATGAAGCACTCGAAATTCACAGACAGTCAGATTATTGATGCATTAAAACGTGTAGAAAGCGGTCTACCGGTTCCTGAGCTTTGTCGAGAAGTTGGTATTAGCTCAGCTACTTTTTACAAATGGCGTGCAAAATATGGCGGCATGGAAGTTTCCATGATGTCACGCATGAAAGAGCTTGAGCTTGAGAATGCGCGCCTTAAAAAGATGTATGCAGAGGAGAGGTTAAAGTCAGAGATACTGCAAGAAGCCATCACAAAAAAGTGGTGAAGCCATCTCTGCGACGTGAGATGGCGATGAAGGCGGTGATTGAGAAATCAGTATCGATACGCTTGGCTTGTACCATTTTCTGTATCAGCACAAACTGTTACCGCTATCAGCCATTACTCGATGCTGAAAACCAATCGATTTCGGATTGGCTAATAAAGCTCACGGATAATAATCGCAACTGGGGCTTTGGTTTATGTTTTTTATATTTACGTAACGTCAAAGGCTATTGTTGGAATCACAAACGTGTCTATCGTATTTATAAGGCACTGGAGCTCAATTTAAGGATTAAGCCAAGAAAGCGGCTCAAGCGTGACAAGCCAGACGCATTGATGGTGCCGATTAGCATAAATCAAGTGTGGTCGATGGACTTTATGCACGATCAGTTGCAAGATGGCAGAAACTTTAGATTGTTTAATGTGATTGATGATTTCAATCGGGAGTCACTGGGTATTGAAATTGACCTATCCCTACCGTCAGAAAGAGTTATTCGCGCATTAAATCAGATCATTGAGTGGCGAGGTAAGCCAAGAACGCTGCGCTGTGATAACAGTCCAGAGAACATCAGTGGTGTTATTCAAGCTTGGGCTGCAAGACATGGGGTAATCCCCCCGCATAAAAGTAGCATTTAGAAGTAGAATTTTCTTAATTAGATTTAAAGGAATTTTTACATGAAGCTATCAAGATTTACCGAGAGTCAGATCATCAACATATTGAAACAGGCATAATCCGGTTCGCCAGTACCTGATTTGTGCCGTGAGCATGGAATGAGCTCCGCCACATTTTATAAATGGCGTGCTAAATACGGTGGCATGGATGCGTCCATGGTGTCTCGCATGAAAGAGCTCGAAGATGAGAATCGACGCCTTAAAAAAATGTATGCCGAAGTTCAGCTTCAAGCAGACGTACTCAAAGAGGTGATGCAAAAAAAGTGGTGAAGCCATCTCAGCGTCGAGAGATGGCACGCTGGGTGGTTGAGCATAAAAGCCTGAGTATTCGATTGGCCTGCAATACCTTTGCCCTAAGTGAAGGCTGCTACCGCTATAGCGCTAAGCTATCCACAGAGAATGATGACATTGCAGATTGGTTACTACGATTGACGCAGCACCAGCGTAACTGGGGCTTTGGTTTATGTTTTCTATACTTGCGCAATGTGAAAGGCTTTGGCTGGAATCATAAGCGTGTATATCGCATCTATCGTCTTTTAGAGCTTAATCTGCGTATTAAGCCGCGTAAGCGGCTAGTTAGAGAGATGCCCTTGGCACTGACTGTACCTGGGCGCATCAATGAGGTGTGGTCAATGGATTTTATGCATGATCAGCTATCGGATGGGCGTAGTATTCGGCTATTTAACGTAATTGATGATTTCAACCGCGAGGGGCTTAACATTGAAGTTGATTTTTCATTACCCTCAGCGCGTGTGGTGCGCTCGCTAGATCAGATTATTGAATGGCGTGGCAGACCAAATATCATCCGTTGTGATAATGGCCCTGAGTATATCAGTGCAACGCTAACAGAATGGGCGGCAAGGCGAGGGATTAGGATTGATTATATTCAGCCAGGTAGCCCACAGCAAAATGCCTATATAGAACGTTACAATCGTACAGTCCGTTATGATTGGTTGGCACATATGTTGTTTGATACGATTAAAGAAGTGCAGGCGTTTGCTACACATTGGCTTTGGACATACAATCATGAAAGGCCAAACATGGGCATCGGTGGCATGACTCCAATGCAGAAATTACAACGTGTTGCCTAAGCTCTACTTTTAGCGGCTACTAAAAATGGGGGGATTACCCATCACTGAATTGAACAAATGCAAAAATCATTAGTGTCTGACAAGACTTAATGTGGCAACACACATGATTTATGTCACGTAATAGTAGATTACATTATTCACCTGGATCATTATGGAGTTTAAATAAAACAACAAACTCTCAACCACTTTAGTCCCAAACTAGTTGCCAAGTTCAGACAAACCTTAGATACTTGATTTATTCATTGCAATTTCAATGTCCCTTAATATAGCACTACCAAGTCGACTCAATCTTCCATGTTTTCTTATCACCGTGAGGGAGTCATTGAAGGATAAAGTTGAATCTGCTAAAGTGTCTTTAAAATATAAATCTAACCAATCAAAACCTGATTCCTTTTTTTTCTCACAGGAATTACTAATAATTTTTCTCATCGCTAATGCCTCTCGTGCCGAAACGAACGCAGCGTGATAAATACCATCAATCGGCCTTAATTCTTGTCTCAATGGTGAATAGTACCGCTCACTTGGGTCATTTAATACTAGCGGTTCATTTCTTGCAATTCCAAAAAGTAAGTTATGTGAGTACTCGTGTATAAGCCGCGGAATATAGAGCCACCAATATGGATGCGCCTCAGAATTCAAAGCGAGCGCGCCCCATAGTAAGAATGACGAAGCACCACCAAAGGTTAATTTTTCATTCCCAGATGGCTTTGCGAAAATTATTTCAGATGTAATTGCAATCATTTCCTCCATAAAATCAGGTAATAAAGTTTCTATAACATTCAGTGCTCTGTGGAGATTTTCGGACGCCTGAGCCAGCTCTCTATCGTCAAGAGCTATTAAGTTCATTTGATTTTCTGGCTCCATATCAAGCCATCTAATGATACAATCGATCTCTTCAGAATTAAACCAAGGCGTCCTAAGGGTAGTAATTTTTAATCTGTTGTTTTTCTTGTCAAAAAACATAAACTGTGATGCGTAAGGACTAAAATTATCATTTAAACGTTTTAATATATATGGATAAGTGCCTGTATTAAAGGGCTGATTGCTATGAACAGATAATAGCAAATCGTAATACCAACCAAAATCCACGGGCCTGGCATTCCAGCTATCATAAGGAAGATGTAATAGTGAAGTGATTTTATTTTGCTTTGCTAGCCAACTTAGACTATCAGCCAAAGAAGTCCTCACTTCATTGTTAATTAAGCTTGCAGTTTTTCCAGAAGGCACACTGAAATCAACCATAACATTTGAAGGTTTCTTTCATAATTGATTTCAGTTATATTACTTAAGATAATTACTTAGCAACTTTTACTGTTGGTTTAGCGCCAACTTTTGTGGATAACATAAGGTATTTAAGTGAACCATATGGGGCTAACATTTTTACTATAGACATGAAAAACTCCTAAAATTTATGAAAAAATCAGAAAACATAAAAGCAACAAACT
Source organism: Methylophilaceae bacterium (assembly GCA_018398995.1). Taxonomy (NCBI): domain Bacteria; kingdom Pseudomonadati; phylum Pseudomonadota; class Betaproteobacteria; order Nitrosomonadales; family Methylophilaceae; species Methylophilaceae bacterium. Next base: position 1,412,279 of record CP073759.1, on the reverse strand, counting down.
TTAATAATAAATACCAAATATTTCCATCATATTACCTTGGATTGAAGCAACTGTCCATACCAATAAATGTTGAATTTATTTTACCGGATTCCTTAAATTTGACAGAACTCAGGGAGGAGTTTCAAGAGCGTTTTAATATGGACTATTCACCCATCAATACATTAATTGTACGCAAATTAAGTAATGATGAGTATACGGCTCAAGATTTTTTTTGGTTAGCAATGTTACTCTCGAGAAGTCTGCTGCAGGCATTAAAAATTCCTTCGATTTCCGCAGGTCTTATTAACGAAATAAAGACTATCGATAAAAACAAACATTCCTATTTAATAGCATGTCGTTTTCCCTTTGTCGAAAATCATTCACTTTCTATTATCTACAAATCCTTAGAAATTGCATGTCGCTTAATTAAATACTTCTCTAATACTACTTTGACTGAAACAGATATATCAGCTCAATTTGAAGAATTGCATGAAAAATTCATAATTACAGCCAAACAACAAGTGCCTGGAGGAGAGTCAACAATACCAATCTTAAAAACTGCATTTAACCTAGATATTCCTTTTATGCATATAGGAAAAGGCGTTTACCAGCTGGGGTGGGGTTCTAGAAGGTGCATGTCTCATCGAAGTACGACGGAGCTTGATTCAGCAATTGGTTCAAAGTTGAGCCAAAATAAGGTAGCTTGTTCAGAGGTTTTAAGATTAGCGGGATTACCAGCTCCATTCCACTATTCAGTCGCCACATTTAATCAGGCACTAGAAGCAGCCAATCTGATTGGCTATCCAGTAGTAATAAAACCTGCTGATAGAGACCGTGGTGAAGGTGTAACTACAAGCATTAATAATTCTAAATTTCTTAGTCATGCATTCAATCATGCTTCAAAATTCTCAAAAAATATCTTGGTAGAACGTCAGGTTTCTGGCGTCTGTCATCGCATTCTCTTAGCAGGTAATTTACATCTGTATACTGTTGCTCGGCTTCCAAAATCTGTTAAAGGTGATGGAAAGCATACGGTAAAAGAACTGTGTATGCTTGAAACAGCAAAGGAAAGTCGTAAGGCTAAGCACCTTCGAAAAAAGCCCTGTTTACTGGATGAACTAACAGAGAAAACATTAAAAGATCAAGGGTTAAATTACCACTCCATTCCTGAATCTGAACTATTAGTTTTTTTACGCCCTATTGAGTCCACTGAATGGGGCGGGTCTCCCAATCTTTTAACTGAGCAAATACATCCTGAAAACATTAGAATAGCCTTCCAGGCTGCACAACTTATGAGCTTGAATATTGCAGGAGTTGATCTAATTACAGAAGATATCAGTAAGCCTTGGTACGAAAATGGAGCAATAATCAATGAAGTAAACTTTGCACCTTTTTTAGACCAACGATATGATTATCAACGTAAAGGTGTTGAGGCACTGGTACAAAGTCTTGTTAGCGGTGGAGGGCGCATACCGATTGAGGTTTTCATTGGAAATGACCAAGCTTTGAATAGAGCACGTCTCCGTCAACAGGAGCTTGCTTCCGAAAGTCAGGAGAGTTTTTTGACCACTCATTTACAAACATTTGACGTTTCAAATGAAATTATATTCGCACTTCCTAGTGTGGGATTATTCGATCGTTGCAGAATGTTGTTAATGAATAAAGATGTAGAATATTTGCTAATAGTTGTGCAAAATGATGAGCTCCTCTATACTGGTTTACCAGTCGATTCGATAAATGCGATTACTTTGGTTAACAATAACTTATTTACAAAAATACCTTTAACTCAGCATTCAAGAGAAAATACTGCGGAAATGATAGTGGGGCTACTAGAACCATATTGCAAAACCTAAAATAGTATAGAGACGTACCTCACCTCATATACATAAGGATCTTTTACTATTAAATACTTTTTTGTAATTTCCCGTTAAAATTAGCCGCATTTATAAATAAAAAATCTCGTAAAAAATTAAAAGTTTATTCTAGCAGCGATTGAGCCAGTATGACTTTCAAAACCATTACTTGCATCCAAATCATAGCGCACCTGAATTGTTGTTAACTGACTAGCTTCAACATTTAAACCAAGGCCTAGATTCACAAAATTGCGACCAATATAATCCGTACCAGGCGTCACAAATTTCTCCCCGCCGCCAATATATGATGCAACTACGTCTTTATTAAGTGTTCCCGTATCTCTATACCAACCTAAGTCAATTTCTGGGCGATAAATTATTTCAGTGCCAAGTTTAGTTGTTAACCTACCACCAAGACCATATCGAGTACGACTATAGGACTGACTGTCTACATTTAATCCAATAGCACCTGCATCTTTTTCAGTATAAGCATCTTGCTCTAATCGACTGTACTCAATGGAGGCCATTGGAATAAATGTCGTATTATTACCTAAACTAATCTTATATCCTGCACCCAACCTACCGCCATATTGATTCCCGTCAAAGTCATAGCGGGCATTTCTTCCAACTGCAGTTGCTCTATCGCCTCTGTATTTATTTTCAGTATAGTTTATGACACCCTCTACATAAGCCTCATTACTAAGATTGTAACTACCATAAATCATGCCAGAATAGTTGTTGATTCGAGCATCATCAGCACTACGGAAATCATGTTGATCAACTCTTGCAGTCACAGCAGCAAGACCAAACCCAAGAATGAGGTCATCTGTGACATTATGATCCAATCCAAAAGCAGCTCCATAAGTATTAGTTCTATAACCATCATAGCTCTTACGTTGATCTTGCTTAGCAGTTGAGCCAAGCGCCCTCATCCAAAAAGCTGAATCAGGCTGTGCATTCCCGGATGATATACCAGTCAAACTATTAGCCAATACTATATCTCCACGTAATCCAGCCATACGCGAATTTGCAACATCAAGCGCCAATGTATTAGCAGCGACAGCTGACCTGGTTAAGGATCCATTTGAAATAGGAGCCAACCTCTTAACCTCATTTGCTAAATTAGCTTGATTATTACCATAACCCCACTGATCAAGATCTAGCTGATTAAATACGACTTGCATATCACTACTATAACCAGTACCTAAAGCACCAAGGCCAGCAAGCGTAGTTGCAGCGTTATTAGAGAAATGACCAAGTGTATTGGATTTATTTACATAGGTATTCTCATCACGACTAGTTGTTAAAACTAAATCACCATTTGAACGAGACAGTATAGTGTCAATTACGTAGCTGTTGTCAATAAGCGTTGCGGCTTGATTTGCATTAGTATCTCCACTTGCAACATCAATTAATGTATATGAAACATTATTACGCAAACTGCCAAGTAAGCTAATGTTAACTTTCTCATTACCGTTCATTGCTAAAGTCGACCCTGTACCACCGCTAACTTTACTTGATTGCGTGACGTCCGAGCTTAGCTGCCCCCCGCCAAAACTATTATTGTAAGCTTCACTAGCCACCGCAAAATTTAATGTACCGCCATTTGTAGTAAATACACTTTCTCCAAAAGTTGACTGTGTGACAGTTGCAACATTAGTCAAAGTTCCATCTGCATTTTTACTATGATTAAACACAACGCTGCCACTTAATGCATCAACAGAACCAGCTGTATTTAAGGTGGTAGTGGAAGTTGATACAGTTGTTCCTGCAGACAGTGTTAATGCGTTACCCAAGAATACATTCGCCGTAACATCACCAACAGTTGCATATCCAAGATCATTACCAATCGTTGTAGTGGTGGCGTAAATATTTTTATTAAGTGTTTGCGTTACTGAACCCACATAAAGTGGACTGTTTGTAGTATCACTCGTTGTGTTGTGAAAGTTAGCCGCTAAAATATATGCACTTGATGTACCAACATCCCCAGAAAGCGTTGTCCCACCCACGAAATTGACTGTACCTTTACCTGCTGAAGAAGTGCCGTAAGAGGTCACTTGCGGGCCACTTGAAACAATAATAGATTTATTATTAGCAATATTTACGGATCCTTCAGAAGGACTGTCAAACGTTAATGGACCGTACAAATCGCCACCTAGGTTAACCACACCATCTCCTGTTACGTGGAATGTTGATGCACTCACATAAACATCACCCAAGAAGGTTACAAACTTGCCAGTCACACCCGCGTTAATAGTTTTGAAAACGTTATTATCATCATTTCCTGCGCTACCAATATTGCCTGTCACAGTGCTTGAACCATTAAACGTTAGCGTTGCATTATTAGCATCTTTGAAGTTAATTCCAGTTGCACCCGTTGTTAAATTTACACCATCACCAACTTCTAAAGTTCCTGTGTCTGTGATTGCATTAGTTCCAAAATCTACAGTTCCTTTTAATCCCGCAACAGGATTTGCACTGTTTGTTCCGTTTAGTACGACTGTACCGTTACCGGTAAACTGAAGGGTATCGGCATACGTCATACCATTTAGCGTTGTGGTAGAACCGGTGGCACCTGCATTGACCGTAGTCAGAGGCGCGCCATCTGAACCGATAGTGCCACTGACTTGCTGTTCGCCACCAATCATTGTCAATACGCCTTGGCTGTAGCCAGAAGCTCCCGTAGTTACATTACCAATTAAATTTTTACCACTTGCAATTGTAACTGTGCCATTCTCAGACGATACGTTATTAACATAGTCCAAGTTCCCAACCAAACCTCCAGAAAGATTGACTAAACCATTACCAGTCACTTCCAATGTATTGGCATATACTGCAGCGGTATTGGTAAAGTTAGTTGTCGCCCCATCAGCACCTGCTGTGATTTTATTTAAACCCAATGAGGCTGCGCCTACCGTTGCATCAACAGTTTGAGTGCCACCCAACATATTCAGATAGCCAGTCCCATCGGTTGTTGTTGAAATAGCAGTTCCTACAAGGTTTTTATCTGCTGCCACATTGACTGTTGCATCATTTCCAGCATAATCAATGTTGGTAAATGTCATTCCTTGATTAAGATTGGCCGTACCATTACCAGTAAAATTTAAATTAGTGCTCGAGGTTGTACCACCTACAGTATTGAAATGTCCTGTACCTGTTCCAATTCTTGTGGTAGTTGCATTCACTGACTGATTGAAATAAGACGTACCAGCATCAACGTTGATATTAGTTGCAGTCACATTACCGTTGAAATTAGATGTGCCAGAACCAGTATTCGTCACATTAACTGAGTAAACATCGCCTGTAATGGTTGAATTTGCAGAATCAGCGCCGGAATTTACTGTATTTAGCCAAGCACCACTAGCGCCAACACTAGCTGTAACAGTCTGATCGCCACCTTGCAAAGTTAAAATACCTTTATTAGCATCAGCTGTTGTGACAGAAGTACCTGTAATATTTTTCCCAGTTGCTAAAATCAATTCAGAACTTGCAACAGATGAGTTATTTAAAACAGTGCTAGTAGCAAACACATCACCATTGACGGTTGTAGTTGAATACACATCGGTAGACACATCAAAACCTAAGCCTGTATTAGCACCGCCGATGTTTAAAGTATTAATTTTGTTTGAATCGGTACCAATCTGCCCGTTCATTGATTGCGCGCCAGATACAAAAGTTAAGGTACCAAGATTGTTTGCGCTGTTGATAACATCGCCATATAAAGAAGAGTCATTACCAATTTGTACAGTACCGTTGTAGTTTCTAAAATTCACGAGGCCGTTATCGCTGTCAGAAAAACGGGTATCCAATCCTCCGCCAAAAGCGACTGTACCTGCAGCATAAAGATTGACCTCAGTTGCGTTTGTTAAGCCGTTAATTTGCACAACACCTGTACCATTAGCACTGACCTCTTCAATTGCTGAGGTAGAGCCAATAGAACCAGTCACAATACTATTATTTTCAAAAACTACTGACCCAGTCCTGCTTGAAGATGTATCGATGCTACCAGCAACATCACTTCCATCACTTAAAGTCAAAAGACCATTATAGCCACCAAAGTTAATATTTCCCGTAACATCACCGCCACCAGCAACCGTGAGTGAACCCGCATTGTTAAAAGTTATGTTGGCATCAACATCACCATTCATAAAATTACCAGAACCTAGAACATTAACACCACTATCAGCACGCGTATCACCATTAATGTAGTTACCCCCATTCAAAGCAAGAGATCCAGATGTTTCAACAGCATAGGAAGTAACAGTCGATGAACTACCAATACTGCCAGTCCAATCTGTAAAAGTATTGGTGACTGTGTAAGAAGCCTTACCTATTGTACGAATTTCATAACCTGCACCTAAAACTACCGTCCCACCAACAGTTTCACCAGAATTAGGAGTTAAACCTGTGTAAAGAGAAGAAGTTCTTGCAGAATAACACGTATAAGCACCAAATGGATCGCATGTAAATGGACTACCAGAACCGTAAGTAGAAACAGTACCCAGAGGAGTTGTAGTTGTAAAAGAAGCAGGACCACCAGAAGTTCCGTTAAGATATTCATTACTTGACCAATCAACATCGAGACCTGCAGTCAGCACCATGTCTCTAACGTAACGATTCATTAACTCAGAATAATAATAGAGCGTCGGACTATACTGGCCGGAAGCAGGTGTGCCAGTGGTTATCGAATTAACAACAACTCCAGAGCCCAATACAAAACTATCGCTTCCAGTAAATTCCCCACCACTAACTCCAAGAGCAGCAAAATTGTTGACGGTAAAATTGGATTGACGTATTGAACCAGTTAAGTAGGTTGTATCCTGATATACACTATTTTGAATAGTGGTTTGCGGCGTACCAAGCAACGACCCATAATTATAAGATTGAACATTTGAGTTATAAATTGTTGAGCCAATTGAATCACTACCGGCTATAGTTGTTCCCAGTTCGTACGTAGCCGCAGATAATGATGATGAAAAAGCAGCAAACGCAAAGAATGCAGCAGAAATTACTACATGCCCGATCTTAATAAATTTAAATGTAAGAGATTTTTTTTCCATCATTATTCATTCTTATAAAATTAAAAAATTAAAAAATTAAAAGTTTATTCTAGCAGCGATTGAGCCAGTATGACTTTCAAAACCATTACTTGCATCCAAATCATAGCGCACCTGAATTGTTGTTAACTGACTAGCTTCAACATTTAAACCAAGGCCTAGATTCACAAAATTGCGACCAATATAATCCGTACCAGGCGTCACAAATTTCTCCCCGCCGCCAATATATGATGCAACTACGTCTTTATTAAGTGTTCCCGTATCTCTATACCAACCTAAGTCAATTTCTGGGCGATAAATTATTTCAGTGCCAAGTTTAGTTGTTAACCTACCACCAAGACCATATCGAGTACGACTATAGGACTGACTGTCTACATTTAATCCAATAGCACCTGCATCTTTTTCAGTATAAGCATCTTGCTCTAATCGACTGTACTCAATGGAGGCCATTGGAATAAATGTCGTATTATTACCTAAACTAATCTTATATCCTGCACCCAACCTACCGCCATATTGATTCCCGTCAAAGTCATAGCGGGCATTTCTTCCAACTGCAGTTGCTCTATCGCCTCTGTATTTATTTTCAGTATAGTTTATGACACCCTCTACATAAGCCTCATTACTAAGATTGTAACTACCATAAATCATGCCAGAATAGTTGTTGATTCGAGCATCATCAGCACTACGGAAATCATGTTGATCAACTCTTGCAGTCACAGCAGCAAGACCAAACCCAAGAATGAGGTCATCTGTGACATTATGATCCAATCCAAAAGCAGCTCCATAAGTATTAGTTCTATAACCATCATAGCTCTTACGTTGATCTTGCTTAGCAGTTGAGCCAAGCGCCCTCATCCAAAAAGCTGAATCAGGCTGTGCATTCCCGGATGATATACCAGTCAAACTATTAGCCAATACTATATCTCCACGTAATCCAGCCATACGCGAATTTGCAACATCAAGCGCCAATGTATTAGCAGCGACAGCTGACCTGGTTAAGGATCCATTTGAAATAGGAGCCAACCTCTTAACCTCATTTGCTAAATTAGCTTGATTATTACCATAACCCCACTGATCAAGATCTAGCTGATTAAATACGACTTGCATATCACTACTATAACCAGTACCTAAAGCACCAAGGCCAGCAAGCGTAGTTGCAGCGTTATTAGAGAAATGACCAAGTGTATTGGATTTATTTACATAGGTATTCTCATCACGACTAGTTGTTAAAACTAAATCACCATTTGAACGAGACAGTATAGTGTCAATTACGTAGCTGTTGTCAATAAGCGTTGCGGCTTGATTTGCATTAGTATCTCCACTTGCAACATCAATTAATGTATATGAAACATTATTACGCAAACTGCCAAGTAAGCTAATGTTAACTTTCTCATTACCGTTCATTGCTAAAGTCGACCCTGTACCACCGCTAACTTTACTTGATTGCGTGACGTCCGAGCTTAGCTGCCCCCCGCCAAAACTATTATTGTAAGCTTCACTAGCCACCGCAAAATTTAATGTACCGCCATTTGTAGTAAATACACTTTCTCCAAAAGTTGACTGTGTGACAGTTGCAACATTAGTCAAAGTTCCATCTGCATTTTTACTATGATTAAACACAACGCTGCCACTTAATGCATCAACAGAACCAGCTGTATTTAAGGTGGTAGTGGAAGTTGATACAGTTGTTCCTGCAGACAGTGTTAATGCGTTACCCAAGAATACATTCGCCGTAACATCACCAACAGTTGCATATCCAAGATCATTACCAATCGTTGTAGTGGTGGCGTAAATATTTTTATTAAGTGTTTGCGTTACTGAACCCACATAAAGTGGACTGTTTGTAGTATCACTCGTTGTGTTGTGAAAGTTAGCCGCTAAAATATATGCACTTGATGTACCAACATCCCCAGAAAGCGTTGTCCCACCCACGAAATTGACTGTACCTTTACCTGCTGAAGAAGTGCCGTAAGAGGTCACTTGCGGGCCACTTGAAACAATAATAGATTTATTATTAGCAATATTTACGGATCCTTCAGAAGGACTGTCAAACGTTAATGGACCGTACAAATCGCCACCTAGGTTAACCACACCATCTCCTGTTACGTGGAATGTTGATGCACTCACATAAACATCACCCAAGAAGGTTACAAACTTGCCAGTCACACCCGCGTTAATAGTTTTGAAAACGTTATTATCATCATTTCCTGCGCTACCAATATTGCCTGTCACAGTGCTTGAACCATTAAACGTTAGCGTTGCATTATTAGCATCTTTGAAGTTAATTCCAGTTGCACCCGTTGTTAAATTTACACCATCACCAACTTCTAAAGTTCCTGTGTCTGTGATTGCATTAGTTCCAAAATCTACAGTTCCTTTTAATCCCGCAACAGGATTTGCACTGTTTGTTCCGTTTAGTACGACTGTACCGTTACCGGTAAACTGAAGGGTATCGGCATACGTCATACCATTTAGCGTTGTGGTAGAACCGGTGGCACCTGCATTGACCGTAGTCAGAGGCGCGCCATCTGAACCGATAGTGCCACTGACTTGCTGTTCGCCACCAATCATTGTCAATACGCCTTGGCTGTAGCCAGAAGCTCCCGTAGTTACATTACCAATTAAATTTTTACCACTTGCAATTGTAACTGTGCCATTCTCAGACGATACGTTATTAACATAGTCCAAGTTCCCAACCAAACCTCCAGAAAGATTGACTAAACCATTACCAGTCACTTCCAATGTATTGGCATATACTGCAGCGGTATTGGTAAAGTTAGTTGTCGCCCCATCAGCACCTGCTGTGATTTTATTTAAACCCAATGAGGCTGCGCCTACCGTTGCATCAACAGTTTGAGTGCCACCCAACATATTCAGATAGCCAGTCCCATCGGTTGTTGTTGAAATAGCAGTTCCTACAAGGTTTTTATCTGCTGCCACATTGACTGTTGCATCATTTCCAGCATAATCAATGTTGGTAAATGTCATTCCTTGATTAAGATTGGCCGTACCATTACCAGTAAAATTTAAATTAGTGCTCGAGGTTGTACCACCTACAGTATTGAAATGTCCTGTACCTGTTCCAATTCTTGTGGTAGTTGCATTCACTGACTGATTGAAATAAGACGTACCAGCATCAACGTTGATATTAGTTGCAGTCACATTACCGTTGAAATTAGATGTGCCAGAACCAGTATTCGTCACATTAACTGAGTAAACATCGCCTGTAATGGTTGAATTTGCAGAATCAGCGCCGGAATTTACTGTATTTAGCCAAGCACCACTAGCGCCAACACTAGCTGTAACAGTCTGATCGCCACCTTGCAAAGTTAAAATACCTTTATTAGCATCAGCTGTTGTGACAGAAGTACCTGTAATATTTTTCCCAGTTGCTAAAATCAATTCAGAACTTGCAACAGATGAGTTATTTAAAACAGTGCTAGTAGCAAACACATCACCATTGACGGTTGTAGTTGAATACACATCGGTAGACACATCAAAACCTAAGCCTGTATTAGCACCGCCGATGTTTAAAGTATTAATTTTGTTTGAATCGGTACCAATCTGCCCGTTCATTGATTGCGCGCCAGATACAAAAGTTAAGGTACCAAGATTGTTTGCGCTGTTGATAACATCGCCATATAAAGAAGAGTCATTACCAATTTGTACAGTACCGTTGTAGTTTCTAAAATTCACGAGGCCGTTATCGCTGTCAGAAAAACGGGTATCCAATCCTCCGCCAAAAGCGACTGTACCTGCAGCATAAAGATTGACCTCAGTTGCGTTTGTTAAGCCGTTAATTTGCACAACACCTGTACCATTAGCACTGACCTCTTCAATTGCTGAGGTAGAGCCAATAGAACCAGTCACAATACTATTATTTTCAAAAACTACTGACCCAGTCCTGCTTGAAGATGTATCGATGCTACCAGCAACATCACTTCCATCACTTAAAGTCAAAAGACCATTATAGCCACCAAAGTTAATATTTCCCGTAACATCACCGCCACCAGCAACCGTGAGTGAACCCGCATTGTTAAAAGTTATGTTGGCATCAACATCACCATTCATAAAATTACCAGAACCTAGAACATTAACACCACTATCAGCACGCGTATCACCATTAATGTAGTTACCCCCATTCAAAGCAAGAGATCCAGATGTTTCAACAGCATAGGAAGTAACAGTCGATGAACTACCAATACTGCCAGTCCACTCATAACCAATACCATCAAATATAGCGCTATATTGCCCTGATGCTGCAGAGCCTAACGTAACAGAATCAACAACAACTCCAGAGCCCAATACAAAACTATCGCTACCAGTAAATTCCCCGCCACTGACCCCAAGCGCAGCGAAGGTGTTGGGGGTGTAGTTAAACTGGCGGATGGAGCCAGTGAAATTGGTGGTGTTACCATAAATATTAATTATCAGTGTGCTTGGGGCACCCAACAACGACCCATAATTATAAGATTGAACATTTGAGTTATAAATTGTTGAGCCACTTGAATCACTACCGGCTATCGTTGTTCCCAGTTCGTACGTAGCCGCAGATAATGATGATGAAAAAGCAGCAAGCGCAAAGAATGCAGCAGAAATTACTACATGCCCGATCTTAATAAATTTAAATGAAAATGTTCTGGATAGCATATATTAGGTCTCTCTTTTTTCTTGATTAATTGATTTAAAAAGAAAAAATTTAGTTAAAAAAATATTTTTTTTATATTATCTTAAAAAATATCTGAAAGATACTATTTTGTAATAAAACTAAAAATTAATTCTTAAATTATTCAAAAAAAATTGTAATGATCAGATCCTCCTATTAAGATCACTTCAATATTGGCAAAACCTGTACTTTTTTCTATGTAATTCTTGAAATATTTAGAGAACAGCTTTATGAAACCCAGTCAAACAATGCCTCTCGGGTAAATTTGTAATTTTCTTAGCAACATCGAGAAGATTTAATGAGCCAAAGAGGACTGGAAAGAAATGAAATTTATTCAATGCATTTGGGTCGGTACCCCCCCATTTTTATCATTAAATAAAAGTAGAGTTAAGCGGCTATAGCCAACCGCTGTATTGGTTTTATCCCGCCCAAGGCCATGTTTGTACGTTCGTGATAATAGCGCCAAATCAATTGTGTGGCATATTCTTACCTCACCTAAATCTTGCCAGTGATATTGCGATAGCCATTCATAACGCACTGTATGGTTAAATCGCTCAACATAAGCATTTTGCTGTGGACTGCCTCTTTGAATATAGCTCATGGCAATTCCACGCCTTGCTGCCCAAACTTGAATCACATTGCTGATATAGTCAGGGCCGTTATCACAGCGCAACGTGCTTGGCTTACCTCGCCATTCAATAATTTAATTTAATGCGCGAATGACTCTTTCAGAAGGGAGGGACAAGTCTACTTCAATCCCCAATGATTCCCGATTAAAATCGTCAATCACATTAAATAACCTAAAGCTCCTGCCATCTTGTAGCTGATCATGCATGAAATCCATTGGCCATACTTGGTTAATCTTAAACGCTACAGCCAATGCGGCTAACTTTTCTCACTTAAGTAGCTTTCTTGTGACCTGCCCCCAATAACACTACCAGTTTATTCTGTAAAAAGTCCGTTTAAAAATCATTTAAATTGCCTAAGTTTTTGCGCATAGATTGCTGGTGGGATTCGGCCGCAGGTAATCTTTGCTTGTTGTAAATCCAGATGGATATTGCGATAGCCATAGTGACCACCGCTCTCAAGCCAAAACTGTTTGATGTAACGCAATAAATGCTAGTCTTCTTTTGTTCGTAAACTTAAAGGGGATTTTAACCAGGCATAGTAACCACTAGGATGAATGTCTAATGCAGAACACAGCAACCTAACAAGATAGGCATTGCTAAGAGCTTTTATGAACACATAGCGTTCTTTGACTCGTTTGCAAAGAAAACTGCGGCCTCCTTTAATATATCCCTTTCTTGTTGAACTCGCTTGAGCTCACGTTTCAATCGAGCTACTTCCACCTGCAGATCTGGTTCCGATTCGCGGGCTTTGGGTGGCTTGGAAAAAGCTTGCTTCCATTTATAGAGGCTCTTGGTGCTGACGCCCAGCCTATTGGAAACTTCAGCTATGTCATAGCTGTGTTTGATAATTTGATTGACTGCTTCTTGTTTAAATTCGTCTGTGTAACGAATGCCTTTTGCCATGATTCTTCCTTTTTATGTCTAGAGTAATTTGTAACATAAAAAGTGTCTACTGTTCTCAGGCCGTACCAGTATTAAAATACGGTTAGACCACACCGTTTCAATGGTGGGCAAATACCCACTAAAGTCGAGGCGCTTTATTATCAATATCGCCTCTTAAGTTGTGTCCTGATTTAGTAAGCTATTACAGATGACCAAAAAGTGCAAGCGGGAGGAATCAAAAAGCTAAGCCAGCTGTATCTTGCTGTTACATTAATCAAATACTCAGCTCTATCGGCACTTATAAAAAAAGTAAGTCCGTTCACCAAACACTTTTGACCCTCCCTTCACAATGGTATCTGCATTGGCTTCTACTGCAGAATTGCGCGCCATTTGTAAAAGATTCTGCTCAACACTTTCTTTACCACGGTTAATAAACCAAACCTTAGCCAACACGCTGGCAGTCATTCTACCTTTTGATTCACAGCCCAAAACTTTATTAGCATCTACAACCGCCACCCCCTCCGAACCTACTTTTTTTTCAATTAGCGTACTAGCACAACCAGATAGCAACACTGCAGAAACCAATGACATTACTACTAACCCTTTAAAAGATATTGGCATCAATCGCCCTTTCATAATTATTGAATGAATCGGTAAAATTTATTTTAGTATTATACATCTGCGAACCCATCTAACCATCCCCTCTACACACTGACAATAACAATACACATGCGCAGAAAACTACTAGAGCCACTGTGTTATTTTTTGATTATGAGGTGGTTTATGAACCCTAATTTATTGACGATAATTTAAACAAGCTAATAGCAGGACAGATATCTAAAATATCTAAATAATAAAAAATAGGCTACCCTCTCACGTAACTGCTTTGTTTAATAAAAATAAGCATTGATGATTGTTAGTTAGAAAACTACTTATTCGTCCCTAACAACAAAAATATACTATTTTCACTATTCTTAAATACTTCAAAAGGTCGGCTAGATTTTTGAGCATTAAAACTGCTAGAACTCACGTTAATATTAAAAATAATATACTCAAAAATAAAAAAATAGTAAAAGTAGTAATTAAGTTTATCTGCTAGTGTTGTAGGGGCAGATCAGTTGTCTCTCAGTTGGCGGGAAGTGGACATAAACACCTTTCAGAAAGCCTGTTCAGTACCTTAGCCAAGTCTTGTTGACCTAAATAAATAAGTTCTTCATTTTCACTATCACTTTTATATTTGATGACATCTTTAGCAACGGTGTGCAGTGGGTATGAAGTATTTTTTTGACAAAAAATAGGTGACAACTGCTTGTAAGCTATTGTTTTAATAATAAATTGGTTAGGGAGTACGCAGATAGAACACGCGAAAAACGGATTAAACGTGTCGAGGCGCTGCTCTAGCGTGCACTACTTGATTCAAATTTTGGTATTGATTGAACCGTGCTAAAAAGTGCTCTAAATTGCCACCTATCCTTGCGCTGGATTTTGAGAGCGTCAGCGCCTGATTTTAATCGTAAGATTTCAGTTGGTTTAAGCGCCTGTTTTCGGGGCGTTAAAAGGTGTGCGGATAGGATTGTAAACAACAAAATCAGGCGGCCATTCTTTTGACGCTCATTGACTACATCAAGGTTGGTTGAAGGTATAGCCTGCTTCTCGTTGATGCCTAATAGCCAAAATCAAAATAACATTCTTATGATCTTCAACACTATAGAGTGCGACGTATCCAGTTGCACCCCTTGAGATCACAAGCTCCCTGATTTCCTCGTCAACAATTCGACCAATAAGCGGATGACGATCGAGAATACTGACAGCTTCCTCGATAAGATCTACAGTCTCTGAAGCGCCCTTAATGTCTGCCGCAATAAGAAAGTCTGTTAATCGAATAAGATCGTTAACAGCATGTTGAGAATAAACGATTTTTACCAAGAGTTAGCTTTTAGTGATGTTACTTGTTTACCAGCAATACGTGATCGCAAATGATCAAACACATCTTTAGATTGGTAAATTTCCTTATTTTTAAGCGTCGCTTCTCTTGAAGCTCTAGCTTCAGCAATAAACTCACTACGGTATTCTGTGTTTATTGATGCCTGTCTAATTGCTTCAACCATAAAAGCGTGCGCCGAAATACCGAGCTCCTTGGCAGCGTTAGCAGCTTTCGCTTTTATTTCATCCGATAATTTTAGTGAAGTAGTACTCATGACAAAGTCCTTAAGGTGTTACTAAAGTAACACTAACTCTAATAGGCATTAAAGACATTGTCAATCAATATCAGAGAAGTTTGATGCCCAACCTAACGTCGACTTAAAACATCTAAAAAAGCCCCACCGTGACATTAAGATAATAATGTTTAACTGAGCAAGGTTTGTCGCGAAAAATGCCCGCAAAAATAGACGTAAAAAAAGCTTATCAATTGTTAAGCTTTTAATTTAATTAGTGCAGGAGAGAGAATGGAGCTCTCACGCTTTTACCAGCGCCTGATTTTAATCGTAAGACTTCAGTTAGTTTAAGCGCCTGTTTTCGGGGCGTTGAAAGGTGTGCGGGTAGGACTGTCATCAGTTTTTACGCAGTAATAATATGAGCAAAGTTCGATTCCCAAACTAGGCGTCAATTGTTTTGACAGTGTCTTGATGAACAATCGTGATTCCCAACCATTTAGATTTGTCGGAAATCACGTCAAGTGACATTAAACCAACACCTGCAGCAAACAAAACTAGGCGGGGTTAAACAGTCGATCAAGTCAAAGCTGCTACGTATGCAGCTTTTTTAGCTGCGCTAGTGCGTTAAATCAAGCGTTATTTACAATAACAAATAGGGAGTGCTTCAAATCAAGGCTTCAAATCAAGGCTTAAAAGAGGTCTAATAGAGTAGAGGAGGTTCAGTGCACAAACAATTGACTGACATTGCCTCAAACTTTTTTAACTGTGTTTATTTTCTTAAAAAATAGATAAACTGCGGCCTTAATATTTACTTATGAATTGGAGTTGAAAATGAAGCATCTATTGTCAATGCTATGGATTAGCTTCTTAATACCGACATTAGCGCAATCAGCCGATGCACATCCAGTAGAAACTGGAATCAAAGTGACTCAGATACTTAAAGCCACTAAACAGTGGGACGGTAGCCTGCTACCGCCTTACCCACTAAACAATCCGGAAATCACTATTTTGCAATATGAAATAGCACCAGGGACAAAATTGCCAATGCATAAACATCCAGTCATTAATGCGGGCATGATGCTTGAAGGGGAGCTAACCGTTAATGCTGAAGATGGCAAACAATTGATTCTTAAAGCTGGAGATACCATTGTCGAGCTGGTTGACAAGTGGCACTTTGGTATCAATCAAGGAACAACAACTGCAAAACTCATCGTGTTTTATGTGGGCGAAGTTGGCGTTCCTTTAAGTTTCTGATCACCGATATTGCATGGCGTTTGGTACGAGAATGCCATATAGAAGTTAATATCTTCAATGTTTGCACATCAATAATTTGCTGAGCCATGAATGGCATAGTAAACCAAAGAATGTGATGTCTACTTCCCCATTAATGAGACAGCTCTAAATTAAAGTTTTCCATTTTTGCGCGATATACCGCTGGTGCTAACACGCCTAAACTCTCAGTTCCAGTGGTGAAATACACCCAAGGATAGTTGGTTTTAAATCTGACCTGTTAGCGGCTACTGCGCGGTCTTTTGTAAAAAGTAGCTCCATCTAAAATGAATGTTGTTTCGGGCAATAGCTTCACAGAAACGAGTTGAGTTTCTTGATTGGGGATTGGACAATCTATCAATTTTAAAGCAAATGATTTAAAGTTTGCCTATGAAAATATAGGCTAGCAATCATGTTTGATCATAACTCAGTAAACAATATAGGCAGTCTATCGGATCAATTAACGAATAAGTTTAAGAATAATTCTCGTCAACCATCAGGGCTAAAAGTCATATTTTTTGCAGAAATGTGGGAGCGCTTTAGTTACTACGGCATGCGCTCACTTCTTGTTTTATATCTGATTAACTCACTTTCTTATACAAGAGATAATGCGCTTGCATTATATGGGATTTATACAGGCCTTGTTTACCTTACCCCAATTTACGGCGGGGCAATTGCTGATAAGTATTTAGGCAAAAGAAGAGCCATGTTAATTGGCGCTTTTTTAATGGTGCTCGGACATTTTTGTATGGCTTTTGAGTCATTGCTATATGTGGCCTTAGGTTTGCTGATTGTGGGTAATGGATTTTTTAAGCCAAATTCATCATCACTGGTCGGTGATCTTTACGGTCCTGGGGAAGAGGGTAAAAGATCTGCTGGTTATTCTATCTTTTATATGGGCATTAATTTGGGCGCCTTTTTGGCTCCTTTAGTTGCTGGCACCTTGGGTGAGAAAGTCGGTTGGCATTATGGTTTTGCATGCGCAGGTGTAGGCATGACAGTTGGCGCTATTCAACTTCTGATGGGACAGGATAAGCTTGGCCGCGCAGGATTAAAGGCGCATCAAAATCCAGTTGATTTTTCTGATACCAAATTAATTTTGGCATGGGTGGGTGCTTCAGTCGCTTTTGTTTGCGCAGTCATTTACGGCTTCGCGTTTTTTAGTCCATGGTTGGATTTACTCTCTAAAACCCAAAAGGTGATCCTTGAGTTATCGTTACTTGGCGGCGTCTTAGTTTATTTGCTTAATTCAAAATCAAATTCTCCTCCAACACTCTCTTCGAATAATCCTGAATCAAACGACACAATGAGCAAATCAGATTGGTCTAGAGTGATTGCTATCTTAATTGTCATGCTTTTTGTGATTATCTTTTGGACAGGGTTTGAGCAAGCTGGCGGCACCATGACCCTATTTGCAGATAAAAATACAGATCGGGAATTATTTGGTTTTTTAATTCCAGCATCATCATTTCAAGCCATAAACCCTGCTTTGATTATTTTGTTGGCACCTCTGTTTTCAATCATATGGACCACGTTAGATAACAGTAAATACGCATTAAGTGATGTCGGTAAACAATCCCTTGGAATGATTGTTCTTGGCCTTGGATTTGTGGTCATGTCTCATGCTCAAAACCTATCGGATACGTTGGGGCGCGTAGGACCTGAGTGGCTTTTGATGGTTTATGCAATACACACACTTGGGGAATTAATGCTCTCACCGATAGGCTTAGCTATGGTATCAAGAGTGGCACCCGCCAAATTAAGTGCATTGTTAATGGGAGTTTGGCTTCTTTCTAGTGCTGTTGCGGGCTACATGTCTGGCACACTTGAATCCATTCTAAGAAATACGGACTTCTCTTTGTATCCTTTTCTTGCCACCATCAGCATATCGGCTGGTGTAATTCTGTTTATGTTAAGTCCCTTCTTAAACAGAATGATGAATAGTGACAATGCTAGATAACGCTTTTATTGCCAAGATCAAAACTGCCTGGATAGCAATAGCTATGCTCTACGCTATAACGAGACATATCTTTGGTTGTGCGATGATTGAGTATTTTTAATACCAATTCAGTAGAATGATCATAGACCAATCTAAATATTGAAAGTCGAATATTTGACGCGCAAGTTGAAAGCTGTGAATCCCGACAAGACGGTGTGCAGTTGTTGTGTATTGAAATTACGGACAAAAAAATAGGTTACAATTTCTTGTAACCTATTGTTTTAATACTAAATTTGGTAGGGAGTACGCGGATCGAACGCGTGACAAACGGATTAAAAGTCCGCTGCTCTACCAGCTGAGCTAACTCCCCATTTTTACTAACGATTTTGGGTTGTTGCCCAAAAATGCAAGACCGCGATTATGATGCAAACACGCCATCAGGTCAAGATCGTTTAGCCATTAATCTTTGATTTTCTGAAAAAAATATTATTCATATTGGTCTATTGAGAGCAATTATCGCATCCCTGGCAGTTTTCCACCCATTAGGCCGCCCATGCCGCGCATCAGCTTAGCAATACCGCCTTTACTAAACATTTTCATCATTTTCTGCGTCTCTTCAAACTGTTTAAGCAGACGATTCACTTCCTGCACTTGTACACCACTACCGGCAGCAATGCGCTTTTTACGCGTGGCTTTAATCAACTCAGGTTTACGCCGCTCTAAAGGCGTCATACTATTAATAATGCCTTCTATGCGGCGTAAAGATTTCTCTGCCTCATCGCTGCTGACTTTTGACGCCATTTCAGCTACTTGTGATGGCATTTTATCCATCAGCGCACTCATACCGCCCATTTTACGCATTTGTACCATCTGCGCTTTAAAGTCCTCTAAATCAAATTTACTACCTGATTTGATTTTATCAGCGACTTTTTTCGCTTCATCCATATCGACATTTTTATGCGCTTGTTCAATCAAACCCAGCACATCGCCCATGCCTAAAATGCGGCCTGCCATGCGATCGGGGTGAAATGGCTCTAAACCATCAACCTTCTCACTAACACCTATAAATTTAATTGGCTGACCAGTCACGTGGCGTACAGATAGCGCTGCGCCGCCACGCGCATCACCATCTAGTTTAGTGAGGACTACCCCAGTAAGTGGCAATGCTTCACCAAAAGCTTTGGCGGTATTCACAGCATCTTGACCTTGCATGGCATCAACTACAAATAAGGTTTCTGCTGGTTTCAGTTGTGCGTGTAAGGCTTTAATTTCAGCCATCATGGCTTCATCAATACCCAATCGACCCGCAGTATCGAAAATCACCACATCATAGTAATTGACTTTGGCATACGCTATTGTTTTCTCGGCAATTTCGGCAGGTTTTTGCTCAATATGACTGTCAAAACAATCAACCTCTAATTGATTCGCCAGCGTTTGCAATTGGGTAATTGCGGCTGGACGGTAAACATCTGCACTAGCAAGCAACACTTTTTTCTTATCCGCTTTAAGCAATTTAGCTAACTTGGCGCAAGTGGTTGTTTTACCTGAGCCTTGCAACCCCGCCATTAAAATCACTACCGGCGGAACAGCGGCCAGATTAAGTGCGACATTTGCCTTACCCATCAACGCCGTTAGTTCTTCGTTAACAACTTCAATAACCGCCTGTCCTGGGCTTAAACTTTGTAACACCGCTCGGCCATTAGCGCGTTCTTTTACTTTTGCAATAAAGTCTTTAACCACTGGCAACGCCACATCTGCCTCTAGTAAAGCCATGCGCACCTCACGCATCGCATCGGCTATATTGTCTTCTGTTAACCGTGCTTGCCCACGTAGATTTTTAATAACGCCCTGCAAGCGTCCTGTTAAATTGTCTAACATTTGTTCACTGTCCTAATCGGCTCGTTTGAATATGAACCATTGAATTAATTTGGGCTAATTTTACATCATGCTATGCGATTGACGCGAGTTTTGACATAATTGCATGATGTTACATTTAATCCCTTATTTAGTTGTTGCGTTTATTTATCTTGCGGTCGCCTTTGATTTTTGGCGAATTGCCAAGTTAAGCAACGCTTCTAATGAACAAGCACAATCGCTAAAATTACATTCAGCCATGATTGCATTAGGTTTAGTGCTTCATGCGGGATTGTTGTATACCGATATATTTGCCGTGGGTAATTTCAATTTTGGACTATTTTACGCAATTTCTGCCATTCTGTGGCTGACCGCACTTATTTATTGGTTGGCCAACTTGAAGCATAAGATTGATATTTTACAGTGCTTTGTTTTGCCACCTGCCGCTTTGTTTGTTCTACTTTCAGCACTATCCATTCATGATTATATTGCGCCTTACAACGAAGCTTCTTGGTTTATGGCGCATGTCGCTATTGCCATATTGGCCTATAGTTTGTTTACCTTTGCTGCCATGCATGCCTTAATTATGGCGATTGCTGAGCGCAGCTTACACAACAAGGCCACTTTCATCCAATTGCCAAGCTTCCCACCACTGATGGTGATGGAAAGTTTATTGTTTAAAGTCATTACATTAGGCTTTATCTTACTCACATTAACCGTTGGCAGCGGTATGATTTTCTCAGAACAGATTTTTGGCAAACCATTAGCGTTTAGCCATAAGGTTATCTTTTCTATTGCATCGTGGTTTATTTATGCAGGGCTTTTATATGGCCGTTATCGCCATGGTTGGCGTGGCTTAAAAGCTATCCGCTGGACACTGGTTGGCTTTGGATTGCTGGTGTTATCTTATATCGGCTCAAGAGTGGTTTTAGAATTACTCCTGCACCGTCAATATTAAAATCAGCAATATTACAAACAACCTTACTAACGCAAGCTCATTAACGGCCAATCATGATTTTTTGCATATTCGGTTAGTTGCGGATCAGCATCAACAGCCACTGGGTTCGTCACTAGTTTCATCAATGGTAAATCATTGTGTGAATCACTATAAAAATAGCTTACAGCAAAATCTGCTAATGTTTGCCCACGCTCTGCAAGCCATGCATGTAATCGGGTCACTTTCCCTTGCTGGAAACTTGGCTCGCCACTGACATTACCCGTAAACTGTCCATTGACCATTTCAGGATCTGTACCAATTAAATACTCAATGCCAAAAGCAGTGGCAATGGGCCGGGTCACAAAACTATTGGTTGCTGTAATCACCATACATAAATCACCATTCGCCTTATGTTGATTGACCAAAGCTTGGGCTTTTTCCGTCATCATTGGACGAATCACTGTTTGCATATATTGAATATGCAATTCATCTAAGAATGTCTTGGGATGTTGCGATAATGGTTGCAATTGAAATTTTAAGAACGCAAAAATATCTAAACAACCATTTTTATAATCTTGATAAAACTGCTCATTTCTATCGTGATGCGTTTTCGCATCCAACAAGCCTTTATTAATCAGGAACAAACTCCAGTTATAATCACTGTCACCAGCCAGCAAAGTATTATCTAAATCAAATAAAGCTAAATGTTGTGTCATATTCGTTTTTATACTTTCTATCTACTATTTAATCTCGTCTATATTCTTTGACGTTAAAATCAAAGCCACGCCGATTAAAATAACCGCCAAGGCAATATACTCATTCTGCTTAATCTGTTCATTGGCAAACCAAATACCAACCGCGAATGCCACAATCGGATTCACAAACGTATTACTACTAGCGACCATTGGGCGCACCGTTTTCAATAAATATTGGAATGCACTATAGGCAATCAGTGAAGAAAGTACAATCAAATATAGCATTGCACCCCAAGATTTCACTGATACTTCACTAGGCCATGACTCATTGAAGTAAGTGCTTGCTATCATAAGAAATAAACCACCTGAAATCATCTGGCAAGCTGCGCTCATCAAGCCTGTTGGCATTACCATGTGTTTACTCCAGATTGAGCCTAGCGACCAACTGGCGGCCGCAAAAATCAATAATAAAGCACTGATATAATCGCCATGCAAACTTCCCCCGATATTGAGCAAGCCAATGCCAAAAACACCAAGAAAAATACCCAGCCATTCCTGACGTGTAATATGATGCCCCCAGGCGCCAGCAAAAATCGCCATCCAAATTGGTGTCGTTGCTATGGCTAACGCCGCCACGCTAGAGCTGACGGTTTGCTGCACATAGCAAACCGTTCCATTACCCAACGCAGGGAGTAATAATCCGACAATCGCTGCACCTTTCCACTCTGTCCATGTTGGATTTTTACTGCCTAAAAAACGTAAGACGGTGTACAGAATCACGCCAGCCACTAAAACACGCCCACCTGCCATTAAAAAAGGGGGGAAACTTTCAAGACCAAAACGTATCGCTAAATAAGTGGAGCCCCAAATGAAGTGGGTGCAAAACAGGGCTGCGACAATCAGGATTGTTTGGTTTTTAGTCGGCATTTAGAGGCTCAAAAGTATACAAGCACAATGAGTCATTATTCTTTATATTTTTTATTCAATTGAGCAAAAAAAAGCGCACTGACGCTGACAGCGCGATTAATACGGCAATAACGTCCAACACCAAATTAGCCCGATTTTACACAGCGTTAAACTTGCGGATTGAGCTTTTCGGACTTGGTGTATAACTTATTCAAGCCATTCAAATAAGCCTTAGCCGATGCAATCACAATATCGGTATCTGCACCTTGCCCATTCACAATTCGGCCACCTTTTGATAGACGCACAGTCACTTCACCTTGTGCATCTGTTCCACTGGTAATATTGTTCACTGAATAGAGTTGCAACTCCGCGCCACTATTAATCATTTTTTCAATTGCTTTAAAGGTCGCATCCACCGGACCGCCACCATCGGCTTCATCACGTTTTTCAATGCCATCTGCTGATAAAGCAATCTCCGCATGAGGCGTTTCACCTGTTTGCGAAGCGACATGTAAATAAACCAATTTGAAATGCTCACTGGTTTCGCTATCAAACTCATCGCTAACCAAAGCATGTAAATCTTCATCAAAGATTTCAGACTTTTTATCAGCCAATGCTTTAAAACGTGCAAACGCAGCATTCAAGGCATCTTCGCTACTTAACTCAACACCTAGCTCTTTTAGGCGCGTTCTAAATGCATTGCGTCCAGACAATTTACCCAAAGTTAACTTATTGGTATTCCAGCCCACATCTTCAGCGCGCATAATTTCATAGGTTTCACGATGTTTTAATACACCATCCTGATGAATACCGCTTTCATGTGCAAAGGCATTGGCACCCACAATTGCTTTATTTGGCTGTACTGGATAACCCGTGATAGTAGACACTAATTTTGAAGCTGGCACAATTTGCGTCGTATCAATACGCGTATCTACATTAAAGTAATCACGGCGGGTTTTGATTGCCATTACCACTTCCTCTAAACTCGCATTACCCGCACGCTCGCCTAAACCGTTGATGGTACATTCCACTTGACGCGCACCATTGGCAACAGCTGATAACGAGTTGGCGACAGCCATGCCTAAGTCATTATGACAATGCGTACTCCACACCACTTTATCTGCATTTTTAACCCTTTTGATTAAGCTTGCCATACGCTCGCCCCATGGTTCTGGAATACTATAACCAACCGTATCAGGCACGTTAATCGTGGTAGCACCAGCCGCAATCACCGCATCAAAAACTCGGACTAAAAAATCTTCCTCTGAGCGCACAGCATCTTCTGCAGAGAACTCAACATCATGCGTATATTCCAACGCCCATTTCACCGCTTGCACTGCACGTTCGACTACTTGATCTTCCGTCATCCGCAATTTGTTTTCCATGTGAATTTTGCTGGTAGCAATAAACGTATGGATACGCCCATTTTTTTCTGCATGTTGCATGGCTGGTGTGATCGCTTCCCCTGCACGGCGCACATCATTCTCACTCGCGCGTGCAAGTGAACAAACGGTAGATTTGGTGATTAAACCGGCAATGGCATGGATAGAGTCGAAGTCGCCTGGACTTGCTGCAGCAAAACCTGCCTCAATCACATTCACACCTAATTTTTCTAATTGGCGCGCAATCCGAATTTTTTCTTCTTTAGTCATGGCTGCGCCAGGACTTTGCTCGCCATCACGCAAGGTGGTATCAAAGATAATAACTTGGTCTTGTTTCATGTTGTATTCCTAAATCAATGCACTAGATTATAAATGGTTTTACTCGTGGCATGTGATATGCGCGAGCAAGTTGAGGCTATCGGGGAGGTAAAATTAATGTGCGCTGACGCGCAGCAGTAGTGCTAGGTTTGCGCATAACAAACCTAATAATGAAGTAAAGAATCGAACTGTGAAATCAACTATCATGATTTTATTATAATCACTTTTTCAATTTTTTCAACAAGTTAAACGACTATTTGAGTGCTTTGGTTTTCAGCGATTTGAACCACAAATAATAGCCTGACAATGCATAAACAAAAACAACCGTAAATAATACTTCAGGCGGACTGTATGAAACCAATACAAAAGCCAACATAATGGCTAAAACGGCAACAAATGGTACACTTTTTTTCAAGTTAATGTCTTTGCCACTGTAAAAAGCCAAGTCACTCACCATAGAACCCGCAGCAAAAACGGTCAAACCCCAAGCCAGCCACTTAATTTTAATCGCGCCAAAAAATATTTCTTTACCAGAAATACCATATTCATAAGACACCCATACAAACCCTGCTAACAATGCTGCTGCGGCTGGACTAGGCAAGCCTTGAAAAAAACGCTTATCTTGAAACGGATCGTCTAATTTTGTATTGAACCTTGCTAGTCTTAATGCTGCGCAGGCGCAGTAAATAAAGGCAGCAATCCAGCCTATTTTACCTAATGGTTTCAGCGCCCATACATACATAATGAGCGCAGGCGCCACGCCAAAAGAGACCATATCCGATAGGCTATCATATTCGGCACCAAATGCACTTTGCGTGTTAGTTAAACGTGCAACGCGGCCATCCAACCCATCTAATACCATTGCAACAAAAATGGCTATTGCCGCTTGTTCATAGTTAGCATTCATTGCACTAACAATGGCGAAAAAACCAGAAAATAAAGCGGCAGAAGTAAACAAATTGGGCAGTAGATAAATACCTCTCACTCGCAAGCTTGGATTGTCTATATGATCTTCTTCTCGTCTTGTTAAGTTTGTTGGTTGTTTTGCCATATTATCCAGTTACCAGAACGTATTAGCTTTAGTATAACAAAAGCAGACCAATTATTAAGTTGTATTTACAGCACTTTCATCCCTTCATTATCTAATGATACAAATAGAAAGTGTTATTCGCCTTTAATCGTTCAATAAAAATAGCTGGGGTTTCCGTATGCTATTGGTTCGTCATATGAATGATGGAATAACGAATTGATGGAACAACAATATAGTCCCACTGAAATTGCTAGACGCACACTTGTTCAGCTAGCCAAGGAAAGCTTGCCCCCAACACCCAAAAACTATGAGGCTACCTACAATAAAATCATTGGCAAAACAACCGACACGACTGCAATTGTCAGCCAAGCATTAATGCTGGTTTTGGCAAATACAAACAAAAAAACTGCCACTTTTATTGCACAAGAAAAAAAATATTAGGCGCTATTGAAAATCAAGACTGGGGTGTTTTTGAAAGCGAATTACAACTACTGCTTGGCCAAAGCAGCCCTAATCCAACCATGCAGACTAATTGGGCGCTATTGATTCGCGCACTGCTGCGACAATTGGAAGTCAGCCATAAAGGCACAACATTAACCCGTAAAAAAGAGGGGCTTAACCGTGTATTAACAAGCTTTGCAAAAGACCCTGCTGTATTATCTGAAAAAATCCAAGCCTTAATCAGCTCCTGGGGTAATGAAACCACCACGATAGACGTTCAAATAAGGGATACCACCCATCCTACATACCCTGGTCAAATGACATCGCCAGCCACCAATCTGACGACGTCGGCAGAAAACAACACTGCCACTCAACTAAGGGACATGCTAATGAGGACAGTCAACCTAGTATTAATACCGCTAGTTAGTGAGGTTCCTAGCGCGCATCAAAATGCGCAAGCGTTGCTGAGAGAATTACGGAGCGAGGATACACAACCATTATCAAATAAAAGTCTGGCGTCATTAAAAAATATTTTATTCACAATAGAAACTGAGCGAGAAAATCAACAGAGTATTTATCAAACACTCATTGATTTACTCAAACTCTTGGCAACAAGCATGTCAGGTCTCACGATTGAGGACACATGGCTTCAATCACAATTGGCAATTGTTAGCGATGTATTAAGCAAGCCTATCGATATCAAAAGCTTAGATAATGCGGTCGCCAGTTTAAAAGCGTTAATACACAAACAATCCAACTTAAAACCAGCCATCAACGATGCGCAGGATTTAATCAAGAAAATGGCTGAAACATTCATTTCAAGACTGGTCGATATGACTGAATCGACTGATGAGTATCATCACAAAATTGAAAGCCATCAAAATAAATTAAGTGATGTCAGTAGTATTGATGAATTAAATAATGTACTAAACAATGTTCTTGAAGACACCCGCATGATCGGTTTGACGGTACAGCGGACACGAGAAGAATTCAATGACAGCAAAGCAAAAGTCACGCAAGCAGAACTAAAAATCCAAGAACTCACCTCAGTGCTTGCGTATATTAATGAAGTGGCTAATGAAGATTATTTAACTGGTACACTTAATCGCCGTGGCATGGAGCAAGCATTGGAGCGTGAGTTTAGTCGTGCCGATCGCCATAACACTGCTCTTTGTATTGCGATGATTGATATTGACCACTTCAAAAAACTGAATGATTCACTCGGCCATAGCACTGGTGATGAAGCCCTCACCTACTTTGCCAACGTCATTAAAGATGTTAAACGAACGACTGATGTGCTTGCTAGATACGGCGGTGAAGAA
Source organism: Methylophilaceae bacterium (assembly GCA_018398995.1). Classification (NCBI taxonomy): domain Bacteria; kingdom Pseudomonadati; phylum Pseudomonadota; class Betaproteobacteria; order Nitrosomonadales; family Methylophilaceae; species Methylophilaceae bacterium. Next base: position 1,384,964 of record CP073759.1, on the reverse strand, counting down.
TTTATTATCATCCTACCAAATACGATACAAGATGATGCAGTAAAAGTGATTGAACGCGTGCAGCGCAAGCTCACTAAAGCATTTTTTATGCATAGCGATGAACGGGTGGTAATTACCTTTAGTGCTGGTGTGGCGCAACGTATAGCGGGAGAAACACCAGAAGAAATCATCCCGCGTGCAGATGCAGCGCTGTATGCTGCCAAACATGCTGGTCGCAATAGAGTGTTAGCAGCTGATCATATCGAGCCAGAGCCAATCAAATCGCTCAATTAACCCCCTCTTAAAAAACACCTTAGCATTATCTGCTTAGCATGATTAAGCTTGTGTTAATATCTTGCCAAATCAATCTGTTTTAAACTTACCCTTTTATGAAATTCAGCTTACACCACACGGATGGTCAGGCCCGTCGCGGTACTGTGCACCTTAAACACGGTAATGTGGAAACTCCCGCCTTTATGCCAGTTGGCACTTATGGCACCGTTAAAGCCATGTCGCCATTAGAACTGGATGACATTAATGCACATATTGTCCTTGGCAACACCTTTCATTTATGGCTGCGTCCTGGTTTAGATGTGATTGCAGCACACGGTGGCTTACATCAGTTTATGGGCTGGGACAAACCCATTTTGACAGACTCTGGCGGCTTTCAAGTATTTAGTTTAGGGGCCATGCGTAAAATTAGCGAAGAAGGTGTGAAATTTCAAAGCCCCATTAACGGCGACACTTGTTTTTTAACACCAGAGGAATCAATGCGTATTCAGCAAGTATTAAATGCTGATATTGTGATGATTTTTGATGAATGTACGCCTTATCCAGCTACGCATAAAGAGGCTGAAGACTCCATGCAATTATCATTGCGTTGGGCACAACGGAGTAAAGATGCACATCAAGGTAATGACAATGCTTTATTTGGCATTATTCAAGGAGGCATGTATGAAGATTTACGTGACATCTCACTGAACGGCTTGACCGCGATTGACTTTGATGGCTTTGCTATCGGCGGCTTGTCGGTTGGTGAACCCAAAGAAGATATGAAACGTATTCTTGCCCACACTGCACCTAAAATGCCAGTTAACAAACCGCGCTATTTAATGGGTGTTGGTACCCCTGAAGATCTTGTCAATGCAGTGAGTCAAGGTATTGATATGTTTGATTGTGTGATGCCAACACGAAATGCGCGTAATGGTTGGCTATTTACCCAATATGGCGATGTTAAAATCAAAAATGCTACTTATAAAATGGATATGCAGCCATTAGACGCTGATTGTACATGCTACACCTGCCAACACTTTACACGCGCTTACCTACATCATTTACACAAAGTAGGCGAAATATTAGGCGCCCGTTTAAATACCATTCATAACTTACATTATTATCAAGTGCTCATGCAAAGCATGCGTGATGCAATTGAAGCCAATCAATTTGATGCCTTTAAAGCTGACTTTATCAAAAAACGCGCACAAATCACAAGCTAACTAGGAATGATTGCTATTGGCGTTATCATTAAAATTCCATTTAAAATCAATAACTAACGATAAATTTTGATTGCCTTTTTTATCAAGTTTACGTAGCATAGTCAGTTATTGGAAAAGGAGAGTTTTAATGAAGGGCGATAAAAAAATAATTGATGTTTTAAATCACCTGCTTACTGGCGAGTTGTCAGCGAGCGATCAATATTTAATCCATGGCGAAATGGTTTCTGATCTGGGTTTACCACAGCTAGCCGCACACATGTTACATGAATCAGAACATGAACACCTGCATGCAAAATTGATTATTCAACGTATTTTGTTTCTAGAAGGCACGCCCAATATCGCGAAGCGCGAGCCGTTGAATATTGGTAAAACCGTTCAAGAAATGCTTGAAAACGATTTAGCGTTGGAATATAGCGTAGTAAAGCATCTAAAAAAAGCGATTGAAGCCTGTGAAAAAGCAGAAGATTTTGTAACACGCGAGATGTTAGTGTCGCAATTGGATGATACGGAAATGGATCATGCATATTGGCTAGAAAAACAACTTAAATTGATCAAACTAGTTGGTTTAGAAAACTATCAGCAAAGTCAAATGCAAGCCAAACAAGGAGTCTAAATGAAAGTTGATAAAAAAATACTTGCTACTTTAAACACAGTTTTAAAAAACGAGCTCACTGCAATTAATCAGTATTTTTTGCATGCGCGTATGTTTCGTAGCTGGGGATTAGAAAAGCTTAACGATTACCAATACAAGCAATCAATTCGCACCATGAAAGAAGCAGATAAAGTCATTGAGCGCATTTTGTTTTTGGAGGGCTTACCTAATTTACAACTATTAGGGAAATTGCTTATTGGTGAGAATGTGGTCGAATGTCTAGTTGGCGACTTAACTTTAGAGCGAGATATTCATCGCCCAGCTTTAGTTGAGGCAATTGCCTTGTGCGAGGAAATGCAAGATTTCGTTACTCGTGAATTATTCGAAGAATTGCTAGCGGCATCGGAAGAGGCAATAGACTGGCTAGAAACTCAACAGACACTGATTAATGATGTCACCTTACCTAACTACCTACAATCACAAATTGAATCTGATGATTGATTGGCTTTAGGTTTCGCATGTAGTATGAATGAATCAAGCCGCGCCAGCGGCTTTTTTCTTTGTTAGCAAATAACAATGCTATTGCAAAATTGTCTTGACAACAAACTTATAAACGATAATAATTCTCAATATCGTTCCTGTTTATGGAGTTGTCAATTGTACGTTTGTATATGTAACGCGGTGACTGAACATGAAGTTAGCATAGCGATTGATGCTGGCGCAACCACAGTTAAAGCACTCAACCGCCAGCTGGGCATTGGGACCCAATGTGGCGCGTGTGTCAGCTGCGCTAAGGATTGCTTGTCTAAAAAACAGTCACTACATACCCACTATCATGCAATGCCAATCAATAACGTATTCCCTATCATCAAACAAGAGCAAGCCGCATAAATACCCTTTTTAATATTGGGAAAATTTCACAATATCTTGTTGATTTAACTGCTTCATAAGCAAACCCTTCACACAGCATGCCCAGCCTGATAAGTCTGTGTTAAAATCCTGCCTTAATTTTAGTTACCCATTTCATTTTTTAGGAATCTAACATGTTCATTTCTAACGCGTATGCAGCAGCAGCTGCTCCAAGTAGCGACTTATTTAGCCTGGCACCAATGTTAATTATTTTTGTTTTATTTTACTTTATGTTGATTCGCCCACAAATGAAACAAGCCAAACAGCATAAAGCCATGATTAGCGCATTAAAAGTAGGTGATGAAGTAGCAACAACTGGTGGCGTTATTGGCAAAGTGACTAAAGTCAGTGATCACTTTATTGCGATTGAAATCGCGACCAACACGATTATTAATGTGCAAAGACATGCTGTGCAAACATTATTGCCACCTGGCACATTAAAATCCGTATAAATATTAACATACACTATTTTTCATTTTAAAAGCATGAAGCGAGCCTCAACATGAACCGCTATCCTACGTGGAAATATATTTTAATCGCTGCATCTATCATCATTGGGTTGGTATATACGATTCCTAATTTATTTGGTGAATCGCCAGCGGTACAAATCAGTCCTGCAAGAGCCACGCTTAAGGCAGATCAAGCACTGCTAGGTAAAGTTGAGGCAGCACTAGAACTAGCAGGCATTCCTTTTGATGGCATTTATCTCGATGCTTCTGGCGTTAAAGTACGATTCAACAACCCTGAGGAACAACTAAAAGCCAAAGATAGGCTGATTGAAAACTTAGGTAAAGACTATACGATTGCATTAAATTTATTATCCCAAACACCCGATTGGCTGCTAGCGCTAGGTGCAAAACCAATGTATCTGGGTTTGGATTTGCGTGGCGGGGTACATTTTTTATTGCAAGTTGATATGCAAGCAGCATTAACAAAGTCTGTAGAAAGTACGGTTGGCGATTTTCGTTCGGCACTGCGTACTGAAAAGGTAAACTATACTGGCGTATCGCGTGAAAATCTCGAAGTAGAAGTAAGCTTTGAAAACGAAGCAGAAAGAGAAAAGGCCCGTAGATTACTAGCGACTACCTATCCAGATATGACTTATAGCACCAGCGGTAGTGGCGCAGATCTAAAACTAAAAGCAATCCCAAGTGAGCAAGCAAAAAAACAAATTCAAGAATTTGCGCTAAAACAAAACTTACTCACTTTACATAACCGTATTAACGAACTCGGCGTAGCAGAGCCAATTGTGCAACAGCAAGGTTTTGACCGCATTGTAGTCCAATTACCTGGTGTGCAAGATACGGCAAAAGCAAAAGAAATATTAGGTCGCACCGCAGCACTTGAAGTACGCATGGTTACTGCGCACGGCACGCGTAGTGATGCGAGAGATTTTGATCCTAAAAAAATAGAGGATGCACTTAAAGGCATCATACCAGCAGGTAGCGAGCTCCTTTATTCCAGAATCCAGGAGCCACTACTGGTTTCTAAAAGCATGGTATTTTCTGGAGAGAATTTAGTATCTGCTAGCCCTAAACCAAGTCAACAAGGTGCAGGTGCTGAGATCGCTGTTAGTTTAGACTCTAAAGGTGCTGGGTCGATGAAGTTAACAACGCGTGAAGGCATCAACCGCAGAATGGCTGTTATCTTGGTCGAAAAAGGTAAAAAAGAAGTCTTAACCGCACCAACCATTCAAGCCGAGCTTTCATCTCAGTTTGTCATTACAGGCATGTCCAATTTGCAGGAGGCGAATGATTTGGCCCTGCTCATGCGTGCTGGTGCTTTGGCAGCGCCGATGGAAATCATCGAAGAGCGTACTGTTGGTCCAAGCATGGGTGAAGAAAACATTAAAAGTGGTGTTAACTCTACCTTGTGGGGCTTTGCAGCGATTGCTGTCATGATGATGCTTTATTACATGCTGTTTGGTGTTGTATCAGTCACAGCGTTAGCGATTAATTTATTGTTATTAGTTGCCTTGCTCTCTATGCTACAAGCAACCCTGACACTTCCTGGTTTAGCTGCGATTGCTTTAGCTCTCGGCATGGCTATTGATGCCAATGTATTGATTAATGAGCGTATTCGCGAAGAGTTGCGTGACGGTAACACGCCACAAGCGAGTATTCGAATTGGCTATGAGAAAGCCTTCGGCACTATTATGGACTCGAATATTACCACCCTCATTGCTGGCGCTGCCTTATTTATGTTTGGCACTGGTCCAATCAAAGGCTTTGCCGTTGTGCATGTGCTTGGTATCCTTACTTCAATGTTTAGCGCCGTGACCATTTCACGCGGGATTGTGAACTTAGTTTATGGATACCGTCGTAAAATCGATAAACTTTCTATTGGTCAAATTTATAAAGCCGATTAACTGTCAGAATTGAATGAGTCAATAACTATGGAATTTTTTAGAATCAAAAAAGACATCCCGTTTATGAGTTATGGTCGTTTAACAACAACCATCTCTTTGGTGACTTTTATTTTAGCCGTCTTCTTTTTAGCTAGTCGCGGCTTAAATTATGGGGTTGATTTTACTGGCGGTACCGTAATGGAAGTCAGCTACCCACATGCAGCAGATATTGACAGCATTCGCCAAGCAATTGATGCGATTGATTTAAAAGATGCAACCGTACAAAATTTTGGTACGAGCCAAGACGTGCTAATTAGGCTACCAATTAAAAAAAATCTTTCGATTGCGCAATTATCTGAAGAAGTAACAGCAGCACTAAAAACGGCAGATAGCGAAGTAGAAATACGCCGTGTTGAGTCTGTAGGTGCCCAAGTAGGTGACGAGCTATTTGAAAATGGTGCATTAGCTTTGTTGATTGTGCTTATTGGTATTGCTGGCTATCTTGCGATGCGTTTTGAATGGCGCTTTGCTATTTCTGCCATTATTGCCAATATGCATGATGTGGTGATTATTTTAGGCTTCTTTGCTTTTTTCCAATGGGAATTTAGCCTTACTGTGTTAGCGGCAATCTTGGCAGTCTTAGGCTATTCGGTGAATGAGTCTGTTGTGGTTTTTGACCGCGTCCGTGAAAACTTCCGCAAAATGCGAAAAGCAAACACAATCGAAGTGATTGACAACGCCATTACAAGGACACTTTCTCGAACAGTCATTACGCATACCTTAACACTGACCATGGTTGGGTCAATGCTACTCTTTGGTGGCGAGGTATTGCATTACTTTTCACTCGCATTAACAATTGGTATTTTATTTGGCATTTATTCCTCTGTCTTGGTTGCCTGCCCAGTTGCGCTCTTATTGGGAGTGAGTCGTGCCAACTTAATTGGAGAAGTTGGTAATAAGAAAAATGAGCATGAAGATGAAGAGGCTATCGTTTAGCTTGTGTTAGCATCAATAAGCATTAACAACCACCCTTTTTAAGGGTAAACTAAACCATTACACAATAAACTTAACTAGCGCTTGGACAACATTCCTATTTCTTGGCAGTTCGGTGGATTAATTCTACTGCTGTTGCTATCGGCATTTTTCTCAATGTCTGAAACCGCGTTGATGTCAATCAATCGCTATCGATTACGTCACTTAGTCAAACAAGGACATCGAGGTGCAAAATTAACCCATGCGCTGTTGTTGCAGACAGACAAGCTGCTCGGTGTTATTTTGCTGTGCAATAACTTTGTTAATACTGCATTAGCAACTTTAGTCACCATCATTACTGTCAACTTATTTGGTGAAGGCAGATGGGCATTGATGTATAGCACCATTACAGTCACGTTCGCCATTCTTATCTTTAGTGAAATATCCCCAAAAATCATTGCTGCTGCCTATGCAGAAAAAGTGGGTATTTATGTCAGCTATATTCTATACCCACTGCTACGTGTGTTGTATCCAGTGGTGTGGTTTGTCAATCTGTTTGTCAAAGCCTGGCTTAAATTACTTGGCATAAAAATTAATTTTGGCGACGGTGTTAAATCACTCAGCATGGATGAGCTGCGCAGCATTGTAACGGATGCTGGGAAATTTTTACCGAACAAACATCGAACCATTTTACTCAATCTATTTGAGCTAGAAAAAATTGAAGTTGACGATATCATGACAGCGCATACGCAAGTTGAAACAATCAACTTTGATGCTTCATTAGATGAAATATTGGCTCGCATCAGCAATAGTCATCACACGCGACTGCCTGTTCGTGAGGGTGATAATGATGAGATTTTTGGTATATTACATATCCGTAAGGTGCTTAATCAGCTCCGCTTACATCATAAAAAAGAAGAGGATGAATTATCTAAAGAGTCGCTACGCTCGGCCATTTCTGCGCCTTATTTCATTCCTTCCGGCACCCCGCTGTATACACAAATTCAGCAGTTCCAAGAAAATAAGGAGCGTATAGCGCTAGTAGTTGATGAGTATGGTGAGTTGAAAGGATTGATTACCTTAGAAGATATTCTAGAAGAAGTTATTGGTGATTTTACAACCCAATCGCCAAGTCGTATTGGCAGTTTCCATCAAGAAGAAGACGGCGGATGGCTGGTAGATGGCAGTAGCTCATTACGTGAACTCAATAAAAAATTAATGCTATCGTTACCTTTAGATGGGCCGCGCACCCTGAACGGCTTAGTGCTTGAACACTTTCAAGACATACCTGAAGCAAGCACTAGCTTCAAAATTGGCGATCATATTTTAGAAATTGTGCAAACACAGGATAGAGTTGTCAAAAGCGTCAAAATATTCCCTTAATATTGTCTTTTTTTAAACCCCTATTGATATTAGGCTTGAATTTTCTTTGATTTAGCTCAAAATAGACATTAAAGTATTATTAAAAGAAGCGCATGGCTACAAAGCAACCCACTGGTGATATCGCAATAGAACCAAGCAAGATTGAAACAAAACTGCCAAACATGTTTAAAGTTTTATTGCAAAATGACGATTACACTCCTATGGAGTTTGTCGTAGAAACAATTCAACGCTTTTTTAACAAATCGCGGGAACAAGCAACAGATATTATGCTCCAAGTACATACAAAGGGAGTAGGTGTTTGCGGCGTGTATCCAAAAGATATTGCAGAAACAAAAATGAACCAAGTACTAAAAAGTGCACAAGAATCTCAGCACCCATTACAGTGCGTAATAGAGCCAGCGTAACAGCAGAAAAAGAGGATATACATGATTGCACAAGAACTAGAAGTTAGCCTACACATGGCATTTATGGATGCTAGGCAAAATCGCCATGAACTGATCACAGTAGAACATTTATTGTTGGCAATGATAGACAATCCAACAGCGGCTAATGTATTGCGTGCTTGCGGTGCTAAGTTTGAAGTATTGCGTGCTGAGCTCAATCAACATATTGCGGAACACACACCGATTGTTACGGGTGAAGATGAAGTTGATACGCAACCAACATTGGGATTCCAACGCGTGATTCAACGTGCAATGCTCCATGTACAATCATCAGGAAAAAAAGAAGTAACAGGGGCAAACGTGCTTGTTGCTATTTATGGCGAGAAAGATTCTCATGCCGTATTCTTTTTACATCAGCAAGGTATTACCAGACTAGATGTAGTTAATTTTATTTCTCATGGCGTAGCAAAAATGCCCGGTGAGAATGCAAGCAGTACGGAAGGTGCAGAAAATGCAGCGGAGAGCGAATCTACACCAAACACTGCATTGGAAAACTACACACTCAATTTGAACCAAGAGGTGATGTCTGGCAGAATTGATCCATTAGTTGGTCGCGAAGGTGAAATTGAACGTGTCATTCAGACGCTCTGCCGTCGCCGTAAAAACAATCCGCTTTTAGTAGGAGAAGCCGGAGTAGGTAAAACTGCAATTGCAGAAGGACTGGCGCATCGTATTGTTGAAAATGATATCCCGGAAGTACTAGAAAATGCCACCGTGTATTCTTTAGATATGGGAGCTCTACTGGCTGGCACTAAATACCGTGGCGATTTCGAGCAACGTTTAAAGGCTGTCATGAAACAACTAGAGCAAGAAGAAGGCTCTATCTTATTCATTGACGAAATTCATACTTTAATTGGCGCTGGCGCTGCAAGTGGCGGCACACTCGATGCCAGCAATTTACTAAAACCAGCCCTATCCAGTGGAAAATTAAAATGCATTGGTGCGACAACTTATCAAGAATACCGCGGTATTTTTGAAAAAGACCATGCACTCTCTAGGCGCTTCCAAAAAGTAGATGTAGTTGAACCGAGCATTGATGAAGCAATTGCAATACTGAAGGGACTAAAATCTAAATTCGAAGAGCATCACAATGTCAAATACAGTGCAAGCGCACTGACAACGGCTGTTGAATTATCGGCTAAATATATTAATGATCGTTTTCTACCCGATAAAGCCATCGACATCATCGACGAGGCTGGTGCAGCACAACGTATTTTACCCAAGCCAAAGCGCAAAAAAATTATTGGCAATAAAGAAATCGAAGATATTGTGGCAAAAGTTGCGCGCATACCACCCAAAAACATATCAAATGACGATAGAAGCACGTTAAAAACATTAGAACGCGACTTAAAAGCAGTGGTGTTTGGACAAAACAAGGCGATTGAGACATTAACTTCTGCCGTAAAAATGGCCCGCAGCGGTATTGGTCAAGGCAATAAACCCGTCGGTAGCTTCTTGTTTAGTGGTCCAACAGGTGTTGGCAAAACGGAAGTGGCTAAACAGCTTGCTTACATCATGGGTATCGAACTTATTCGTTTTGATATGAGTGAATACATGGAGCGTCATGCGGTCTCTCGTCTTATTGGCGCGCCGCCAGGCTATGTTGGTTTTGAGCAGGGCGGCTTGCTCACTGAGGCTATTACAAAAAAACCGTATTCTGTGTTGATTTTGGATGAGATAGAAAAAGCACACCCAGATATTTTTAATATTTTGCTTCAAGTAATGGATCATGGCACCCTCACCGATAATAATGGGCGTAAAGCCGATTTTAGAAACGTCACTATTATCATGACAACTAACGCAGGTGCGGAAAGTCTATCAAAAGCCAGCATTGGCTTTACTAACGCAAAAGAGGTTGGCGACGAAGCAGCCGATCTTAAACGCTTATTCTCACCAGAGTTTCGCAATCGTTTAGATGCTATCGTTTCATTTGCGCCACTTTCACAAGAAATCATTGTTCGTGTGGTTGATAAGTTCCTCATGCAATTAGAAGATCAATTGCATGAGAAAAAAGTAGAAGCCACATTTAGTGACGAGCTGAAGCTGCATTTAGGTAAAAAAGGGTTTGATCCTTTGATGGGCGCGCGTCCAATGTCTCGCTTAATTCAAGATACAATTCGCAAAGCCTTAGCAGATGAATTACTGTTTGGTCGACTTGTGAACGGCGGTACAGTACACGTTGATATTGATGAAAATGAAGAAGTTAAATTGTCGTTTCCATCAAACAAATCCAGCGATCAGAAAGACTTGGCCACTGAAACTGAGTAAATCTGATTGTGCTTAGCGAGCCCAAATCAAACACCCAATTTATGCAAGATAAGTTGGGTGTTTTTTCATGATGCTGTCGAACAAATCTGATTGAATAAGCGAGGTTAGCCACTGGTTGACGTTAACATAGGGCGCGTTATCGAACCAATCGCTATCCACGCCTTTGAATTGTCTAATAAATGGAAAAATAGCAATATCTGCGACAGTGAGCCGCTGACCACATAATCGGTGATGTTGCTCAAGTCGTCTTTCTAACTGCTCAAGAAAAACTTCTCCGGCTGCGCGATGCTCGGCTATTGTTTTTTCTGGATATCGATCTGCATATTTATAGGCATCTAAAGCGTTTTTAAACCATCCATCATTGGTTTTTATTAAGTCTTTTGCTTCTGCTAAATTAACATCCAGCCAGCCATCAGTATCTTGCTGATTTAAGGCCCAAAACATAATCTCTAGGCTTTCATCTATGACTGTTTTATCAGGCAAAACCAACACAGGCACGGTCGCTTTGGGTGAAAAAGCGATCATCTCTTGAGGTTTATTACGTAGCGATATTTCACGAATTTCAACAACGATACCAGCATACTGAAGCGCCATTCTAGCGCGCATGGCATATGGGCAGCGCCTATAGGAATATAAAATAATTTGCGCCATGCGCATTAACCTAAGGTTTTACAAACAGCAGTTATTAATGCAGGCCCTTTATAAATCAACCCACTATAAATCTGCACTAAACTAGCACCAGCCGCTATTTTCTCAACGGCATCCGCCCCAGAAGAAATACCGCCTACACCAATAATTGGTAATGCTCCCTGTAACTGCTTAGATAGCTGCTGAATAACAATTGTCGATTGATGTCGCACTGGAACGCCTGAAAGGCCACCGCTTTCCTCCGCGTGCGGTAGACCTTGGACTGCGTCTCTAGATAACGTAGTATTGGTTGCGATGACTGCATCTATTTGATGCTGCATTAATAAATCTGCAATTTCAACCACTTGCAATTGTGTTAAGTCTGGTGCAATTTTTAACGCAATTGGCACATATTGACCGTGTAGCTGTGTTAACTTGACCTGTTCCTGTTTGAGTGTAGCAAGCAAATGAGATAGCGCTTCTTTTGCTTGTAAATCACGTAAGTTTTTTGTATTCGGAGAAGAAATATTCACTGCAATATAACGCGCATGTGCATAGACTTTTTGCATACAAATCAAGTAATCATCAACCGCTTTTTCATTGGGGGTGTCAAAATTTTTACCAATATTAATTCCAAGAATGCCGCGATATTTGGCAGACTTGACATTCTCTACTAATTGATCGACCCCTACATTATTAAAACCAAAACGATTAATAATACCCTCTGCCGATTTGACTCGAAATAAACGTGGTTTATCGTTTCCTGGTTGTGGCCTCGGCGTTACAGTACCAACTTCAATAAAGCCAAAGCCTAAGGCGGCCATTCCATCAATTACTGCGCCATTCTTGTCCAACCCTGCTGCCAAACCGACAGGATTAGCAAAAGTGAGCCCCATTACTTGTCTAGGCTGACAAATCGGCTGTTTGATTACTTTTAAGAGCCCTAATTGTTGTGCTAGCTTTAAGCTTTTGAGGGTAACATCATGTACATATTCGGCATCTAATTGGAATAAGATTGGTTTTGCAATCGCATATATATTCATAGGCATATTTTACGCGATAAATAAAAAAAGTAATTGCTTTGTGACATATTCACATGATGGTCTTAACAGATGCCAATCTTGCTTTATAAATCGCTTGTTTAATGCAGTCTGGCTCAACATATTGTTTTGCAATTTCTCCTGCATTAATTTGCATGGCAGCGGCAAGGGCTTTACGCATGATATCAGCTTCAGGCAATGCAGTATTTTCCAAACCTAATCGACCTCTTGAATCTGCTTCACATGCCTGCAAAAAATACGCAAACCGCTCTGGCTGACGTATCGCATCCAGGTCTATTAAAAACTTAAGCAGGGTTTCTGCTCTCATGGCCAGCACCTGATGCGCTTTGATATGAAATTTAGCAACCATATGCGCCAAAGCATGACAGTCATTTGGCACACGCAAGCGCTTACTCACTTCAGTAACTAACTTAGCACCTCGTATATCATGTCCAATATGTCTTGGCAGCACCTCTTTTGGTGTCGTTCCTTTACCTAAGTCATGCATCAACACTGCATAGCGTACAGCTAAATTAAATTGTTGTTTTGCTGCATAATCCACTGCCATCATCACATGAATACCCGTATCAATTTCTGGGTGATATTGCGCTGTTTGTGGCACTCCCCATAAACAAGCCAACTCTGGGATAAGTCGCTCTAAAGCCCCACAACGTTGCAAAACATCAAACATGCGACTAGGCTGTTTTTCCATCAACCCTTTGGCTAATTCCTGCCATACGCGTTCAGGTACTAAGGCATCCACTTCTCCATCACTAACCATTTGCTGCATTAACTGCATTGTTTCAGGTGCGATAGTAAAATCTACAAACCGCGCTGAAAATCGTGCCGCACGTAAAATGCGAACGGGATCCTCAACAAATGCTTGCCCAACATGTCTGATTATTTTTTGCTGGATATCCAGTTGCCCATTAAAAGGGTCAATTAACTGGCCATCAGCTGCTTTTGCAATCGCATTTATCGTAAAATCACGTCTTGCCAAATCGGCTTCTAATGTCACATCAGAGTCGGCATGAACAACGAATCCTTTATAGCCTTTACTGATTTTGCGTTCGGTTCTGGCTAGCGCATATTCTTCGTGGGTTTTAGGGTGCAAAAAAACAGGAAAATCTTTACCAACAGGTTGATAGCCACGTTTCAGCATTTCATCCACGCTACTGCCAACCACAACATAGTCACGGTCTTTGACTGGCATGTTTAACAATTCATCGCGTATTGCACCACCAACACAATAAACAATTAAGGGCTTATCTTCTGGCATTAATCACCCTACCCGCCGCAGCACGATATTGATCATACGCTGCACGTGGTGTTTTGTTCTGGATATAGGTAGGCATGACTGCATCCAATGGTGTGAGTGTCTGTTGAATCTCTTTTGCCATTGGTCCTTCAGCAGTGCTATTGACTGCCATAGAGCGCACATTATCTCGGCTCATGAGCTTGATTGGCAACCACTCCATCATCCAAGCTTGCAAATATGACAGGCGGTCACCCAATCCAATAATCGGCCGCCGCTTATTCAGAGTATGCATCACTTTCTCAACCAGTTGCTGCAAAGTATAAGTATCTGGTCCTGCGAGGTCATAACGGTTGCCAAAAGTATCATCATTTTGCAGGCTATTGACGAAGATATTGGCTACATCCTCTACCCAAATAGGTTGAAATTTAGCTGCAGGTTTTGCTAATAGAATAATAGGTAAGTATTGGATTAGTTTGGCAAACAAGTTTAAAAATTGATCATCGCGACCAAATATAACAGAAGGTCTAAAAATCGTCACATTGATTGATTGTCTGAAACGATTTAACGCTGCCTCACCGTGCGCTTTAGAGCGTAAATATTGGCTTGGCGCATTCTCTGACGCCTGCAATGCACTCATGTGTATCAACCGCTTAATCCCTAACTGAACACATATTTTAGCAATGCGTTCGGGCAGTTGATGGTGAATGATGTCAAATGTACTGTGTTTACTTTCATGCAAAATCCCTACCAAATTAATCACTGCATCACAATCTTTTAGAGCATCTGCTAACGCACTATCATTATGCACCTGACAATTAGCCACTTGCACATTTGGCAATAAAATTAAATGTTTTGCCCGCTCACGATGACGCGTCAATACTTTTACTTGATAGCCAGCCGCATCTAATTTGCTAACAATGCTGCTACCCACAAATCCAGCACCACCAATTACTGCTATCCGTTTATTTTTCATGCTATTTTTCCATTACTTTATCAATTATTGTCAATTGTTAAGCGTCTTTGCAGGGGTACTACCCATTAGCTGCTTAAGCGTCATATTGGTCATTCCTGCTTGCTTCTTATACATATACATATTTGCCATCACTCGTTGCACATAGACTCGGGTTTCATCAAAAGGAATTGTCTCTGCATAAATAGCCCCTTCCAAACGATACGGCGCAAGCCATCTTTTAGCCCTACTCGGACCCGCATTATAGCCCGCTGTAGCCATGACTTTATTCCCATTCATGACACTTAAAGTATGACTTAAATAATAAGTGCCAATCGTGATATTTGTATCCAAGTCATAAATCATACTCCCTTTATAACGATGAATACCTGCTGATTTTGCAGCCCATCTTGCTGTCGTTGGCATTAATTGCATTACACCTGCTGCTCCTGCATGTGATTTTGCATCATGCACAAATCGACTCTCTTGTCTGGCAATAGCATGGGTCCATGCCGCATCAATTTGCTGCTGTTGAGCGGCTTTTACCATTTGCTGTCTATAAGGCATCAAATATCGCATCGAAAAATCATGTGTGCTACTTGTATCATCCGCTGTATTAATGGCTAGGTCGTACCATGATTGCTGATTTGCAAAATAAGCTGCTGCAAGTAATTTTTTATCATCTAAAGATGCCATTGCGTTTTTCCACTCAAGCTTTCCCTCCCAGCGTAAATCTAAGTCTAATAATGCTTTTGCTCGCATGATTGCTGGCAATTTGCCGATGTCAGCAACTTCTTTCGAACTTGGTCGATATTGTAATGATGTCGCTTGGCTATCGTTTTTCAGTTCACTTTGTGCCAACCAGCCATAGTAATGCCGCTCTGAAGCAAGATTAGTTAATATATCAATTGCTTGCTTATTCTCTTGTTGCAGTGCAATGAATGCCCGCGCCTTCCAATAACGCCAGCGCGCTTCTTCTGCTATTTCTGGTTTCATTTGGCTAATCACGCTAAGTAAATGTGTCCAATCTGAAGCACGTAAACAGGCGCGCGCGTACCATGAGACTTGTTCATCAGTCATTGATGTCATACGCGCTTTTTCTAACAGCGATAGCGCCTCTGGCTCATGTCGTTTAGCAGCGGCAGTGCCCAGCGTTGCGTAGAAATAGCTTTTTTCATCATCACTCATCTGAGCTTCAATCGTTTTAAACGCATTAGTCGCTTGCCCCGTGTCTTTCTTTGCCAACTGCGCGAGCGCAAACAAATGCACTTCATGATGAAACTTTTGCTTAAAAGATCCAATTGATGTTTTCAACAATCTATCAGGTGATTGATAGGCAGTAGCTAATAATTTTTCTTGATTAGGATGGTAGTCTTTACTGCGCTTTAGAATCGCTTTAGCCAGGCCAATTTTGGCTTGTGCAGTTGCCATTCTAAAACGTTGCCAAATTGACTCTTCGTCAATTATCCCGTTAGCCAGCATCACTTCAAACAAGCCATCACAGTGGGTTGGCTGGTCTTTTCCAGTCAGCCACAGATGTTTTACAGAGATCAAATCATCTTTGCTTTGCACTGCATTTTTTGCTTCAGCGGCAAGACATTCTACAGCAGCGTTATCCTTTGATTGATAGCGTGCATATTCTTGGTCAAATAATACCCACTCTTTTTGCTTCCCTAACTTCTTTAAGAAATGACCGCGCAACAGGCGTGCAAACGCATAATCTTCATGTTGACTTAAAAAAGCAGCAATATCTTCATTATTTGTGTTGTCCAAGTTTAACGACATTAGCCAAAACTGTGCATAAGGTGCAAGAATATGCTTTTCCAATTGCAATTGGTCAGCATATTTTGCTAATGCCGTGACATTTTCTTTGTCATAAGCCTCACGTGCTTTGAGAACAATCATATCGTTGCTGGCTGCAACGCTAGCGCTTGCAATGATGCTGGTCATGCACAAGACTAGCAAACGAATGCGTAATAATTGATGGAGATTTTGCATTTACAACTTAATCACCCGTGAAATTACACTTAATAAAATGACAATAACGCCAAACCAAGCGACATATTGATATAGCCGTTTAATCGCAATGAGGTAATTTTTGTTTCGAGAGAAAAAATAGCCGGCCACCAGCACAAAAGTAGCAATGAGTAGCAAAGCGACTATTATGCGTACAATGAACACTGTGTGTCTAAGCCTCTAATTAAAATGCGGCATCAGATTCGGCGTGAAGTAAGCAGTCTGCTCTTTAAAACCAACAGGCGCTTCATTGATATCATTGAATGTCACATATTCCCATGCATCTGCGTCTGCTAATAATGCACGAATTAGTTTGTTATTAAGCCCATGTCCAGATTTATAAGCAGTAAAAGCACCCAATAAAGGATGGCCTAACATATACAAATCGCCTATTGCATCTAATACCTTATGTTTTGCAAATTCATCTTCATACCGTAAACCATCGCTATTTAATACACGAAACTCATCTAGCACAATCGCATTATCTAAACTACCACCACGCGCCAAACCATTTGCCCGTAGATATTCAACCTCGTGCATAAAACCAAATGTGCGTGCACGACTAATTTCAGCAATATAAGAATTGTCGGCAAAATCGATCTTGACATTATTACCCGATTCTTCAAACACAGGATGCGCAAAATCAATGGTGAAATCCATTTTAAATCCGTGATAAGGCTCAAATTTAGCCCATTTATCTTGTTCAATAATTTCCACATTTTTTTTAATACGCATGAATTTTTTAGCTGCAGCTTGCTCAACAATGCCAGCCGATTGCAATAGAAAAATAAAAGGGCCTGCGCTTCCATCCATAATCGGTATTTCCGAAGCATCCAGTTCTACAATCACGTTATCAACGCCCAATCCTGCTAACGCAGACATTAAATGCTCTACAGTAGCAACACGCGCACCATTTTTCTCTAGGGCAGAGCACATGCGCGTATCACTCACCGCATCGGGCGTTGCTGGTATTTCAGGCATGCCGGGCAAATCGGTTCGTCTAAATACTATACCAGTGTCGATTGCAGCAGGCAGAAGCGTCAGCTTGACTTTCTCACCATTGTGCAACCCAACGCCTGTGGCACTGACTTTTTTTTGTAGGGTTCTCTGTTTTAACAATTATTTTCCTATTCACTCGAACAGTTCCGCTTGATGAAGCGCATTTGCTTCATATAGTAGCATAATCCAATATTGCTACTGCATTTGTCAGTTGCGCCTAATCAGCCTGTTTACGTAAAAATGCAGGAATGTCATACTCTTCTACACCATTAGATTTCATTGCATCCACTTGAGCACGACGACTGTTAGGACTAAACACAGCTGGTGCATCATCCTCTTCTACATAAACACTATTGTTTGTACCATTTCTGACTGTGGTCATCACGCGTAGTTCTGGTTTTTGTTCACGTTTAGCAATGGCACCATTCAAACCTGTTGCAACCATCGTTACACGCAATTTATCACCAATACTCTCATCCATGACAGTACCCAGTATGACAGTTGCATCTTCTGCAGTGAACGCTTTGATGGTGTTCATTACATTGTAATACTCTTTCATTTTCAGGCTACTACTTGCCGTGATATTCACTAAGACACCGCGTGCATTCGCCAAATTCACATCTTCTAATAATGGACTCGCTACTGCTTGCTCTGCTGCTATCACTGCACGATTATCGCCGCTGGCTTCTGCAGACCCCATCATCGCCATGCCCATTTCACTCATCACTGTACGGACATCAGCGAAATCCACATTGACCAACCCTGGGCAATTAATAATTTCCGCGATACCTGAAACGGCATTATGCAACACATCATTGGCCGCACGGAATGCTTCTAGGAAAGGTACATCTTCACCCAGCACTTCCATTAACTTTTCATTAGGGATGACAATTAATGAGTCTACATATTGTGACAGCTCTGCCAATCCTTCTTCTGCCACCTTGGTGCGCTTACCTTCAAATGCGAATGGCTTAGTCACAACTGCCACAGTTAAAATACCCATTTCTTTTGCTACTTCCGCAATAATAGGTGCGGCGCCAGTACCAGTCCCGCCACCCATGCCGGCAGTAATAAACAGCATGTCTGCACCTTCAATCATTTCTGCAATTTGATCACGATCTTCAATGGCTGCTTCGCGCCCAATTTCTGGTTTTGCGCCAGCACCTAAGCCCTTAGTAATATCTGAACCTATTTGCAATGTTCTGGCCGCTCCGCTTTTCAGCAACGCTTGTGCATCAGTATTCGCGCAGATAAATTCTACGCCACCCACTGCTTTACTGATCATATGATCAACTGCATTACCACCGCAGCCACCAACCCCGATCACCTTAATCACTGCTTCTTGTGAATCTTTTTCCATAATTTCAAACATTTTATATCTCCTTTTTTGCCTACATGTTTTGAGCTTATTTTCATAAACTCTGCCCTGTTATTACACTTTGTTTTGTTAGTGATTACTTAAAAATTACCTTTAAACCAATCTTTCATACGTTCAAAAACACGTAGTACGGAATGAATTTCCATTTGCCCAGTTAATTCACGTTCAATTTGTTGTTTGCCCATCAACACCAATCCAACAGCTGTCGCATACCTAGGATTATTGATGACTTCCGTCAAGCCTTCTATGTAGCGTGGCATGCCTAGTCGCACTGGCATATGAAAAATTTCCTCACCCAACTCAATCATGCCGCGCATCATTGAAGAGCCACCTGTAATCACAATGCCTGAGGCAATCATTTCCTCCATACCACTTCGACGCAGCTCTTGTAAGACCAATTCATAAAGCTCAACAACTCGAGGCTCTATCACCTCTGCCAACGTCTGCAAGGAAAGCTGTCTTGCCTCTCTCCCATCAACACCTGGCACCTCCACAGTTTCACGTGGGTCTGCTAATTGTCGCAAAGCGCAACCGTGTTTTACTTTAATGTCCTCGGCCGATTGTGTGGGCGTTCGAAAAGCCACTGCAATATCATTAGTCACTTGATCACCTGCAATTGAAATAACTGCCGTATGTCGAATTGAACCACTTTTAAATACCGCAATATCAGTAGTACCGCCGCCAATATCGACTAAACAAACACCCAATTCTTTCTCATCTTCGGTGAGTACTGCGTTGCTAGAAGCCAATGGCTGTAAAATAAGGTCACTGACATCCAAACCACAGCGTTTAATGCATTTCACAATGTTTTGAGCAGCTGCAACGGCGCCGGTGACAATATGCACTTTTACCTCTAGCTTTAAACCACTCATCCCCATTGGTTCACGCACATCGTCTTGTCCATCAATAATGAATTCTTGTGTCAAAATGTGCAGTATCTGTTGATCCGCAGGCAATGCAATCGCGCGCGCTGTTTCCACCACTCTATCGATGTCCATTTGTGTTACTTCTGCATCTTTAATTTTTACCATGCCGTGTGAATTAAGACTTTTAACATGGCTACCTGCAATACCTGTAAACACGCTAGTTATCTTGCAATCCGCCATTAATTCAGCTTCTTCTATAGAGCGCTGAATCGCTTGCATAGTTGAATCTATGTTAACAACAACACCTTTTTTAAGCCCTCTAGACGGATGCTGTCCTAGCCCAATGACTTTTGCACTGCTATCTGGCAATAACTCTGCCACTATCGTCACAATTTTAGATGTGCCGATATCCAACCCGATAATCAGGTTTTTACCTTCGCGCACTTTACTCATTTACACTCCCTTTTCATGTCTGGCCAACTATGTTCATCTGTCTTAGAGGCGGTTGTTGCATTGATTGTTTGTTCGTTTGAAGCAGCGAAAATCCATTCGGATAACGCAAATCTGCATATTGTATTGTTGTGTTCAAATGGCTTAATACCGTTTGGTAGGCGATTGAAAACTGAGCCAATCTTGCGTTCATATGCTCTCTTCCCAGTGCTATCGATACATTTTTATCGGTTTTAATTTCCCAGGAAAAACGTGGTGACAAATTAACTTGTGTGACTTGCATATCAATATCGAGCAAAATTTCTTTAAATTGCGCATACTGTTGAGCGACCTCTTTTACTGCGTTACCTGCGCCATAAAATACAGGCAAATCGTCATCAGAAGCGCCATGAAATAATTCGCCATAGGTGTTCACCAATGCAATATCTCCCCATCTGGCCAATGCTTTATGCTCCTCTATTTCCACATTGATCGTACTAGGCCAATGTCTACGCACACTCACGTTTCTTGTCCATGGCAATTTTTCAAATGCATCGCGCGTTTTCTTTAAATCCAATGTAAAAAAATTACCTGTTAAGTGTTCTTCTACAATCAATTCCACTTGCTTTCTACTCACGTGTTCAAGCTGACCACCCACTTCGACTACATTAATCGGAAAAATAGGTAAGCGTATAAAAGCGATGATGAGTCCATACAACAACATCATGATTGCTGCTGCATATAAACAATTTGCAAGCCAATTCAATTGATTAGGCTGATGCCACATCGCTCACCCTCTTGTTTAATGTCATCTGTAAAATAGTGACAACCAATGTATCAAAATCAATACCTGCCGCTTTTGCTGCCATAGGGACTAAACTATGGTCAGTCATACCTGGACTGGTGTTCACTTCTAAAAAATAGTAATTGCCTGACTCATCCATTAAAAAATCAACCCGCCCCCAACCACTACACCCAATCGCGTTAAAAGCATATAAAGCTTCTTGTTGAATTTGTGCCTCAAGTTCTGCACTTAAACCACTAGGACATAAGTACTCAGTATCGTTACGGAGGTATTTCGCTTCAAAATCATAAAACTCCGTCTTTGGCACAATACGTATAATCGGCAGTGCTTTTTGACCCAAAATCCCAACCGTATATTCACCACCACTAATACAGGCTTCCGCTATCACAAGTGGATCTGCTTTAGCCGCTATTGCATAGGCTGCTTTCAGCTCTCCCGATTGTTTTACTTTCGTAATACCAATGCTTGAACCCTCATTTGCAGGTTTAACAAAAATTGGGAAACCTAATTTTTGTTCTATTGCTGCAAAATCGCTTTGTGCATGGACCAGCTCAAATGCTGGTGTTACCACTCGCGCCTCATCCCACTTTAATTTGGTTTGCCATTTATCCATACCAATTGCTGAAGCCGTAACGCCACTACCCGTATAAGGCACTTCCATTGCATCTAATATGCGTTGAATGGTGCCGTCTTCACCATATTTACCGTGTAATGCAATAAACACACGGTCATAATTTTCCAAATCAGCAACGTCTTGCTGACCAGGGTCAAATGCCACAGCATCCACACCCTGTCGAATTAATGCCGCTAACACAGCATGACCACTCTTGAGCGATATTTCACGCTCTCCAGATTCACCACCTAGCAGCACTGCAACACGGCCAAATTGATTCATCTCTTGTTTATGCATGTTCACCAATCACCTTTACTTCTTGTTGCAACATAACGCCTTGTTCTGTAAATACTGTTTGTTTTACGTGTTCTATCAGAGACTCAATGTCTTGCGCAGTACAATCCCCAAGATTCACGATAAAGTTGGCATGCTTTGGTGATACTTGTGCCTGACCTATTTGAAAACCTTTTAATCCACTTGCTTCAATTAACCTTGCGGCAAAGTCACCTTCAGGGTTACGGAAAGTCGACCCACCGCTTGGATAGTTCAGTGGCTGACTAGCCAAACGCTTTGCTAATAAATCTTTAATTCTGTTAGTTGATGCTCTTGGATCACCTTCTGCCAACTTAAACCAAGCAGCAGCAAACCATTCATCTGCAACTGGCATACTGACACTGCGATAGCCGGTCACAAACGCATCTGCTTTTCTAATATGTGTATTACCGTATCGATCAATTGTTAATACTTGTTCCACAATATCCCACGTCACTCCGCCATAACAACCCGCATTCATGGCCAAAGCGCCACCAACAGTACCAGGAATACCTGCCATAAATTCAGCACCCATTTGGCTATTAGCCGCACTAAATTTGGCTAGCTTGCCGCAAGTAATGCCTGCTTCTGCATAGAGATAAGCACCATCTATTTTAATAGTCTTCAATGCTTGATGCATCACAACAACCGTGCCACGCACACCACCATCTCTGACTAATAAATTACTGCCTAAGCCAATAAAACAAACTGACTCATCTGGATCTAACTCAGCCAAAAATGCAATCAACTCATCTAAACCATCCGGCACAAATAAAGTATCTGCTGCGCCACCAACACGCCAGCTGGTATAACGTGCCAAAGGTTCGTTTTTCAACAGTCTCGTGTTTAATTCGGTTTGCATCATGTCATCAGCGCTTTCGTTCTGTGTGCAACTTGACCAATACTGCCAGCCCCCATCACAATCACCACATCATCTGCTTGTACAACATTCATAATGGCTTCTGGCAATGCTTCTGTTGTTTCTATATAAATGGGGCTCACCTTATCCAACACCTTAATTGCGCCAATCAGCGTCTGTGTATCGGCGGCCACTATAGGTATTTCTCCCGCAGAATACACTTCTGTTAACAATGCAACATCCACGCTAGAAATCACCTGCACAAACCCCTCAAAACAATCTCGGGTGCGGGTATAACGGTGTGGCTGAAAAGCCAAAACCAGCCGTCTATTGGGAAAAGCATCGCGCGCTGCAGCAATCACTGCACGCATCTCAACCGGATGATGACCGTAATCGTCAATCAAAGTAAACGTTCCACCTTTACCGGTAGAGACTTCACCATAACGTTCAAAACGACGGCCAACGCCTTTAAACTCTGCCAATGCTTTGATAATGGCGGCATCTGACACATTTAACTCACTGGCAATGGCAATAGCAGCCAAGGCATTTAATACATAGTGTTTACCAGGTAGATTTAATGTCACATCTAACTCTGTGACCACGCCATTTGTACGCGTTACTTTAAAATGCATTTTGCCGTTATCTGCACGAACATCAGTTGCACGAATACCTGCATCATCACTAAAACCATAGGTAGTGACAGGCTTGGTAATACGCGGCAAAATTTCACGCACATTGTGATCATCAATACACACCACAGCCATGCCCCAAAAAGGCAATTGTTGCAAAAATTCAACAAAGGCATTCTTCAGCTTATCAAAGCTATGCTCATAGGTTTCCATATGGTCACGGTCAATATTCGTCACCACCGCTAATATTGGGCTCAAATGTAAAAACGATGCATCAGACTCATCAGCCTCAACCACAATATGTTCGCCTGCCCCAAGTCTTGCGTTCGTGCTGGCCGACTCGAGTTTTCCGCCAATCACAAAAGTTGGATCCATGCCTGCTTCTGCTAATATGCTAGCCACCAAGCTAGTTGTCGTTGTTTTGCCGTGGGTGCCTGCAATCGCAATACCTTGCTTAAAGCGCATCAACTCTGCCAACATTAAGGCGCGTGGCACTACTGGTATATGATGCTCTCTAGCGGCAATCACTTCAGGATTTCGCTCACTCACCGCTGTTGAAACAACCACCACATCAGCATCGCCTAGATTTTCTGCCGCATGACTTTGATACAACTTTGCCCCAAAACTTTCTAATCGCTTGGTCGTCGCATTACTCACTAGGTCGGAACCACTGACCTTAAATCCCAAGTTAATCAACACCTCAGCAATACCGCTCATGCCGATACCACCAATACCAACAAAATGAATATTTTTTACTTTATGCTTCATGCTGTGATTCCCGCTAATCCGATGCATATATTGGCCACAGACACAGCAGCATCTGGCTTTGCTAAGGCGCGCGCTTTGTTTGCCATTGCTAAACAATCATGCCGTGTGAGTTGCTTCAATATTTCGCTGGCTTTTTCTACACTAAAGGCTGTTTGCTGAATTAATATCGCCGCGCTCTTTTCACTTAAATAGTGTGCATTGCCTGTTTGATGATCATCCACCGCATGCGGGAAAGGAACCAAAATACTCGCAACACCAACGCAAGCTAATTCAGCCACGGTTAATGCGCCCGCTCTACAAACCACCACATCAGCCCATGCATAGATAGTGGCCATATCTTGGATATAAGCTTTAGTTTCGGCGACCACGCCCGCCTGTAGATAATTAGCTTCCAAGGTTGCAATATGTTTTTCACCTGCTTGATGCACCACTTCCGGACGCTGCGCTTCTGGCAAGGTCGCTAGCGCCTTTGGCAAAACATCATTCAAAGCAGCAGCACCCAAACTACCACCAAGTACTAACAATTTTATTTTTCCTGTTCTTTGTGCGTAACGTGTTTCAGGTAAGGGCAACTCGGTAATATCCTGACGAACTGGGTTACCTACCAATTCAGCTTTAGCGCCAAATGCTGCTGGGAAAGCAGCCAGCACCTTATTGGCTAGCACACTTAATGTTCGATTGGTCAATCCCGCAACTGCGTTCTGCTCATGAATCACCAAAGGCTTACCTAACACTTTAGCCATTAATCCGCCTGGAAAAGCGGCAAAGCCACCCATACCCAACACGACATCCGGCTGATACTGCATTATTGCCGAGACGCTTTGCTGACATGCAATGAATAATTGAAATGGTAAAAATACCCAACCTAATAAACCTTTGCCTCGTACACCACGCATAGTGATCATCGCTTTGCGATAAGCTTTGTCTGCAATTAAACGGTTTTCCATTCCACCTTCAGTAGCAAGCCAAACAATTTGCCAGCCTCGTGATTGCAAATAATCAGCGACCGCAATTGCAGGGTAGACATGACCGCCCGTGCCGCCAGCCATTACCATTAATGTTGGTTTTAGTTGCTTAGCTGTCATAGTGGCAAGCCTTTTTGAATCAGTCTATTTTCATAGTCAACCCGCATTAACACAGCGATTCCAACACAGTTAGCCAAAATACCACTGCCACCAAAAGAAAGTAGTGGCAGCGTTAATCCTTTTGTTGGGAGTAGCCCCATATTGACACCAATATTGATAATGGCCTGCACGGCAATCCAAACGCCAATGCCTTGTGCTAGTAAAGCTGAGAAATATCGCTCATTTGCATTCGCTTCTTTACCAATCCCAAAGGCACGAATGACTAACCAAGCAAACAAAAATAATACGGTTAACACACCAACAAAACCAAGCTCTTCTGCAATAACAGCAAATAGAAAATCTGTATGCGCTTCTGGCAAATACAATAATTTTTCTACGCTGGCGCCTAATCCGACACCAAACCATTCACCGCGACCGAAGGCAATTAAAGCATGTGAAAGTTGGTAGCCTTTGCCAAAGGGGTCAGCCCATGGATCCATAAAGCCGATGACACGTTGTAAACGATAAGGCGAGCTGACAATTAAAAAGTAAACAGCAACTGGTAACGCTGCTATCAGGCCAATAACTATCCAAACATTAATCCCCGCCAACCATAAAATAGCAATTGAAATACTGGCGATTACTGTAAGGGCACCAAAATCTGGCTCTCTGAGTAATAAAAATCCAACCAATACCATCACTGCCAACATCGGCAAGAAGCCGTTAACAATACTGTCCATTTGCGCTGATTTTCGCACTGCATAATCTGCAACATACATGGCTGCAAAAAGCTTCATTAATTCAGATGGCTGTAAATTAATCACAAACAGGGACAACCAGCGCTGACTACCATTAATGTTTCGACCAACACCTGGTATTAATACTAAAATTAATAAAGCAATGGCAAATACAAATAAATAAGGTGCCAATTTTTGCCACCATTCCATTGGCACTTGAAAAGCAATATAACCAGCAACAAGACTAATGCCGATAAAAATAGACTGTCTGACTAAATAATAAGTACTTTGATGTCCAATTGATGCATTTGCTTCTGCGATGGCAATTGAGGCTGAATAGACCATCACCAGACCCAAGCCAAGTAATATCAATGTAATCCATAACAACAATTGGTCGTACGAATTGATAGTCGCTTGCTGTGGCGTGGATATTTTGTTTAGCATGTCACTGCCTCTTGCTGTCTGACTGCATCAATAAATGCTTCTGCCCTATGTATATAGTTGGTATACATATCAAAACTGGCACAAGCAGGTGAAAGCAGTACCGCATCGCCAGCTTGCGCAATGCGTCGTGCAATAACAACCGCTTCACGCATATCTTGCGCGTGATACATTGGCACATCTGTTGTAATCAATGCTTGCTCAATCAAACTGGCATCGCGCCCAATTAATATCACTGCGCGCGCATGTTGACTAACAGGTGCTTTCAATGGTGTAAAGTCTTGTCCTTTACCATCACCGCCTGCGATTAAGACCACTGTTTGCGGCAATCCTGAGATAGCAGCGCAAGTAGCACCAACATTGGTTCCTTTTGAATCATCAAAATAATCAACGTCATCTACCGTAGCAACCCATTGCACGCGATGCGCTAAGCCTTTGAAGTTATATAAGGCATTTAATAAAGGGGCATATTCCAAGCCAATAGCTCGACAAAGCGCGATTGCCGCTAATGCATTGGCAGCATTATGCGCACCTTTAATCGGTAAATCCGCTACATTCATTAAATGTTGCTGACCATCGCACAGCCAGATTTCATTATGTTCATCATGAATACCAAATGCGTTTACATCAAAATCCAAACCAAAGGTCGTCACTATTGCGCTTGGGCGTTCCATAATCATGCTCCAAGCGTCGTCGCGGTTTAGCACTTGGTGCTTGGCTTTATAAAAAATATGGGCCTTAGCAGCGGCATAGGTAGCCATATCACTATAGCGATCCATATGATCTTCTGTGAGGTTCAACATTGTTGCGGCGTCAACCACCAAATGATGCGTGGTCTCTAGTTGAAAACTAGACAGCTCTAATACATAAACATCTGGCGTTTCCATAGCAAGCGTAGCCAAGACTGGCAATCCGATATTACCAGCCACAATCGTTTTTAAGCCCGCGGCTTTACACATTTCACCCACCAATGTCGTCACTGTTGTTTTACCATTGGAGCCAGTAATTGCGATTACTTTTGCTTCAGCAGGCCGATAGCGTGCGAACAATTCAACATCACCAACCACCGAGACCCCAGCTAATATGGCTGCTTGAATCGCCGGCTCTGATAACGCAACCCCTGGACTAACAACCAATAAATCCGCTTTTTTCAAAGTCTCCTCATCTAGGGCGCCTAAGAACAGATTGATATCAGGAAATTCAGCTTCCACCAGTTCTTTATTTGGTGGATGATCACGCGTATCAGCTATAGCGACACGTGCACCTTGTGCAGATAACCAGCGCAATGCGGATAGGCCCGTTTCACCGAGTCCTAATACCAATACGTATTTATTTTGTAAGTGGTTCATCATCTAATTTTTAATGCTGATAGCCCAACTAAAACCAACATCATGGTAATAATCCAAAAACGCACAACAACCTGGGTTTCTTTCCAGCCTTTTTGTTCATAATGATGATGTAAAGGCGCCATCAAGAAAATTCGCTTCCCAACGCCAGTTTTGTATTTGGTATATTTGAAATACAGCACTTGCATAGCAACAGAGCATGTTTCAACAACAAAGACACCGCCCATAATAAACAGCACTATTTCTTGTCGCACGATAACCGCAACAATGCCCAATGCCCCGCCTAATGCCAATGCACCCACATCACCCATAAACACTTCTGCGGGGTAAGCGTTAAACCATAAAAACCCTAAACCGGCACCAGCCATCGCTGCACAAAACACCATTAATTCACCGGCACCAGCCACATAGGGCACACCAAGATATTTTGAAAAATACACATGGCCGGCAACATAGGCAAAAATACCCAAAGCACTGCCGACCATCACAGTTGGCAATATGGCCAAACCATCCAAACCATCTGTCAAATTGACAGCATTGCTGCTGCCAACAACAACCATATAAGTGAGCGCTAAAAACCCAACAAACCCCAAGGGAAGCGCTAGATTTTTCATGAATGGAAAGATCAGCGTTGTTTCAATCGGTGATGCTGCTGTTTTATAAAGAAAGATAGCAACGCCAATTCCAATCAGACTTTGCCAAAATATTTTTGCTTTTGCAGACAATCCCTTCGGGTTTCTATGAACGACTTTACGATAATCGTCAACCCAGCCAATTGCACCAAAACCCAAGGTGGTCACCAATACCACCCATATAAATCGATTATGCAAATCAGCCCACAACAATGTCGAAAATGCGATTGCCACCAGTATTAATGCGCCGCCCATGGTTGGTGTGCCTGCTTTAATCAAGTGGGTTTGCGGTCCATCATCACGTACTGATTGCCCAACTTTGTATTGGGTCAGTTTTTTAATCATCTTAGGCCCGATGATAAATGATATGATGAGCGCCGTTAACGTTGCCATGACAGCACGAAGTGTAATGTAGTTAAATACGTTCAACCCTTTGATATCTTGCGCCAAAAAACGGGCTAGCTCTAATAGCATTAATGTGCTCCCTCTATATTTTTATTGCCAACTATAGCGTTAACAATTCTCTCCATCCTCATCGAACGCGATCCCTTAACCAGCACACAAGTATCAACTTGCATGTCTGCTTTAATCGCTGCAACCAAAGCGTCTAAAGAAGTAAAGTGTTTACCTCCTCTGCCAAAAACGGCACTTGCTTGTTGACTCATCTCACCAAAGCTCAGCAAACAAGAAAGCCTTTTTGCCTTTGCATACTCACCAATCTCGATATGCATCGCACTTGATTCATGTCCTAACTCAGCCATATCGCCCATCACAAAAATCAATTTCTTAGCATGCGTATTGCCTTGCGAAACCAACACATCAATCGCGGCTTTCATCGAGTCTGGATTTGCATTGTATGTATCATCAATGACGGTTGCTTGTTGATAACCAGTATAGAAAAACAAACGGCCTTGGACAGCATGAAAGGCAACAAGACCTTGTGCAATCAATTGATTGGGAACACCTAGCGCAACAGCAACAGCACTAGCCGCCAACGCATTTAATACGTTGTGCTTTCCTAAAGCGTTCAAATCGAATGCGATTGTGCCTTCTGGCGTTTTAAGTCGAATGTTGGTGTGGGAATCTAGTGAAGTATATTCAGCGGTTACATCGGCCGATTTATCGACACCAAAGGTGATAATTTTTCGTCCTTGATTCAACGAAAACCAATAAGCAACAAAATCATCATCTGCGTTAATGATGGCCGTACCATCACTTGCTAAGCCCTCAAAAATCTCTCCCTTTGCTTGCGCAATTGCTTCACGTGAGCCTAGCTCGCCAATATGTGCAGTGCCTGCATTATTAACGACAGCCACTTGTGGACGTGCAAGATGCGATAAATAGCGAATTTCATTTAAATGGTTCATGCCCATTTCAATGACTGCACAGCGATGTTCTGCGCGCAGATTAAGTAAAGTGAGTGGTACGCCAATATCGTTATTAAGATTGCCTCTCGTTGCTAAAACATTGCCTTTAGCCAAATGCAAGATACTAGCAATCATTTCTTTAACCGTTGTCTTGCCATTACTGCCTGTCACCGCCACAACCGGTAATGTGAATTGATTACGCCAATACTGAGCAAGCGTTCCTAAGGCAATACGGGTATCTTTTACTAAGATTGCGGGAGTTGCATCACTGTGCTCATCAGAAATTAACGCAGCAGCAGCACCAAGTTTAATGGCTTCTGTTGCAAAATTGTTTCCGTCAAAGCGCTCACCTTTGATGGCGACAAATAGCTGCTGATTGACAATAGCTCGACTATCAGTTCCAACACTTGTTATGTTAACGTCAACACCGTTGATTGATGCATTGAGCGCGGCTGCAATTTCTGACAACATCATCATACAGATCCTTCCTGATAGTGCTTTAATGCTTGTTCCACTTGCTCCACATCGCTAAAGTGATATTGCACCCCCGCTACTTCCTGATACGCTTCATGGCCTTTTCCAGCGATTAGCACAATATCTTCTTTGTGTGCATTGCCTATCGCCATTGCAATTGCTTTCGCCCTATCAGCCTCAATAACGCAAGTACCTTCTACTCCCTTTACGATGGCTTGAATAATGGTATCTGGACTTTCATGGCGCGGATTATCACTGGTCACAACCACCTTGTCAGCAAACGTACTCGCCACCTTACCCATCATCTCGCGCTTGCCGGCATCCCGATTGCCGCCGCAACCAAACACACAAATCAATTGTTGCTTGGCTTGCACCCTTAAAGTCATCAACACATTTTGTAAAGAGTCTGGCGTATGCGCATAATCAACAACAACCAATGGCATGTTGCCACCACCAAACTGCTGCATACGACCATGTAGCACTTTTAATTGTTTAATCGCATGAATTGCATCTTGTAAGCACACATCTGAGATTAGCAGTGTCGACAACACCGCCAACACGTTATAAACGTTAAATCGCCCAACCAAATCAACTTCTACATCAGCCGCTCCATATGGTGTTGTCACCTTGAATTGCATAGCGGCGTTTTCAAAACGAATATCAGACGCACGCACCTCACCACTATCGATACCATACGTCAATATGTTGACTGAGGCTGTACTGCATTTTTGCTTAATCCGCAAACCAAAATCATCATCACTATTCAATACCACATGCTTCAAACTATCCCATTTGAATAACTTCTCTTTAGCAGAGGCATAATTTTCAAACGTACCGTGATAATCAAGATGATCTCTGGTTAAATTAGTGAGTACGGCTACATCAAATTGCACCCCATTCACCCGACCTTGACTCAAGCCATGAGAGGAAACTTCCATCGCAACAACATCAATTTTTTGCTCGACGTAACCTGCCAATAGCCGCTGCAGTAATAAAGCATCCGGTGTGGTATTTGATGTGGGTGTTAACTGGTTTAATACACCATTGCCAAGCGTACCAATGACCGCCGACTGCCTGTTTAATACATCAAAACACTGCCCCAACCATTGAGTAACGGATGTTTTACCGTTAGTTCCTGTTACCCCAATCATCCATAATTGGCTTGACGGCTCTGCATAAAAGTTGGCTGCAATCTTACCTGCTTCTTGTTTTAAGTTGGTTACCGGAAGATTCTCTATTTGCCAATGCTTATCCCAAATAAAACCTTCCGCCTCCCATAAAATGGCGCTGGCACCATTATTAATGGCATCTATAATATATGAGC
Source organism: Methylophilaceae bacterium (assembly GCA_018398995.1). NCBI lineage: Bacteria > Pseudomonadati > Pseudomonadota > Betaproteobacteria > Nitrosomonadales > Methylophilaceae > Methylophilaceae bacterium. The sequence continues at coordinate 1,353,642 of CP073759.1, read as the reverse complement.
GACCATCAGTCGACTCTCCAGGATATGCCAAGAACAATGCACCAGGCACCACTTCTCGACTATCCGCAGTGATTGCACTCGCTTTAACATGCCTCAGATAATCAGTCATACCATCTCCTGAACATCATCATCAGCAAATTTTGGCACGATCACATTGGCATTGGGCGCATCCTGTGGTATCGCCAAGAGCCTCAACACTTCTGACATCACACTGCTAAATATAGGTGCCGCTACGGTCCCACCATAATACTGTCCATTGGTTGGCTCATCTACCATGACCGCCATAATCAAACGCGGATTGGACGCAGGCGCAAGCCCAACAAACGAACCTACATATTTATCCCGTTCATATCCATTTGCACCTAATTTATGCGCAGTGCCTGTTTTACCCGCTACGCGATAACCTGTAACTTGCGCTTTTGTGCCAGTGCCGCCATCTTGCACCACCAATTCCAGCATATCTTTGACACTATTTGCCACGGCAGCAGAAAATACCGACTGCCCCTCGGGCGCCTCGTCTAATTTAATTAATGATACTGGTTTTAATTCACCATTATTTGCGAATACCGTATAGGCCCTGGCAAGCTGTAATAAAGTGACACTAATCCCATGCCCATAAGACATCGTTGCCTGCTCAATAGGTCGCCAAGTCTCATAATCTCGCACCTTTCCACGCACTTCACCTGGAAAACCGATATCAGTTTTCTCACCAAAACCCAATTGATTGAATACTGTCCATAATTTCTTTTTATCTAAACTGAGCGCAATTTTTGCAGACCCCACATTAGAAGACTTTTTCACCACTTCAGACACCGTTAATTCTGCGTAAGCATGCGTATCATGTATGGTTGCCGGTCCAATTTTCATATACCCAGGCGCTGTATCCACTTTTGTTTCTGCAACATACCCGCCAAACTGTAAAGCCGCGGCAGCGGTTATGGGCTTCATCGTTGAGCCAGGCTCAAACACATCAGTTAAGGCGCGATTGCGTGTTTTACCTTTTATATTGGTTGGATTGTTAGGGTTGTAAGTTGGCAAATTAACCATCGCCAGTACTTCGCCCGTTTTGGCATCTAACACCACTGCAGAACCTGCTTTGGCTTTATAGTATTCGATTGATTTAGATAGCTCTCTAAAGACCAGATATTGGATGCGGCGATCAATACTTAAAACCAACTCATTACCATCACTGGGTTGTCTGACTACCTCTAACTCTTCAACGATTTGACCAGACCTGTCTTTAATAACGCGGCGCTGGCCTGCTAAACCAGCAAGCTCATCGTTACGTACAAGCTCGAAGCCTTCCTGCCCATTACCGTCAACCCCAGTAAAACCAACCACATGAGACACAACATCTCCAGCTGGGTAAAATCGCTTATAGTCACGCTCCAAAGCAATACCTGCGATATTAAGCTTTTTTACTTTTTCTGCTAAATCAGGCGCAATACGTCTTCTGATATAGACAAACTCTTTTTGTTTATTACTGATTTTTTGATCAATGACTGCCACACGCATGTCTAGCAATTCTGCTAACGCTTTTTTTTGCTTTTCACTCATCTGAACAACTGAAGGGTTTACCCAAACAGATGCAACAGGACTACTTCCAGCAAGAATTTCACCATTTCTATCTTTTATTTTTCCTCTATCAGCTTGGAGCTCTAATGTACGGATATAACGATCTCCGCCTTTTTTCTGCAAAAAATCCTTATTCATACTTTGCAAATAAACACTTTTAACAAGCAACAAGACAAAACCAAACAAGACTGCAATCAACAATAAGCGTCTACGCCATTCTGGCAAGCTTAGTGCTTTTAGTTGTTGCTGCTGTTGTCGTTTAAATTCCATACTACTGAACACCTTTGTCTAACACGATGACTTGAACTTCTTTTGGGATCGGCACTTTCATCTGTAATTTTTTTGTTGCCATTTCTTCAATACGGGAATGCATTGCCCAAGTGCTTTGCTCTATCTGCAACTGCTCAAACTCTGTTTTATATTTTGCCGCCACTACCACTAATTTTTCATGTTCGGCATGTAACTCGCGCGCTTCATGTTGTGATGTCACCACACCCAAACCAATAACAACCAATACTAAATATAAAATTAAGTTCAGCTGCATTACAGTACCGCCGTTCGCATTGCCACTCTCATCACCGCACTTCGAGACCGAGGATTTAATGCTACCTCACGGTCACTGGGCTTCACTGCCTTTCCCACACTCACCAACCGCGACTGCGGTAAATCTTTCGCTTTGACTGGAAAGTTGGATGGCAAGTCATCACGATTCGACTCACTCTTGATAAAACGCTTCACCACTCTATCCTCAAGCGAGTGGAAACTAATCACCACCAAACGTCCACCCTCTGCCAATAAATTCAAACATTGCGGCAACACTAACGACAACTCTTCAATCTCCTGATTTGCGAAAATCCGTAAAGCTTGAAAGGTGCGCGTTGCAGGGTTCTTGCCCGGCTCAATCTTTGGGATTGCATTTGCCACGATCTTGGCAAGCTGCCCTGTAGTGGTGATGGCGCGCCCGTCATTGCGCTCCTTAATAATCGCCCTTGCAACCTGCTTAGCAAACCGTTCTTCACCATAATCTTTTATGACCTCCCCTAGTTGTTTTTCTGTTATCGTCTCTAGTAACGTTGCTACCGTTTTGCCACGCGTTTGATCCATCCGCATATCCAATGGACCATCCAACCGAAAACTAAACCCTCGCCCACTCACATCCACTTGCGGCGATGAAATACCCAAATCCATCAAAATACCATCGACACTGGTTAATTGATGCTTTGCCACCAACTGATCCAACTCTGAAAAGTGCAAATGCTCCATATAAAAGCGCGCATCATTAATCTCATGCGCAGCTGAAAAAGCGGCCATATCGCGATCAATGGCAAACAAACGACCTTTAGGTCCCAATTGACTCAGAATGCTTCTACTGTGTCCGCCGCGGCCGAATGTACAATCAATATAAGTACCCTCTTTTTTAATTGCCAATGCATCCACCGCCTCAGCTAACAAAACGGTAATATGTGATGCTTGTTCAGCATTTGCCTCCCCCAATACTGAAGAGGGCGCCACTTCAGCGCCCTTTGTCATAGTGAGAAACCCTCTAGTTCCGATGGCATTTCAAAGTCACCGTCCTCATTGACCGCTTCCTTACTCTGCCTAAACCAAGCTTCCTTACTCCACAGCTCAAAGTGACTTCCTTGACCAATCAACATCACTTCCTTTTCGAGCCCTGCTAATTCG